>CAZXKD010000001.1:0-14122 GCA_964641215.1 uncultured Gemmatimonadaceae bacterium
TCAACGACTCGCAGCGGCAGGCGACCAAGGACGCCGGCAAGATCGCCGGGCTCGATGTGGTCCGCATCATCAACGAGCCGACCGCGTCGGCGCTGGCCTACGGGCTGGACAAGAAGAAGGAGGAGAAGGTCGCCGTCTACGACCTGGGCGGCGGCACCTACGACATTTCGATCCTCGAGCTCGCCGAGGGCGTCTTCGAGGTCAAGAGCACCAACGGCGACACCCACCTGGGGGGCGACGATTTCGACCAGCGGATCATCGAATGGCTGGTGGCGGAGTTCAAGCGCGACCAGGGCATCGACCTTTCGAAGGATCCGATGGCGCTGCAGCGCCTCAAGGAGGCGGCCGAAAAAGCCAAGATGGAGCTGTCCACGGTGATGCAGACGGAGATCAACCTCCCCTTCATCACGGCGGACCAGTCCGGCCCCAAGCATCTGAACCTGACGCTCACCCGGGCCAAGCTCGAGCAGCTGGTGGACGACCTGGTGCAGCGGACCATCGCGCCGATGGAGCAGGCGCTGAAGGACGCCGCCCTCAAGCCCTCGGCCATCGACGAGGTGATTCTGGTCGGCGGGCAGACGCGCATGCCCAAGGTGCAGGAGATCGTGCAGAAGTTCTTCGGCAAGGAGCCGCACAAGGGCGTCAACCCGGACGAGGTCGTGGCGATCGGCGCCGCCATCCAGGGCGGCGTGCTGGCGGGTGAAGTCAAGGACGTCCTGCTGCTCGACGTGACCCCGCTGTCCCTGGGCATCGAGACGCTGGGCGGGGTCACCACGGTACTCATCCCCCGCAACACCACCATCCCGACCAAGAAGTCGGAGGTCTTCTCGACCGCCGAGGACACGCAGACCACGGTCGAGATCCACGTGCTGCAGGGTGAGCGCCAGATGGCGATCGACAACCGGACGATCGGCAAGTTCCAGCTGACGGGCATTCCGCCCGCCCCGCGGGGCGTGCCGCAGATCGAAGTGACGTTCGACATCGACGCCAACGGCATTCTCCACGTGTCGGCGAAGGACAAAGCGACCGGCAAGGAGCAGAAGATCCGCATCGAGGCCTCCTCCGGGCTCGGTGACAAGGACATCGACAAGATGGTCAAGGATGCGGAGGCCCATGCCGTCGAGGACAAGCGCCGGCGGGACGAGATCGAGCGGCGCAACCGCCTCGATACGCTGGTGTATGAGGTGGAGAAGAGCTCCAAGGAGTGGGTCGACAAGCTGGAGGCGGACCTGAAGTCCCGCCTGGACGGCGCCGTCGACGGGGCCAAGAAGGCGCTCCGCAGCGGCGACGCCGACGCGATCGCCAAGGCGCTGGAAGAGCTGCAGCAGGCCTACTCGGCCGCCGGCGCGAGCCTGTATGCGGCGGCGCGCGGCGGGGGGACAGGGGGGGGAGGGGCGGGAGGAGGGGAGGCCGGCGCGCAGGCCGGCCCGAGTGAGCCCGCGGCGGGAGCCAAAGCGGAGAAGGACAACGTCGTCGACGCCGATTACGAGATAGTGGACGACGAAAAGAACAAGAAGGCGTAGCATCTCATCCCATCTTCGAAGCCGGGAGCAACCGATGTCTGTGCGCACACGTGACTGGTTGAAATTCATTTCGCTGGTGGGGATCGCGTTCGTGTTCGGGCTGGCGTTCGCATCGGCCCTGAACCTTCCCCGCAACGGACGGGCGGCGGAAGCGAGTTCCATCCTCGCCCAAACGGCGGCCCCGCGCGTCGCGCTGCCGGCGGCAAAGCCCGCCGCGGATCTGGGCGACGCGTTCGCCGCCGTGGCCGAGCACGTCAAGCCCGCCGTGGTGTTCATCAGCTCCGAGCACCGCGAGCGCGCCGACGCGCACCGGGTGGTCCCACCGGGGTTCGAAGACTTCTTTCCGCAGCTGCGGCGCGGGCCCCAGATCGAGCGGGGCACCGGCTCCGGGTTCATCGTCTCCGCCGACGGCTACATCCTGACCAACAACCACGTGGTGGCGGGGGCGGACAAGGTCATGGTGCGGCTGCTCGACAAGCGGGAGTTCCTCGCCCGCGTCGTCGGGACCGACCCCGAGACCGACGTGGCCGTGATCAAAATCGACGCCCAGGGACTGCCGACGGTCGCCTTCGCCAACTCCGACTCGACGCGGATCGGCGAGTGGGTGCTGGCGATCGGCAACCCGCTGGCGTTCTCCTTTACGGTGACCGCCGGCATCGTCAGCGCCAAAGGACGAGGGCTGGACGGACTGAGTCAGGGACGTCCCGGCTACGGGATCCAGGACTTCATCCAGACCGATGCGGCGATCAACCCCGGCAACTCGGGGGGCCCGCTCGTCAACGTCCACGGCGAAGTGGTCGGCATCAACTCGGCGATCGCGAGCGAGACCGGCTATTACGCCGGCTACGGCTTCGCCATTCCGATCAACCTGGTCCGCAACGTGATGACCCAGCTTATCGCCCACGGACGCGTGCAGCGCGCCGTCATGGGAGTCCTGATCGGCGAGGTCCGCCCCGAAGACGCGGAGAAGGTGGGCCTCCGGCAGGTGCGCGGAGTGCTGGTGGAGGACTTCAGCAGCGACGACTCCCCGGCCAAGAAGGCCGGCCTCCAGCAAGGGGACGTGGTCACGGCGCTCGACGGGCAGCCAGTGGAGTACGTGGCCCAACTGCAGCAGCGGGTCGCCTTCAAGAAGCCGGGCGAGACCGTCGACCTGACGGTGCGCCGGGAGAACGGGGAGCAGCGGACCATCACGGTCCGGCTGCAAGCCGCACCGGCCGGCGCGGACGCGAGCGAGGAGCAGACGGCGGCGCGCGAGACGGGCCCGGCCGAGAGAGCCTCCAGCCGCACCTCGCTCGGCATCACGGTGGAGCCGGTCTCCCAGGAAGACGCCGCCGATCCCCAGCTCAAACCCGTGGCCAAGAACGGCGGCGGGCTGGTGGTGACCGACGTCTCGCCCGACGGCCCGGCCTACGGCCGCCTGATCCCCCAGGGCAGCAACGGGGGACCCGACGTCATCCTCAAGGTGAACGGCCAACCGGTGCGGACGCGGGCGGAGTTCCGCGCGGCACTCCGCGACGCGAAGGCCGGCGACATCGTGACCGTGATCTCCTACAACGTCTTCCGGAAGCAGGAGGAAGTCATCCGGCTGCGCATGCCCTGACGGCGCTCAGGCCGCCAGCGGCCGCCGCAGCAGCACCAGCCCCGTCACCAGCTGCCACACGACGGGCGGCGCGAAGGCGGCTTGATCGAGGGAGGATGACGCGGGGGCCGCGAGCGCGAGCGCGGCCCCCGTGGCGCCTGCGGCCATCGCCACCGCGGCCGTCCACCGCGGCAGGGCCCTCCCGCTCCATATCCCCCACCCGTACAGGGAGGTCGCGAGCCCCAAGCTGAAAGCTCCCGCGCGCTGCGCGGTGAGGGCGAACGGGCGCAGCACGTCGTACAGGAACACCGCCTGCGTGGCCGCCAGGCCAGACACGCCCTGGGTGTAGGCACCGGCGAGCGTCCCGCCCGTGCCCAGCATGAACGCGACGATGATCATCCAGCAGGCGTAGGCGAAGACAGCGACCCCGAGGCCGGCCCGGGTCGCGCGCTCGCCCGGCGTGCCGACGGTGACGCCGACGACGCCGCTCAACCCCGTGATCGAGAGGGGGAAGGCGAACAGAAATCCCCAGTGAATCGTCGCCCAGTCGCGCGACCGCGCGATCGCGGCGAGCTGCGCCGCTCCGTCTCCCTCGAGGACGGGATGCGCGAGGGCGGCGGCCGTGACCAGGACCGCTCCGAGAACGAGACAGAGCGGATACATCACGGGAATGCGCAGACCCATATTTGTAATATATTGGTCGGGACCCAGCCCCGGAGCCGTGCATGCAGCTCAACAGGATCCTCCGCGAGGGCTTCATCGCCGGCTGCATCGGCGCGGGGGCCGTCGCGCTGTGGTTCCTCGTCGTGGATACGATCAACGGCCGCCCCTTCTTCACGCCGGCGATGCTCGGGGGCGCCGTCTTCTTCGGTGATCAGCCGCCCCACGTGGTGATCGACTATTCCCGGGTCATCGGCTACACGATGATCCATGTGAGCGCGTTCGTGGTAGTGGGCTGCATTGCCGCCGCGCTCGCCGCCGAGGTCGAGGAGGCGCCGTCGACCTTGTTCCTGGTCGTGGTCGCCTTCTGCTTCTTCGAGTTCGGCTTCTACATCCTCGTGGCGCTGCTCGCCAAGCCCCTGCTCGGCGCGCTGGCGTGGTGGAACGTGGCGATCGGCAACGCCATCGCCGCCCTGGGGATGGGCTATTTTCTCTGGCGCGAGCACCCCAAGATCGGCGAGGAGCTCAAGCGACATCCCCTGGGGGAGACACAGGAAGGCGAGTAGCGTAGGCCTCCAGCGGCACCGCTCGTTCCACGTCGCCCCGCTCCTCGCGAGCGGCCCAGCGGAACCAAACCACCGTCATCGCCAGCCACAGCACCAGCCCGCCGGGCACCCACATGAGCAGGCCGCCGATCTGCTGGTCGACCAGCAGCGACAGGCCCCACACGCGCGGCGCGCTCGCATAGAAGGGGTACAGCACCCGGTCCGACAGCGTGATCAACGCCCCCACCACGGACAGGGGAATCCCCAGCAGGAACAAATAGCCCATCTGCGCCGGGTAGGAGATACGCGGCAGCTCCGGTACCGGCGAGAGCACCGGCCACCACATCAGCACCGACGTGGCGATGAACACCAGGTGTTGAGCGATGTGCAGCCCGTGGTGACGCAGCGCCGCTTCGTAGAAGACCGGGAAGTGCCACAGCGAGATCGGAGCGAGGAAGCACAGGGCGGCCGGGAGCGGCCGCGTCACCCAGGCGGCGAGGCGGAACACCGCGCGCGGAGCAAGCAGCGGCCGCAGCACCCACGCGGGCGTCCCATACAGCAGCAGCGGCGGGAACGCCAGGGTGAGCCCGAGGTGCTGCACCATGTGGGCACTGAACAGGGAGTGGTCGGACAGATCGTGCAGCGGGCCGTTCAAGGCGAGCAGCATGACGAGCAGCGCGCCGGCAAAGGCCGCGACGCGCCGGCGCGGGGCGCGGAGGCCACCCCAAACGACATACAGCCCGCCCAGGAGGGCGAGCCCGACGACCACGCTGGGATGCAGGTGCACGCTACTTCCGCAAGGCGAACGCTCCGAAGAGGAACATCAGGCCCAACGTCATCCCCAGGCCGAGCAGCAGCGGTCCCCCGAAGAGGAACGTGAAGAACCGGCTGTCCATCTTGAGGTGCATGTAGAACATCACCACGAGCGTGAACTTGACCGCCGAGAGGACGAGCAGCGCCGGCACGAGGATCGGATGAAACGCGGGCACGTAGAAGACACCGACTTCGATCACCGTGAGCATCACGAGGACGGTTGCCACGCGGAGGTAGACTCCGGCCGTGGGGTGCGTGTGCGGCGTGGTCGGGCGCTCGGGCGGCATCGCTCCTCCGACGCTCATTGAATCAGGTACACGACGGTGAAGATGACGATCCAGATCACATCCACGAAATGCCAGTACAGGCCGCAGATCTCGACGGTGAGCGCGTTGGCGGCAGTCAACTTCCCCTGCAGGGCGCGCACCCACAGCGTGAGCAGCCAGATCACCCCGACCGTCACGTGGGCGCCGTGCGTACCCGTGAGGACGAAGAACGTCGCCCCGAACAGGTTCGTCTGGAGCGTGAGGCCTTCATGGACGAACGACGTGAACTCGTAGACCTGCCCGCTCAGAAAGAAGATCCCCAGCAGCGCCGTCGCCACGAGCCAGACCTTCGCCCACTTGAGGTCGCCGCGCTGCACCGCCGCGAGCGCCAGCACCATCATGAGGCTCGACATCAACAAATCGAACGTGCTGACCGAGGTGAAGGGGATGTTGAGGATGTCGTGCGGGTACGGGCCGACGACGCTCCGCCCCTTGTAAATGAGGTACGTCGAGATCAGGGAGCCGAAGAGCAGGCACTCCGACCCGATGAACGCCCAGAACGCCATCTTGCGGCTGTCGAGCCCCATGCTCGTGCGGTGGGTCGCGGCGGCGTGGGTCATCTCAGGCCTCGAACGGCTCGAACGCCCACCGGTAGATCCCGAACAGCACGATCGCGGCGCCCACGAACGCGAGCGGCAGCGCGTGGGCGAGCGGCGCGAGCGCGAGCACCGGCAGTCCCAGCGCCGTGACGAGCGGCCAGATGGAGCCCGCGGGTACATGGATGGGGGGGGGAGCGAGCTCGGCACCCTCGGGGATGGCCTTGAGCTGAGTCTTGGTCCAGCGCGGCAGGCGGCTCGCCACCGTGGGGATCACGTCGAAGTTATGCACCGGCGGCGGCGAGGAGATGGTCCACTCGAGGGTGGCTCCGCCCCAGGGATCGTTGCCGGCGGACTGCCCGCGCGTGCGGGTGCGCCAGACGTTCCCGATGAACACCAGGACGCCGACGCCGATCAGGAACGCGCCGATGGTCGAGACCAGGTTGAGCGTCGAGACGCCGAGGTCGGGGCTGTAGGTGTAGATGCGCCGGGGCATGCCGAGCAGCCCGATCAGATGCATCGGGAAGAACGTCAGGTTCATCCCCACGAACATCAGGGCGAAGTGCCACTTGCCCAGCGTCTCGGACAGCAGCCGGCCGGTCATCTTGGGCCACCAGTAGTACATCCCGGCGAACAGGCCGAAGATGGTGCCGCCAAACAGCACGTAGTGGATGTGCGCGACGACGTAATAGGTGTCGGTCTGCTGCAGGTCGGCGGGCGGGGCGGCGTGGGTGACGCCCGAGAGCCCGCCGATGGTGAACAGGGCGATGAAGCCGATGGCGAAGAGCATCGCCGTCGTGAACCGCAACTGGCCGCCCCAGAGCGTGGCGAGCCAGTTGAAGATCTTCACGCCCGTCGGCACGGCGATGAGCATGGTCGTCGCCGCGAAGACCGAGTCGGCGATGGGGCCGAGGCCGACGGCGAACATGTGGTGGCTCCACACGCCCCAGCTCATGAAGCCGATCAGCACGCCGGAATAGACCACGACGGTGTAGCCGAACAAAGGTTTGCGGGCGAAGGTCGGCAGCACCTCGGAGACGATCCCCATCGCCGGCAGAATGAGGATGTAGACCTCGGGGTGACCGAAGATCCAGAACAAGTGCTGCCACAGGACCGGGTCGCCGCCGGCGGACGTCAGGTAGAAGTGGGTGCCGAAGAACCGGTCGAACATCAGCAGCACGAGCGCCACGGTGATCACGGGGAAGGCCGTGATGATCAGGAACGAGGTGACCAACGTCATCCAGCTGAACACCGGGAGGCGCATCATCCGCATGCCGGGCGCGCGCAGGTTCAGGATCGTGACGATGAAGTTGAATCCGGCGGCGAGCGAGGACACACCGAGGATCTGGAGGCCGAGCAGCCAAAAATCGATGTTCGGGCCGGGGGAGTACTGCCTGGAGGTCAGGTTGGCGTAGCCGAACCAGCCGGCGTCGGGCGCGACGGTGAGCCGGCCGGCGTGGAACAACGGGCCCGCGAACCAGCTGGCGTTCATGAGCACCGCGCCCAGCACGAACACCCAATAGCTGAAGGCGTTGAGCCGCGGGAAGGCCACGTCGCGGGCCCCGATCTGCAGCGGCACCATGTAATTGAAAAAGCTGGCCGTGAGCGGCATCAGGGCGAGGAAAATCATCGTGGTGCCGTGCATCGTGAACAGCTGGTTGAACGTCTCGGCGCTGACGACGTGGCCGCCCGGTTGCGCCAGCTGGGCCCGGATGAACAGCGCCTCGACCCCGCCGATCAGGAAGAACACGAAGGCGGTGTAGAAATAGAGCAGGCCGATCCGTTTGTGATCGGTCGTGGTCAACCAGCTCCAGAGCCTACCCCTCCACCCCCCCCCCTCGCCGCCCGCGCGGGCGCTCATCGCATGCTCCGCAGGTAGGCGATCAAGGCCGCAAGGTCGGGGGGCGGCACGTGCATGTTCGGCATGACGGAGCCCGGCTTTTCGAGCGGCGGGTCCCCGATCCAGCGCGCCAGATGCACCGAATCATTCGGGAAGATGCCGCCCGCGATCGTCGTCCGGCTCCCCACATGGGTGAGGTTCGGCCCGACCGTCGCGCTCGACATCGTTCCCATGGTGTGACACCCGATGCAGCCATAGCGCCTGAACGCCTGCTGGCCTTGCTCGGCGACGCCGCCCGTGATGAGCCTGGCCGCGCCCGCCTGCTGCGCCCGCACCCAGGCCTGGAACACCGAGTCGCGATCCACCATCACGCGCAGACGCATGTTGGCGTGCGAGGCGCCGCAGAACTCCGCGCACTGGCCCGGGAAGCTGTCCACCGAGTCGGGATTGAAGACGAGGTGGTTGGTACGGCCGGGGATGACGTCCCGCTTGCCCCCCAGTCCCGGCGCCCAGAAGCTATGGATCACGTCGGCCGAGGTGAGCTCGAGAGACACGGGCCGGCCGGCGGGCAGATGCAGCTCGTTGGCGGTGACGATGCCGAAGTCGGGGTACCGATACTCCCACCACCACTGGTGGCCGACCACTTGCACGCGCAGAGCGCCCGCCGGAGCGTCCGCCTGGGTCTCGAAGATGGTGCGCACGGTGGGCACGGCGATGACGACCAGAATCAGCGCCGGGGCCAGCGTCCAAGCGATTTCGAGGATGGTGTGGCCATGCGTCGGCCGGGGATGAGGCGCGCCGGGACGCTGGCGGTATCGGACGACGACGAAGAGCAGGACTCCCTCGACCACGACGAAGACCAGCAGCGCCCACAAGAAGATGTCCGTGAACAGCTGATCGGCGGCGACGGCGAGGTCGGAGCGGGGACGGAGCGAGCTCTGGGGGAACGGGCCACCGCAGGCGGCGCCGGTGGCGCACAGGAGGGGGAGCAGCCAGCGGCGGTGTCTGGGCACGGCGTCGGGCGTCCTCGGTGCGGTGCAGAAGGCACCGGAAGCTAGAGCGGACCCGGCCCTCCGTCAACGAAGCGAACCCGCGGCGACGGGGTAGTTTTCAGAGCCGCCGTCCCCACCCGCTCAGGAGATCCTGCATGAACCGTCCGCTCGCGTTCGCACTGCTCCTCACCCTGCTTCCGCCGCTCGGACCGGCGTCCACGACGCGCGGCTACTACCGCTTTCCCGCGATACACGGCGACACCGTCGTCTTCACCGCCGAAGGGGACCTCTGGCTCGCGACGCTGGCCGGCGGCGTCGCCTGGGGTTGGGCAAGGTGATCGGGATGCGGAGGTGGGGCGGCGAGATCTGGCTCACCTCGAGCAACGTGCTGGTCGACCGGGGCATCGCGACCGCCGCCGAGTTCGGCGTGTACGGGCCGGAGGGCGCCTGGCTGATCGAAGGGCACGGCGTGGATCCGGACACCGTGGTGGACGACCCGCCACACGCGACGTTCGCGGGCCAGGACGCCCAACTGGAGGCGGCCCTGGCCGTACTCGCCCGGCAGATTCGGCAGCACCCGGTGAGCGTGCCGCCGGCCCCGGCGTATCCGAACAAGGCCAAGCCGTAGGTTAACTTTCCGACCCATGGCCGACCTCCTCCCCGACCTCCAAGCCGCGCTCGGCGGCGAGTACCGCTTCGAGAAGGAGCTCGGGGGCGGGGGGATGAGCCGCGTGTACGTCGCCGTGGAGCTGGGGCTGGAGCGGCGTGTGGTCATCAAGGTGCTGCCGCCCGAGCTGGGCGCGGGGGTGAACGTCGATCGGTTCCGCCGCGAGACGCAGCTCGCGGCCTCGCTGCAGCACCCGCATATCGTGCCCTTGCTCACGGCCGGCGCCGCCGGCAACCTGCTGTACTACACGATGCCCTTCGTCGAGGGCGAGTCGTTGCGGGCGCGCCTGGCGCGGGAGGCTGAGCTGCCGGTGCGCGAGGCCGTGCGGATCCTCCACGACGTCGCCGACGCGCTCGCCTACGCGCACGGCCGCGGCGTGATCCATCGCGACATCAAGCCGGACAACGTCCTGCTCTCCGGCGGCCACGCCCTAGTGGCCGACTTCGGGATCGCCAAGGCGCTGAGTCAGGCGGCGGGATCGAGCGGTCTGACGTCGGTGGGCGTCGCCATCGGCACCCCGACCTATATGGCGCCCGAGCAGGCGGCCGGCGACCCGAACGTCGATCACCGCGCCGACATCTATTCGCTGGGGGCCATGGCCTACGAGATGCTCGGCGGGCGGCCGCCGTTCTCCGGCCTGAGCCCGCACCAGGTGCTCGCGGCGCACGTGACCGAGCCGGTCGAGGAGCTCTCCAAACACCGCGCCAATCTGCCGCCGCAGCTGGGGGAGCTGGTGATGTGGTGCCTGGAGAAGAACCCGGCCGACCGGCCCCAGACCGCGGTCGAGATCCTCCAGGCGCTCGAGGGCATCGCGACCACGACGGGCGGCACGGGCCCGGTCCGGTTCGGGCGCCGCCGCAGCCTCTCCTGGAAGCGGATCCTCGCCGTCGCCGCCGCCGCCGGGGTCCTGGGCGGTGGCGCGTGGGCGGCGCTGCGCGCGCGCCGGCCCGCGCTCCTCGATCCCGACCGCATCGCCGTGGCGCCGTTCGACGTCCTCGACCCCACGCTGACCTTGTGGCACGAGGGGCTGGTCGACGTGCTGTCACGCAGCCTCGACGGCACGGGGCCGCTGCGGACCGTCTCGCCCACGTTGGTCGTCAAGCGCTGGAGGGGTCGAGCCGACGCCTCCTCCGCCCAGGCATTGGGCCGGGAAACGGGTGCCCGCACCGTCGTGTACGGGCAGCTGCTGGGGGCGGGCCCGGACTCGGCGCGGCTCACCGCCACCGTGCTCGACGCGAATTCGGGCGCGTCGCTCGGCGACATCGACTTGCGCGACGCCTCCGCCCGAGTCGATCGACTCGCCGACTCCCTCACCGTGGCCGTGTTGCGCACGCTCGCCCGGACCCGCGCCATCGGCGTGGTGCGCGGCACCCCGCTCGGCTCGAGCTCGCTCGCCGCCCTCAAGGCGTTCCTGCAAGGTGAGCAGTTCCTGCGTCGCTCCCAATACGACTCGGCGCTGGCCTACGACCAGCAGGCGATCGCGCTGGACAGCACGTTCGCGCTGGCCCTGAGTCACGCGTCCATGGCGGCAGGCTGGCAGCACTCAGGCAGTGACACCCTCACCCGCCAGTACGCGCTCGCCGCCGGGCGGCTGAACCACGGGCTGGCGCCACGCGAGAGCCTACTGGTGCAGGCCGATTCGCTCATGGCCGTCGTGTTCGGCGGCCCGCAGCTGCTCGGCGGGGCCTGGTGGACCTACGGGCGGCGGTTGCACGCGACGCTCGAGGAAGCGGTCCGGCGCTACCCCAACGATCCGGAGCTGTGGTACACGCTGGGCGACGCCCGTTTCCACGTCGGCATGACAAGCGGAGCCGGCCGCGCGGAGGCACTGGACGCATTCGATCGCGCCATCGCGCTCGATTCGTCCTTCTCCCCGGCCTATATCCACGCGATCGGCCTTGCCTTGCAACTGCGCGGCCCCGAGACCGCCCGGCGGTACGACGCCGCGTTCCTGCGGGTCAGCACACAGGGCCGCTACGCGGAGCTGTTTCGACTGTTCGACCGCCTCATCGACCTCCGGTCGGCGTCAGGAGGCGCCACGGAGCGATTGCTCGATTCGCTCGCGCCGAGTCTCTTCTTCTTTTCAGGTGGCGTGTTCGACCGCGCTCCCGACTCCGCGGAGACCCAGGTCCGGGTCGCGCGGCGATTCGCCGCCTACAAGCTCCAACACGCCACGACCGCCACCGACTCGCTTCAGGCCAAGGGGGTTCTGGCGATGGCCCTCGCCTACCGGGGTCACCTCCACGACGCCTACAGAGAGTCCGGCACCGCCTTCGCGCTGCTCTATCCGGAACTGGCGATCCTCGGCGCCGTCACGCCCGAGAGCGTCGACGTCGTATTTCATCGCTGGGTCGACAGTCACAGCCAGGGTGCGCTTTGGAGCATCGCGTGGTGGGGCTCGCGCCGAGATACGGCCGCGCTGAGACGGGCGGAGCTGGGACTGGAGGCCTCGGCGGGGCACCTGCCCCCGACCGCACCGCCCATCGCCAAGGACGTTATCGGATACATGATCCAGTCGACCAAGGCCTACCTGGCTCTGGCTCGAGGCGACAGCGCGGAGGCGCTCCGGCAGTTCCTCGCCCTCCCGGACACGGCGTGTTTCACCGTGTGTTCCCTGGACGAGCTGCAGCGGGCCCAACTCCTCGAAACCCGCGGCCGCCCGCAGGAGGCGCTCACGTGGCTCAACCGACACATTGACGGCTCGTGGTTGCCGACGCTCCCGTCGGAGATCATCCGCATGCTGGCGCGGGGCCGCTTGAACGAACGGCTGGGCCGGCGCGACCGGGCGGTGGCGGCCTACACGTACGTCGCGGCCGCGTGGGCACACGCGGACGACGTGCTCAAGCCGTATGTGGACGAGGCCCGCGCCGGACTGACTCGGCTCGGCGGGGAGCGGAGACCCTGATGGCGGAGAAACCGAAAAAGAAAAAAGCAACCCGGCGGAAGCCGAAGCAGGCGGCCGCCGAGTCGCGCGGCCTGGGCGCCAAGCAGCTCGTCGCCGCCCCGCCCCCGGCCCTCCAGAAGCTGCAGGAGACGATCGAGGCGGACGGCGGCACCGTCCTCGGCGCCTACCGCGACCCGCTCGGCGGCAACTGGCAGCTCCTCGCGGGGCTGCCGCTCGCCAAAGTCGAGCCCACACCGTACCAGCGTGATCTCTCGGAATCTCACGTCGCCAAGCTCGCCAAGGCGATCGACAAGCTGGACCGCTACCTCGACCCGGTCGTCGTGGTCCGCTCCGACGACGGCAAGTACTGGACCCCCAACGGCTACCACCGGTTGGGCGCATTGCGGCAGCTGGGCGCCAAGGCCATCGTCGCCATCGTCGTGCCCGACCACGCGGTGGCGCATCGCATTCTCGTGCTCAACACCGAGAAGGCGCACAACGTGCGCGAGCGAGCGCTCGAGGTGACTCGTCTCGAGCACGGGCTGGCCGAGCTCGACGACCGGCCGGAGCAGGAATTCGAGACCGAGTTCGAGGAGCCGGCACTGCTCACGCTGGGACTCTGCTACCAGCAGAACGGCCGATTCTCGGGCGGGGTCTACCAGCCCATCCTCAAGCGAATCGACGAGTTCCTCTCCGTGAAACTCTCGAAGGCCCTGGAGATCCGCCGGGACCGGGCGAAGCGGCTGCTGGAGCTGGACGACGCTGTCTCCGCCGCCGTCGGCGCTCTGAAGGCACGCGGCTTCCAGAGCCCCTACCTCAAGGCGTTCGTGGTCGCCCGGATCAACTTTCTGCGGTTCAAGAAGGGGAAGGCGGAGTTCGACGATACCCTCGAGAGGCTGATCACGGCGGCGAAAAAGTTCGATATCGGCAAGGTGAAGGCGGACCAGGTGACGGCGGTGGGCGGTCCCGCCGAGGAATGACGGGAGGAGCCGACCTGTAACGTCTCTCCTCCACGCGCGTGACTCCCTCCCGCCCCGGAGTGACCGGGGCGTGGGGGACCCCTCCTAGCTTGTCCCCAGTGTCAGCGATCAACCACGCCGCCGCGGGCGGCGCACCTCGGAGGGGACCATGAACAAACGCGCACTGTACCTGCTCGGGCTGCTGGGGCTCCTGGCGACCGCTGCCTGCGACTTGCCGACCGCTTCGAGCAGCTCGCTTGACCAGCCGAGTTCGTCGTGCAGCTCGGTACCGACCGACCGGCCGTTGAACCTACCGGCTATCGCGGTTTCCGACTGTTAGCTGGGTGGCCGAGTCGTGGGGGGTTGGGGCGCGAGCGAACCCTCGTTGTTCAAGGAACTTGACTCACTCCGGTCCTGGACTGACCGGCGCATGAGCGACGGCTTCTAGCTCGTCCCCCCAGTCAGCGACCAACCACGCCGCCGCGAGCGGCGCACCTTTGGAGGGGACCATGAACAAGCACGCACGGTATTTGGTCGGGCTGCTGGGGCTGTTCGCGAACGCCGCCTGCTACGCACCGACGTCGCCGGACAGCAAGCTATATCAGCCGACGGAGCCGCCGCAGGTCACCGTGCCGCAGGACACGCTGTCCATCGTGCGGCATCACGAGAAGCAGCCGGCCCCCTAGAACTCGAGGCGCTTGAGATAGTCGTAGCTCGCCTGGATGCTCGCGATGGGGTCGGGAGGCTCGTCGTGCTCGACGAAATAGTGCTCGATCCCCGCGAGCTGGGACTGGGCGA
>CAZXKD010000001.1:14222-23710 GCA_964641215.1 uncultured Gemmatimonadaceae bacterium
GGCTCGTCGTGCTCGACGAAATAGTGCTCGATCCCCGCGAGCTGGGACTGGGCGAAGATGCGCTTCCAGTCGATCTTCCCCTTGCCCACGTCGGCCATCTTGCGGTCGGGCCCCGGCGCCATGTCCTTCACGTGCACGAGGGGGAAACGGCCGGGGTACTTGTGGAAGTAGGTGAGCGGGTCCTGGTTGCCGTTCGTGATCCAGAACAAGTCCATCTCCAGCTTCACGAGCTGCCGGTCGGCCGCCGCGAGCAACACGTCGTAGGGCAGCTGCCCGACGATCGGCAGGAACTCGTAGCTGTGGTTGTGAAAGGCGAACTGCAGACCGGCCCGGCGGCACGCTTCCCCGGCCGTCGTGAGCCGCTCCGCGACGCGCTTCCAGCCGTCCAGGTCCTTCCGCTCCTGCTCGGGAATCCACGCCACGACGATGTAGCGGTGCCCGATCGCTTGCGCCGCGTCCAGCACGTGATCCCACCCAGTGGCGATGCTCTCGTAGGGAACGTGGGCCGCCGGGGACACGAGACCATGGCGGTCGAGGATCAAGCGCACGTCGCTGGGCGTGTGGTCGAAGTAGCCCACGAACTCAACCTCCGTGTATCCCACCTCCGCCACCTTCGCTAACGTCCCTTCGAAGTCCTCCTTCATGAGGCCACGGACGGTGTACAGTTGGAGGCCGACCTTGTCGAGCCGGCGGCGACGACCGAGAAACGGGAAACGGGAAACGGGAAACGTGGTCGAGCTGATCAGCACCCCAGCGGTAGCGACAAACGTGCGGCGATCCATACGTCCGTTTCCCGTTTCTCGCTTCCCGTTTCCCGGCCTCATAGCTCCCGTCGCTTCAGGAGCTCGACGGCGTGGTTCACGGCGCGGGCGGTCAGCGCCATGTAGGTGATCGAGGGATTCTGACAGGCGGACGACGTCATGCACGCCCCGTCGGTGATGAAGAGGTTGGGAACGTCCCATGCCTGGTTCCAGCCGTTGAGCACCGAGGTCTTGGGATCCCGGCCCATGCGGGCGGTCCCCATCTCGTGGATCGCCTTGCCCGGCGCGTTGTTCTCGACGAACGGGTTGATGTCGTGCGCCCCTGCGGCGGCGAGCATCTCGGCCGCGGCGATGGACGCGTCCTTCAGGATCGCCCGTTCGTTCTCCCCGTAGCGGCAGTGGATCTTGAGGACGGGAATGCCGTACGCGTCCACCTTCGTCTGGTCGAGCGTCGCGTAATTGTCGGGATTGGGCAGACACTCGCCGAAGCCGTAGAAGGAAAAGTGCCACGGCCCCGGATCCCGCATGGCGCGCTTGAAGTCGGCGCCGAAGCCGGCCTGATCCACGCCGCGTCCCCAGTCCTCGCGGTAGCCTCCTCCCTGATACCCGTAGCCCCGCAGGAAGGACGACTTGGGGCCGTCACGCAGGTTGCGGAAGCGGGGCATGTAGATGCCGTTGGGCCGGCGTCCGGTGGTCGTCTTGTCGAGGTTGCCGTCGATTCGCCCGCTCGCGCCACCCCCCATCACGTGGTCCATGAGGTTGCGCCCCACCTGGCCACTCGAATTGGCGAGACCGGCGGTGTCGGGGGTCGAGAGCAGGAGCAGGCGCGCCGATTCCAGCGCCGAGGCACAGAGGAAGACGATCCGCCCCTGGAACTCGAGCGCATGCTTGGTCTGGGCATCGACCACGCGCACGCCCGTCACGCGGTTCGTCTTCCGGTCGTGCATCAGGCTGTGCGCGACGCTGTAGGGACGCAGCGTGAGCTTGCCCGTCTTCTGGGCGGCGGGGAGCGTCGCGTTGATCGAGTTGAAATACGACAGGGTGATGCAGCCGCGCTCGCAATACCCACAGTAGTGGCAGGCCGCGCGCCCCAGATGGTCTTGCGTGAGGACGGCGACGCGTCCGATCGTCAGCACCCGCTCACCGCCGTAGCGCTTGGCGAGCGCCTCGCGCACTACCCGTTCGACACAATTCAGCTCCATCGCGGGCAGGAACTTGCCGTCCGGCAGCTGGGGCAGCCCCAGGGGCTCGCCGCTGATCCCGATGAACTCCTCCACGTGATCGTACCAGGGAGCGATGTCGGCGTAGCGGATGGGCCAGTCCACGGCGAGGCCGTCCCGCAGATTCGCCTCGAAATCGAGATCGCTCCAGCGGTACACCTGGCGCCCCCAGAGGATGGAGCGGCCCCCCACCTGCCGGCCTCGCAGCCACAGAAACGGCATGTCGGGGTCCGTCGTGTAGGGGTTTTCATGGTCGTCGACGAAGAACTTGGACGACCACTCGTCGCAGGCGTAGCATTCGCGCTGGATCGGCTGGTGGGCGAGCTCCGCGGTGCGATCGCGCAGCCCGCGGAAGCGCTTCTCCCACACCGGCACGTGCTCCACGTAGTCCAGGGCGGGCGTGATCGGCCGGCCCGCTTCCAGCACGAGCGTCTCGAGACCATGCTCGGTGAGCTCCTTGGCCGCCCACCCGCCGGTCATCCCGGAGCCGACGACAATGGCATCGTAGACCTTGGCCATGGTTACCTGCCCCCTCCCCTCTCCCCCCCTCCGCTCGAGGCGCTCAGCGGAGTACAGGGGACGTAACGGCCGGGAATCATGTCGAAGTGGAGCTCCTGCTTCGCCCCGATCTCGGAGGTGTAGTAGCCGTACATCGTGAGCCGCTTGATGGTGCGGAAGAACGGCTCAGGGCGTGCGGGGAGGGCGGACGCCGGCTGATCTTTGAGCCGCAGCGCCTCGTCTTCCAGCAGCGTCAACAGCCGCACCTGGTCCGCCGCGGCGCCATCGATGAAATCCTTGCCGAAGGCGGCGCGCGAGCGTACATCCAGGTCTGCGAGCCCCGCGAGGAACCGGTCGCGCGTCTCGCCGGTCATCCAATCCGAAAGCAGCACGTCGATGAACTCGTTGACCCGAGCCGCTTTCGCGCCGGGGGTGTCGGTCGCCGGAATGATGAGGTCCGCCACTGCCGTGACCGTGGCATCCTGGTGGGGGTCAAGGGTGCGGAACGCGGTGAGGGCGGCCAAGCTCCGGTGCAGCCGACGGCCGAACTCGGCCAGATCATCGACGGCGGGCAGCGCCGCCGCCGCCCCGAAAAGGCGGAGAGCTTCGCGTCTGTCCATGGATATCCTGAGTCGCGGGATTCGTCTAGTAATTGCCTCACGGGCGGAAGGAGCGCAAGGGTGATGCGTCGCCGCGGCCGGGGGCTCGCCCTTGTTGCCGCCGTAGCGCTCGTCGCCTGCGACCGGCCGGCACCGGCGGGTGGTCCCTTCGACTGGCTGTTCGTGGGCTCCCGGGCGCCGGGTCGCTTCCTCCACGTCTCATCCTACGACACGACCGGCGGCAATGCGGACCGGCTGGAAATCGCCGCCGGCGACAGCGCCGTGCTGCTCGACGCAGTCGGGCCCGGCGTCATCCGGCGGCTGTGGATCACGGTCGCCTCGCGCGACCCGCAGTACCTGCGGCGCATCGCACTGGAGATGTACTGGGACGGGGAGCGCGACCCATCGGTCGCCGCCCCGCTCGGCGACTTCTTCGGGAACGGCTTCTCCAAGAAACACTACACCGCCATCGCCATGGGCGAGTCGAGCGGGGGTTTCTACTGCTATCTGCCGATGCCGTTCCGCAGCCATGCGCGCATCGTCGCCGTGAACGGCACCGGCCGACCGATCGACGCCTTCTACTATAACATCGACTTCGTCACGGACGTCCGGCTGCCGCGCGACGTGGCGACGTTCCACGCGTGGTGGCACCGCGATCCCCGCACGACGACGCACGCCCCGCACCTCATCCTGGCGGCGCGTGGTCGAGGTCACCTGGTCGGCGTATCGCTCAACGCGGAGAGTTACGGGGGAGGCCTGGGGTTCCTCGAAGGAGACGAGATATGGACCGTGGATGGGCAGTTCCGGGGCCAGGGCACCGGCACGGAGGATTACTTCAACAGTGGCTGGTATTTCGATGAGGGTCCCTACGGCGGCCCCTGGCACGGTCTGATCGTCAAGGATGAGAAGGCCGGCCGCATCGCGGCCTACCGCTGGCACCTGCCCGATCCGGTCCCGTTCCGCGACTCGATCCGGGTCGCGATCGAGCACGGGACCGAGAATACGGAAGTCGCCGACTACGCCACGATGGCCTACTGGTACCAGACGGAGCCGCACGCTCTCCAGCCGCCGCTGCCGCCCCCCGACCGCCGGCTGCTTCAGGCGGTGAAGATTCCGCCCACCGCCGTGCTGGCCGAGTCCCTCCCACCCGTCGCGCGTCATGGAGATCGCATGGAGCTCACGGTGCCGGTTCCCCGACCGGACCGGTATGCGGTCGTCGAGTATCCGCTCGGCGCGGACCACCTGGTCAAGCCGCCCGTGCCCCGCGGCATCCAGCGCGCGGCCCGGGCCGTGACGCTCTCCCTGGGAGGGGGCGATACGCTCCTTGCGGCGGTGGAGGCCGTCCCGGTCCGCGCGTGGGCGCGGGAGTGGGCCATCAGCGGTCCGTTCCCCAATCCGCGGACCATGGGAAGCGAGCACAGTCCTGCCCTCGACAGCGTCTACCCGCCCGAGCGCGACGCGGGCCGCCCAGAAGAGGGGGCCGCGCTAGGGGGGGGGGGGAAGGAACGGTGGCGTCGCGTCCGCGCCGGTGCGGATGGCCAAGTGCGCTTGGTGCCGCTCTACCGCCCGAGCGACTGGGTGGCCGTGTACGCCGGGACCTTTCTGTACTCGCCGCGGGCGCAGCCGGTGACGCTGCTGCTGGGCGCCGACGATGCCCACCAGCTCTGGGTCAACGGCGCCCTCGTCTCCCGCCGCCAGGGCCGCCACGAGTCCAAGCCCGACGACGTCTCCGTCCCCGTCCCGGTGCGGGCGGGCTGGAACGCCGTGCTGCTCAAGGTTGCGAACCTGGACGGAGGTTGGGCATTCCAGCTGCGGGCAGCGGACCCTGCGGGCGAGCTCCGCTGGAGCGCGCGTCCCGGGAGGCCGCTGCAGTCTCCCGGCTCGACCCCCTAGACTTACCCTGTGAGCCCGCACACCACCGATCACACCTTCCTCGATCCCACGGGGCGCCGCTGGGCTCGCATTCGGCTCGGGGCGCGCGTGGCGGGCGTGATCAGCACGGTGTTCCTGCTGGTCGTGGTCAGTGGCGTCGTGTTCGCGCCGATCCTACCGGACCTGCCGCTGGTGCAGACGGCGGCCGATTCGTTGGGTGCCGCCCCGCGCCGTGCCCGGCCGCCGGCGCGGCGCTACGTGTCGATCCGCGCCGAGCGGGAGCGGCTCGCGGCGCGGCAGCGACTGTTCGAGTATCTGCGACAGCACCCCGCCCCGCCGGCGCTGCACTACGCCCAGATGCCGCTGACCCGGCCCAACGTGCGGCCCGACCGGCTGCTGGCGGAGCCACCCACGAGCGATCCCATCGTCGCCGGCTTCTACGTCAACTGGGACGACAACTCCTACGCCTCTCTGAAGACCCATCTCGACGCGTTGGACTGGGTCGTGGCCGAGTGGGGTTTCGTGGGCCGCGGCGGCGACACGCTCCCCGTCCGGTTCGAGGTACCCGACACCGTGCTGGCACTGATGCGGAGCCCGAAGCAGCCGCCGCTGGTGTTCGCGCTCATCACCAACTTCACGGGTGAGGATTTCGACCCGCGCCCGGTGGCGCGGATGCTGCGCCAGCCGCGGCTGCGTCGCAAGGCGCTGGAAGAGATCGTGGACGCCGTCACCCACTACGACCTCGCCGGCGTGACGATCGACTTCGAGCAGATCCCCCACGCGCTGCACCCCCAGCTGCTCTCCTTCTTACGCGAGCTGCGGACGCGACTCGCGCCGGGCGGGCGCCTGCTCACCCAGACCATCCCCGGCGACGACGCCAGCTGGCCGGCCGAGCAATACGCCGCCGTCAACGACCGCGTGTTCGTGATGCTGTACGACGAGCACGACCCGTCGGACGACCCCGGGCCGATCGCGAGCCAGGGGTGGTTCGAGCACCACATGCAGCGGGTGCTGGCCCGCGTGCCCGCCGACAAGCTGATCCTCGGCATCGGGCAGTACGGCTACGAGTGGTCGGACACGTCCGAATCGGCGATCGAGCTGACCTACCAAGACGTCATGGTGCTGGCCCGGGACCATCACACCATGCCGACGATGGATGCGGCGTCGCTCAATCCGACCTTCGGCTGGGACGATACGGATTCGACCAGCTACATCGTCTGGTTTCTCGACGCTCCCACAGCGTATAACCAGATCCGGCGGGCCCTGCCGACGGGGGTGGCGGGGGTCGGCATCTGGCGGCTCGGCTCCGAGGACCCGTCCCTGTGGGCGGTGCTCGGCCGGCAAGGGCTCGCCCCCTCCCCCACCGCCCTCGACACCATCCACATCGGCTACGACGTCGAGTTCATCGGAACGGGGGAGATCCTCCGGATGGTGGCCGAGCCGACGCTGGGCACGCGGACCCTGCGGGCCGACCCCGCGAGCGGGCTCGTCGTCCGGGAGGCCGTGACGCGCATCCCTTCGACTTACGTGATCCGGCGCTACGGCCGTCGCAAGCGCGCGGTGGCGCTGACGTTCGACGACGGCCCCGACCCGGTGTGGACGCCGCGCATCCTCGATACGCTGCGCGCGCACGAAGCCAAGGCGACCTTCTTCATCATCGGGGAGAACGCCGAGGTCCATCCCGAGCTGGTGCGTCGGGAATTGCGGGAAGGGCACGAGATCGGCAACCACACGTTCACCCATCCCAACCTGGCGCTCGTGAGCGCGCGGGCCACGCGGTACGAGCTCAACGCGACGGAGCGGCTGATCGAAGCGATCACCAACCGCCGCACCGCTCTGTTCCGGCCACCCTACTTCGGAGACGCCGAGCCGACGACCCCCGACGAGCTGGTGCCGATCGCCATCGCCCAGGATCTGGGCTACATCACCGTGGGATTGCGGGACGACCCGGGGGACTGGGCCGAGCCCGGCGTCGAGACGATCGTGCGCCGCAGCCTCGACCAGTTGGGGCGCGGCAACGTGATCCTGTTGCACGACGGCGGCGGCAATCGCTATCAGACGGTGCGGGCGTTGGGACCGCTCATCGATTCACTGCGCGCGCGCGGCCTCTCGCTCACGACCGTCACCGACCTCGCGGGCATCAGCCGAGACCAGGCGATGCCGCCGCTGCCCCGGAACGCCGCGGTGCGTCGCTTCATGGAGCTGACCTCGTTCTCGATCGCGGGCTGGATCGAGCTCGGCATGCACGCCGTGTTCCTCGTCGCGATGGTGCTCGGCTTTGCCCGGCTCCTCGGGATCCTGGGCTTGGCCATCCGGCACCGCATGGCGCGGCGCTACGCGCGGCGGACCATGGATGCGAGCTACCGCCCGACCGTGACGGTCGTCGTGCCGGCCTACAACGAGGAGCAGGTGGTCTGCCGCACCGTGGAGTCCCTGCTCGCACAGCAGTACCCGGCGCTCGAGATCGTGGTGGTAGACGACGGGTCGACCGATGGCACATTCGCGGCGCTGACCGCGGCGTTCCGCGGCCATCCCCAGGTACGGGTGTTCCGCAAGGCGAACGGCGGCAAGGCGAGCGCTCTCAACTTCGGCGTCGAGCGCTCGACGGGGGAGATCATCGTGGCGCTCGACGCCGACACGCTGTTCGCGACCGGCACCATTGCCTCGTTGGTCGCGCGACTCGCCGACCCGCGGGTCGGCGCCGTGGCCGGCAATGCCAAGGTGGGCAACCGGATCAACTTGATTACACGGTGGCAAGCGATCGAGTACGTCACCAGCCAGAACATCGACCGGCGCGCATTCGCGCTGCTGAACTGCATCACGGTCGTGCCAGGCGCCGTGGGCGCGTGGCGGCGGGAGCTCATCCTGCAGGGAGGCGGCTTCAGCGCCGACACGCTCGCCGAAGATCAGGACCTCACGCTCGCCCTGCTGCGACGCGGCTGGCGCGTGGCCTACGCCGACGACGCGATCGCGTTCACCGAGGCCCCGGACACGCTGCGCACCCTCGCCCGGCAACGGTTCCGCTGGAGCTTCGGGACATTGCAGTGCGCCTGGAAGCACCGCGACGTGCTGTTCCATCCAAGCTACGGCACGCTCGGCCTCGTCGGGATGCCGAACATCTGGATCTTCCAGCTTCTGTTCCCGCTCATTTCTCCGATCGCGGATCTTTTGTTCCTCTGGTCGCTGCTGCGGGTGTACCTGAACTACATCGAGCACGGGCCCGAGTACGCTCTCCAGACGTTGATCCAGGTCGTGGTGTACTACGCGGCCTTCCTCGCGGTGGACTGGCTCGCGGCCGTCGTCGCGCTCTTCCTGGAAAGAAGCGAAGAGCGATCTCTGGCTTGGCTGGTGCTGTTGCAGCGCTTCGCCTACCGCCAGGTGATGTACTGGGTGGTCGTGCAAGCGGTGGTGGCCGCCCTGCAGGGGCGCGCACGCGGCTGGGGCAAGCTGATCCGTAAAGGCACGGTGACGGTGGGTGCCGGCTAGAGTGACCGCAGGGCCGCCCGAAGGGTCTTCATATACCCCTACCCTTTGTCGAGGACCAGCCGATGCGGATGCCCAGCGTCCCAGTTTGCGCCTTGTTGTTCGCGGGTCTCGGCGCCGGCGCCACGCCGGCCGCTGGTCAAGACAGCACAGGGCGCGGCGCCGGCCTCCTGGCCGGCCTCGCGTTCGGGGCGGCAAAAGTCACGACCGTCCGAAGTGAGCGAGCGCTGAGCGGCGTGCTTGCCTATCAGCCGCGCGCCTGGATTACGCTCTCGACCTCCCCGACCTTCGTTCATGTCACCGACGACACGAACGGCACCCGCCTCACGAGCAGCGGGCTGGGTGACCTGCCGCTGACCGTCGCCGTCGAGCAAGGGCTGCCGGGCGCCTGGTCACCCGATTTCGCGGCGTCCCTGAGTGTCACTGTGCCGACGGGCAGCACCCAGTGCGGCCTGGGCAGCGGCAACACCAGCGTCGGGCTCGACCTCGGGGCCGGCGTCTCCCCGGTGGACCCGGTACACCTGTCCGTGGGTGCCAGCCGCGGCCTCTCGGGAGTCTCGAGCCAGTCGGCGCTCACCGCCCCCAAAGCGACATCGCTCAGCATGGATGCGAGCGTCGACGTCGCGGAGGGGTGGACGGCGAGCGTGTCGTTCTCGGGAGATGTTGGGCAGGTGGATTCCACGCAAGCGCTGAGTCGCGACGTCGGCTTCGGCACCTCGCATACCTTGGGCAAGCGCCTGACGGTCACGATCGACGGCAGCGCCGGCCTCACCTCCGGCTCCCCCAAGTGGGCGCTGTCGCTCGGGATCGGAACGGCCTACTCCGGCATCTCGCCGGTGGGACCGAACTCGTCGTTCCGCCGGCTCCGCGGGACCTTCGTGGGCGGCGTAGGACGCGGCAACGGTCACGGCAAAATCGGCGGCAGCAAGACCGGCTCGACCAGCCCGACCCCCACGAGCTGTTGACCCCCCCCCCCCCCCCCCCCCACCCCCCCCCCAAACCCCCCCCCCGGCGGACCCGCACGTGCCCTCCCGGCCCCCCCCGCGAAGCTCCCC
>CAZXKD010000001.1:23720-77257 GCA_964641215.1 uncultured Gemmatimonadaceae bacterium
ACGGGTCACTCCCGGCACCCTGCCGGGGGGACCGACTCCTCCGTTCCCCGGGCCCCCGGGGGCCTTCGGGGGGGGGGTAGGGGCGGGAAAGGGTAACGGCAAAACGGGGGGGGAAAAACCCGGCCCCCCCACCCCCCCCCCCCCCCCCCTTTCCCCCCCCCCCCCCCCCCCGCCCAAACCCTTCCTAAGGCTGCCCGGGGATGGACGACTTGGCGTCCATGCCGCGACCGGTGAGGATCATGTCGGTCCCGTCGTTGCCGCGCACCCTTACCATGCCGAAGGGGATGTCGGCGCTCACCCACGCGTCGCCGTCGGCGCTCCGCACGTGCAGCGCGCGGACCTTGCCTGCCGGCACGGTCACCGTCTCCCACCCCACGACCACGCCGTTCGAGCAGCGGCGGACGGTCTCGGACGCGACGCCCTGGGAGATCTGGCGGCTCATCATCGAGATCATCAGGTCCGGCACCTTCAAGGCCGGTTTATCCCCGCTCTTGACGACGTAACTGCGAACGCTCGGCGTTGCCGTGCCGAGCCCAGCGACGAGCGCCTGCATGATGGTGCGATCGGCCGCGGCCTTCTCCCCCTTTTCGGTGGTGATCTCGTACCAGTAGTAAGTCGAGTCGCCGAACTTCTCCGACCCGACGATCGCCAGTCGCATCGTGGAGCTCTGGCCGGTGCCGCTCGTGACGGCGTACGATGCCCATTGACCTAGTCGCACCACTCGGATGGTGCGGCACAACTCGCTGAAGGACTGCGCGCGGAGCGTGACGGCGCCAGGGAGGACGAGCGCGAGGACCAGCAGGCAGCGGGCACGAAGCGGCACAGTCGGACTCCGGACGGAGTGTTGGCTAGAGATACCTTTCAGACGCTCGAGCGGCCAGGAGGTTCCACAAGGACCTGGCGGGGACGAGAGGACGGTTCGCGCGCCGGCGGTCCGTGAGGCATCATTAAGCGAGCACGCAGCGCGACTTCGACCTCTTGGAGGACACCGCATGGCAGCGCCGGTCTCAGTCGAACGGTTCGTGAAGGAGCTGGAAGCCCTCAAAGCGGAAATGGACGCCGGCAAGCTGGCCCATAGTGAGTATGACCAACGCCTGGCCCGCGCGATCGGCGAGTTGCGAGAGCGTGGACTCGACGCCGATCGTGGCCGCGTGACCGCGGCCATCAACGACGCGGCCAAGCGCGGGATCATCACGCCGGCCGTGAAAGAGCACCTCGTGAAGCGGCTGGGGCTGTCATAGATTAGCGAGGTGCTCCGGTTCGTCCGCGCCGGCTCCCCTCTCCTGCCCCTGACGCTCGGCCTCCTCGCCGGCCTGTACTCCTTTTGGCTCACGGCGGTCACTCCCGGGCTCGAACCGGACTCCATGTCGTATCTCGGCGCCGCCGAGTCGCTGGTGCGGCACGGGGCGCTGCGCGTACCCTGGACGCACTGGCCGGAAGCGGACAGTACCTCCCCGCTCTCGGATTTTCCCCCCGCGTTCCCGATCGCCATCGCTGTGCCGCTCGCCGCAGGCGTGCCGCAGGTGCAGGCCGCCCGCTGGGTCATGCTTCTCGGGTTCGCCGTCGCAGTCGGCGTGGTCGCCGCGCTGATCGCGGACGCGGCGGGGGTCGCGGCGGCCGTCCTGATGACGGGGCTCGTGCTCGCGACGCCGGCGGTCGTCGGCATCAACACCATCGTGATGAGCGAGCCGCTGTTCCTGGCGGTGCTCGCGCTCATGGTGCACCAGATGGTCACGGTCCCGGAGCGAGCCTGGCGCTATGGAGTCCTGGCCGGTATCGGCGCGCTCGTCCGCTACGCCGGGGTCGCTCTGATCGGCGCCGCCGGACTGTGGGCTGGGGCGTTCGGGCGACCGGGTGACTGGCGGTCGCGGCTGCGGCGCGCCGCGGCCGCAGCCGTCCCCGGTATCGCGCTGCAGGCGCTCTGGGTGCTGCGCACGGACCTGGAAGGCGGCGATACGCCTCACACCAGCTTCGACTTCTACGGCGGGCTGTGGCACACGGTGCGGGGCGGGCTGGGCACGGTGTGCGGGTGGCTCGTCCCGGCGGTGTCGCCGGGACCCGCGCGGAACGCCATCGCGCTCGTCATCGCCGCGTTGCTGGTCGCCCTCTGGCGGAGCGCCGTCCGCCCGCGACCGGCAGCACCCTCGGGGCCGCGCCGACTGCTCGCGGCCGTAGGACTCGTCGTCGCCTGCTACGTCGCGGTCATGGTGTACTCGCGCCTGATGGTCGGCAGGGACATTGAATTCGACGCACGCATTCTCACGCCGGTGTTCGTGCTGGCCGCCGCCGGCGTGGCGGTTGCGGTGGGCGCGTGCTGGCAGTCGTGGACCGGCGTGAGCCGGCTGGTGACCGGCGCACTGGTCGCGGGATGGCTGGCGCTGGCGCTCCGGGCCGACACCGCCGCCATCGGGGCCCAGCTCGAAGCAGGCTACGGCTACGAGGCGCCGGACTGGCAGGCCTCGGACTTCGCCCGCTGGCTGCGCAGCGAAGGGGGAGGAAAGCGCTTCCAGTTCTTCACGAACGACCCGGCGGCGGTGTTCTTCCTCACGGGCCGCCCCGCCCGCTTGCTCCCCGATGGTCTCGACGCCGAAACGGTGCGTGCGTTCGCGGACGTGATGCGGGCGCGGCACGGCGCCGTGCTCGGGTTCGAGAGCGCCTTCGATCCGGTCGCACCACCCGAATCGCTCGCCGCACGACTCGGGCTGCGCGAGGCGATCCGCTTCGATTACGGGGTCGCCTGGATTCCCGCCGACTCCACGGAGCGGCGACCATGACCGCCCCGTCGATCGCGGTGTTGCCTTTCGCCAACCTCAGCGGGGAGCCCGACAAGGACTACTTCACAGACGGCTTGGCTGAAGGAGTTGCGCATACGCTCGCGCCGCTGCGAGCCCTGCGGATCGCCGCGCACGCGTCCGGCCTCGCGTTCAAAGGCGGCACGCTCGAGCCGCGGGAGATCGCGAACCGGCTCGGCGTCGAGGCGGTGCTCGAGGGGGGAGTGCGACGCGTCGGCGACCAGCTGCAGGTGACCGTCCGGCTGGTCGGCGTGGCGGACGGAGCCGAGCGCTGGGCGTCGCGCTATGATCGTCCTTTGACCGGCGTGTTCGCCGTCCTGGCCGAGATCGCCGCCGAGGTCGCTCGCACGCTGGGGGTGTCCGCGACGGACGCCGAGCAGCGCGCCATGGCCCGGTCGCCGACGACCGACATCGCCGCCTACGACAGCTACCTGCAGGGGCGACAGCTCGCCCACCAGCTGCTGCGGCGCAGCCAGGATTCCGCCCGGATGCTGTTCGAGCAGGCCGTCGCCCAGGATGCGGCGTTCGCGCGGGCTCACGCCGGGCTCGCCAACAGCCACGCGATGATGTTCCAGTACTGGGACTCGAGCGAGGCGAATGTGCAGGCCGCCGACCGCGCGAGCGGGCGGGCGGTGGAGCTCGGGCCGGACGTCGCCGACACGCACGTGGCGCGCGGGCTGGCCAGCTCGCTCGCCAAGCGCTTCGACGAGGCGCATCGGGAGTTCGCCACCGCCCTCGAGCTGCGACCCGACTGCTTCGACGCGTGCTACTTCCTGGCCCGCAGCTATCGGGCGGAGGGCGCCATGACCGAGGCCGCCCGCTGGTTCGAGCGGGCGTGCGCGCTGCGCCCGGAGGACTACGCCACCCGGCAGCTCATGTCCAGTGTGTACACGAGCCTCGGCCGGACCGAAGAGTCGACGGCCCTGCAGCGCAAGGCGCTGGTGCTCGCCGAGGAGCAGCTGGAGCGCAACCCCGACGACGCCCGCGCCCTCTACCTCGCCGCCGGGGCGCTGGCGACGCTGGGGGACAGCGCCCGCGCCCGCCAGTGGGCCAGGCGCGCCGTCGCCATGGATCCCGATGACTCGGCGGTCCTCTACAACGTCGCGTGCGCCTATGCGATCCTGCGCCTCACCGACTCGGCGATCGACTGTCTCGAGCAGGCGGTCGCCAATGGGTTCGGGCACTGGCAGTGGATCGAGCACGACTCCGATCTCGACTCGCTCCGCGAGCACCCCCGATTCAAGGCGCTCCTGGCACAGCAGTCGCGCTGACGACCGGCCCGCGCCCGCAGCGTTATTATTGCCGGTGATGTCCCCCACTCCGCAGCGCTGCTCGTGCGGGTCCTGATCGTTGAGGACGACCCCGAGCTCGGCGGCCTAGTGCGTGACGGCCTGCGGGCCCATCGCATCGACGCCACCGTCGCAACGAGCTTCGTTGACGGCCGGGAATGCGCCGCGGCGGGCGAGTACGACGTGGTGATTCTGGACGTCCGGCTGCCAGGTGGCTCCGGCTTCGACCTGTGCCGCGAGCTGCGGCGGGCGGGCCTCACCACGCCCGTGCTCATGCTCACCGCTCTGGACGCGGTAGACTACCGCGTGTCCGGCCTGGAGTCGGGTGCCGACGACTACCTGACGAAGCCCTTCGCCTTCCAGGAGCTCCTCGCCCGTCTCAAGGCGCTGGCCCGTCGCCGGCCAGCCGTCGTGGCGGCGCAGCACCGCTTTGCGGATCTCGAGGTGGACCTGTCGGCCCGCACGGTGCGCCGGGCCGGCAGGCCGATTTCGCTCACGGCCAAGGAATTCGCTCTGCTCGAGCTGTTCGTCCTCCACCAGGGCCGGGTGCTCGACCGGTCGACGATCACGGCCCACGTGTGGGACGACAACCACGACCCCTTCGCCAACCTCCTGGACGTGCTGGTGCGCCGGCTGCGCCGCAAGATCGACGATGACTTCGAGCCGAAGTTGATCACCACCCTCCGGGGCGCCGGGTACCGGTTCGGTTCATGAACCCGCTCGTCCGGCTGCGCCTGCGTCTCACCCTGTGGTACGGAGGGGTGCTCACGCTGATTCTCGCGCTGCTGGGTGGGGGCTTGTTCTTCGCCATCCGACATCAGATCTCCCGTCAACTCGACCTCTCCCTCCAGGCCGCCACGCTCGCCCTGGAGCGCGCGGCGCGCATCCGCGAGGTCGAGCGGGCGCGCGCCACGGGACCGGTGATGGACGCCGTGGACGAGCTGCACATCCCCGACCGTGAGCTGTACCTGTTCGACAGCGTGGGTCGGCCGATCAAGCCGGCCCAGGCGCCGGCTTGGATCGCGGAGGCCGCTCGCCTCGCGTCGCGCGTCGGCATCGCCGACCGCGACATTGATACGCCCCCCCCCCACGACCACCAGGTCCGGCTCCACGCCGCGCGCTTCACGGGTGGGAACGGGACCACTTATGTCGCGGCCGTGGCGGCCGACAGATTCGAGCTGGAAGACCAATACGCCTCGCTCATCGAGGCGTTCGCCGCCGCGGCGATCGTCGGCCTGCTGCTGGTGGCCGGAGGAGGCTACGTGCTGGTGCGAAAGTCCACCGCGCCGGTGGAGCGCTCGATGGATCAGATGCGCCGGTTCATGGCCGACGCGGCGCACGAGCTCCGGACGCCGATCACCATCCTTCGCACGCGGGCCGAGGTCGCGCTCGGTCAGGAGCGCGCCGCGACGCAAGACGCGGCGACGCTGCGGGCCGTCGAGCGCGAAACGGCCCGCCTGGGAGAGATCGTGGAGGATCTCTTGACCCTCGCGCGGGCCGACGCCGGCGAGCGGACCGTCAGGCATGTACCCATTTACCTGGACGACATCGCCGCGGAGGCTGTCGATGCCGTCAGGACGCTGGCGGAGCAGAAGCACGTGCAGCTGAAGGTCGGCACGTTCGAAGAAGCGAAGATCGCCGGGGACCCCGCGCTCGTGCGGGAGCTGCTGCTCATCGTGCTGGACAACGCCGTCAAGTTCACGCCCGCGGCGGGGAACGTGCGCCTCGACGTGGCCACGGCCGACGGCCGCGCCTCGGTCGCGGTCACCGATACGGGCGTCGGCATCCCGGCTGAGCAGCTGCCGCGCGTCTTCGAGCGCTTCTACCGCGGGGAGCCGGCGCGGCATGAGGCGCAAGGCGCCGGCCTCGGCCTCGCGATTGCCCGCTGGATCGCCGACGCGCACGGGGCCAGCATCGACATCACATCCACGCCGGGAGCGGGGACCACGGTAAGGGTGGGCTTCCCGGTTGCGGAGTGAGACTCTCCGCGCACCCCTCTCACCCCTTGCTTCCCCTGGAAACCGGGAGTTACGTGATCCAGGCTGGTTCCCTGCCGCGCGGCGCAGCATCGGACCCGTTTCCAAAGGAGGAGCTGTGAACATGGTGTCCCGCCTGCTCTCCTGCACCGCCATGCTCCTGGGGGTCGGCCTTGCGCCCGGCAGCGCGCAGTCCTACCACGTCGCCAACACCTATACGCTGGGCGGCGACGGCGGATGGGATTATCTCGCCCTCGATACCGTGGGTCATCGGCTGTTCATCGCGCGTCAGAACCGCGTCATGGTCGTGGACCCCGACAACGGGAAACTGCTCGCGGAGATCCAGGGGCTGAATCGCGCCCACGGAGTCGCCTTCGCCTACGAGGCCGGCCACGGCTTCGCCACATCGGGCGGCGACAGCAGCGTGCTGATGTTCGACCTCAAGACCCTCCACGTGCTCGACCACACGACCGCCGCCCCCGACGCCGACGCCATCCTGTACGACCCGGCGACGAAACGCGTGTTCACGTTCAACGGCGACTCGCACAATGCCAGCGTGATCGATGCCACCTCCGGGAAGAAGATCGGAAGCATCGATCTCGGCGCGGGCCCTGAATTCGGCGTCTCCGGCGGAGACGGCAAGCTGTACGTGAATCTCGAGGACAAAGGCGCCGTTGCGGAAATCGACGCCGCCGCCATGAAGGTCACGCGCCAATGGTCGTTGGCGCCGTGCCAGTCCCCGACCGGCCTCGCGATCGATCGGACGCATCACCGGCTGTTCAGCGGCTGCCGTAACCAGATGATGGCCATCTCCGATGCGACCGCCGGCAAGCTGATCACCACCTTGCCGATCGGGCAGGGCGTCGATGCGTGCCGGTTCGACCCAGGGACGCAGCAGGCCTTCGCCTCCAATGGCGATGGGACCTTGACCGTGGTGCACGAGGATTCGCCCGACAAGTTCACCGTGGTCGCCAACGTGACGACGAAGCGCGGCGCCCGGACGATGGAGGTCGACCTGAAGACGCATCGCGTGTTCACCGCGACCGCGGACTTCGGGCCGCCGCCGGCGCATACCGCGGATCGCCCGCGCCCGCGGCCAAGCATCATGCCCGGGACGTTCGCGCTGTTGGTGCTCGATCCGTAAGAAGCGGGCCGCCGCGTCGAGTCACCGCTGCGTTGTGTAGCTCCCTCCCCGGATGGCGACGAGCAGAATCGGCACGGCGAACAGCGTGATCGGCGTCGACAGCGCCAGCCCGCCGATCACGGCGAGCGCGAGGGGGCGCTGCAGCTCGCTCCCGGTCCCGATGCCGAGGGCGAGGGGGAGCAGGCCGAACAACGTGCACAGCGTCGTCATCAGAATGGGACGGAGCCGTACCCGCGCGGCTTCCCGGATCGCCGTCTCCAGCGGCACGCCCGCCGCCCGCATCCGCAGCCGCGTGAAGTCGAGCAGAATGATCCCGTTCTTCACGATCAGCCCGACGAGCAGGATCAGCCCCATGAGGGAGGAGACGTTCAGCGCCGTGCCCGTCACGAGCAGCAGCACGAGCGCCCCGACGAACGACACGGGAGCGACAAGCAGCACGACGAGCGGCTCCACGAACGACTCGAACTGCACCACCATCACCGCGCACACGCTCATCACCGCGAGTCCGAGCACGAGGAGCAGCGCGCGGAAGGCATCCTGCTGGCCCGCGTACTGGCCGCCGAGCGCCACCCGCACCCCCGACGGCGGGGTATGCGCGGCGAGGACGTGGCGCACGTCCCCCATCACCCGGCCGAGCGAGCGACCGCTGACGTCCGCCGTCATCACAATCTGCTGCTGCTGGTTCTCGCGCTCGAGGGCTGCCCGGGACTCGGCCGGCGTGAACGAGGCGAGACTGCCGAGCGGCGTGGCGCGGTGCGTGCGGGTGCTGAGGACCGGCAGGGAGCGCAATCGTAACGGATCGAATCGGACCGAGTCGGGCGCGCGCACGCGCACGGCCACCGGCCGGTCTTCGGTCCGGATCTCCCCGGCGTTCACCCCGAGCAACGCCGCGCTGGCCGTGGCCCCGACGTCCGCGGGCGTCATCCCGAGACGGTCGGTCTCCGCCTGGTGCACGCTCATCAGCAGCTCGGCCGAGGGCTCGCTCACGCCGTTGTAGAGGTCCTCGAGCCCATCGATGTGCCCGAGCTCCGGAGCGAGACGCTGCGCATAGGCCTCGAGGGTATCGAGACGCTCGCCGAACAGCTTGATCTCGACGGGTCGTGCCGCTCCAGCCAAGTCGTTGATCACGTCCGAGAGGATCTGCACGAACTCGATGCGCAGCCGCGGGGCGGCGGCCGAGGTCTTGCCTCGCACGTCGTCGATCACAGCGAAGATGTCGCGGGAGCGCGCGCTCTGCGGCACGAGCCGCGCGACGATGTCGCCGCGATTCTGCTCCGTGGCGAACAGCCCGAGCTCGGCGCCCGTGCGGCGCGACGTCCCGGAGATCTCCGGTGTCGTCGCGAGAATCCGCTCGGCGAGGCCGACCAGGCGGTTCGTCTCGTCGAGCGCCGTGCCGCCGGGGGTCCAGTAGTCCAGCACGAACGCCCCCTCGTCCATCTCCGGCAGGAAGCCCGTGACGACCAGGCGCCACAGCCCGATCCCGACGAGCACCAGCGCCGCCGCGGTGATGGCGACCCGTCGGGGATGGTGCAGCACGGCGGCGAGGGCGCGCTCGTAGCGCGGCCCCAGCACGTCGAGCGCCCGCTGGACCCGCACGAGCGGGCCGCCCGTGACGGCGGCGACCTCATGAGCGGTGACGAACTGCTCGGCGAGGAGCGGGATGATGGTGAGCGCCAGGCCGAGCGACACCAACACGGCCACCGTCAGAGTCGTCGCCAGCGCCGCGAAGAACTGTCCCACCACCCCTTGCAGCAAGCCGAGCGGCAGGAACACGACGACCGTGGTGATCGTGGAAGTCGTGACCGGCCAGATGAGCTCCTGGACCGCCTCCCGAATCGCGCGGAACCGATCGGGCGTGAGCGCCAGATGGCGGGCGATGTTCTCCGTGATCACGACCGCGTCGTCGATCACCAAGCCGATGGCGATCGCCATGGCGCCCAGGGTCATCAGGTTGAAGGTCTGGCCGATGAGGCTCATCACGAACACCGTAATGGCGAGCGTCAACGGGATCGCCGCGGCGCTGATCGCGGTGATGCGTCCGTGGCGCAAGAACAGCAGGAGCACCAAGACGGCGAGCCCGGCCCCCACGAGCATCGCATCCCGCACCGCGCGAACGGCGTCGCGCACCAGCGCCGCCTGGTCGTACACGGGCTTGAGACGGACGCCCGGCGGGAGGGTGGGGCCGAGCCCGGCGACGATCGCCGCGACGCTGTCCGCGACCGCGAGCGTGTTGCCCCCGACCTGCCGCGTGACGTTGATCAACGCCGCCGGCTTGCCGTCGCCCGCGATGATCCGGACGTGGTCCTCCGTCCCCAGGCGCACAGTCGCCACGTCCCGCACTCGCAACCCGTTCTCCAACACCACCGCACCGATGTCTTCCGGGGTATGGGCCTCCTGGTTCGTCACGATCAGGTATTGCCGGTAGTCCTGCGCCACCCGGCCCACTGCCTGCACCGTGACCGCGTCCCGGATGGCGTCGGCGAGAGCGCCGTACGTCAGCCCTTGCGCCGCGAGCCGCGCTGGGTCCGCGACTACCTCGACCTCGCGGACGTCCGAGCCTTGCACGTCGACCCGCCCGACGCCGGGGACGCGCGAGATCAGGGGCTTGATCCCGTAGCGAGCCAAGTCGTACAGCGTGGCCGGATCGCCGCCCTCGAGGTTGTACGACAGGATCGGGAACAGCGACGGAGCCAGCCGCTCGACCTCGATGTCGAGGCCCGACGGCAGGCCGCCGGCGACCTGATTGACGCGCGCGCGCACGAGCTGGAGCGCGTAGGCCATGTCGGTGCTCGGCGCGAAGGTGATCTGGATCTCGACCGCGCCACGAATGGAGTGCGAGCGCACCCGCGTGACTCCCGGCACCACGCTGACGGCTTCCTCGAGCGGCCGCGTGATGCTGAACACCACCTGCCGCGCCCCGAGGGTCGAGCCCTGGGCGACGAGGGTGATGCGGGAGAACTGCAGCTCGGGATAGATGGCGGACGGCAGCAGGAGCGCGGCCCAGAGGCCACCAACGCTGAGCAGCGCCACCACGAGATAGACGAACCGCCGTTGGCGGGAGAGGACCTCGAACAGCGTCACTGCGGCGGAGCGCTCTTGATGATCTTCGCGCCGTCCTCGACGCCGTAGGCTCCGGCGGTGACCACGGTCTCGCCGGCCGCCAGTCCCGTCACGATCTCGGCGAGCGCCTCGCTGCGCGCGCCCACCGCGACGGGCCGGGCGTGGGCGATCCCCGCGGTGTCCACGACGAACACCTGGAACCCGTCACCGACCGGAACGAGGGCCGCGACGGGGACGGTTACCGCCCGCGGATGCACAGCCGTGACGATCTTCCCGAACAGCGACTCGCCGATGCGCAGCGGGCGCGCTGGCCGGCTGACGCCGGCGCGCACTCCCACGGCTCGGGTCACGGAGTCGACCGCGGCGCCCACGCCCGTCACCTCACCCTGCCCGAGCGGCTCACCGCCGGCTGCCCCCCCCCCTTCTCCAGCCGTCAGCGTCACCGCATCCCCAAGGTGGATCCGCGCGGCTTCGGCCGGCGAGACGTTGAAGACGATATCCAAGGCGTTCGGGTCCGCGACCTCGACGACCGGCTGGCTGGGGTCCACCGAAGCGCCCAGCACCGCGCTCATGCGCGTCACGACTCCGGCGAGCGGCGCCCGCAGGGTCGCGAGCTGTTGGGCGCGGCGGGCGGTGATCGCGGCCACCTGCGCCTGGGCGAGGTCCGCCGCCGCCTGGTCGCTGTCTTTCTGAGGGAGGATCCCCGCCTGCACCAGGCGCACCGCCCGGGCGTAGCTGCGCTCCGCGCTGGACAGTGCGGTGCCCGCGCTGCGCGCCGCGGCGTCGAACGGCGCTCGCTCGAATTCGATCAACGAATCCCCCTCGGCCACGCGCTGGCCGGGCCCCACGAAAATCCGCGCCACCCGCGTCGGCGCCGGCGCGGCGAGCTCGGCGAACCAGCCGGGCCGCGGGGTAACGGTGCCGACGGCACTCACCACTTGCGCGAACGGCTGCGCCGTCGCCACGGCGGTGCCGGCCCCCACGACCGCCTGGGAGCCGGCCGACCCTTGCGCCTCGTCGGAAGCTGCGTGCTTGCCGCAGCCGGCACACAGTCCGGCCGCGGTCGTGATCGCACAGAGGAACCGCCTCACGGTTGATCGGGAGCGGCGTTGAGGAGCCGGACGGCCGCCACAGCGTCAGTGGCGGCGGCGACGTCGTCGATGTAACGGCCCAGCGCTTCGCGCGCGTTGCGCTGCGCCTCGAGCACGTTGGCCAACGGGATCGCGCCCTCACCGTACGCCTGAAGCGCCATGGCGGCGACCCGATCCGCGCTCGCCAGCAGCCGCGCGTCGCGCCGCACCCGCGCGAGCCCCGCGACGACCTCCCGTCGGGCGCGGGAGACTTCCGCTCCCGTTTGGCGACGCACCAGGTCCAGCTCCGCCCGTGCCCGATCCCGCGCGGCGGCCGCCTGGGCGACCTCCCCCCCGTTCCAATTGAACAACGGGATGGGGAAGGAAAGCCCGACCGTCGGCAGCAGACCGCGCTCGGCCCCCGTCGGGTCCCGATTCTCGATGCCGACCTGGAGGCTGGGGGCCGCGAACAGACTGCGGTGCGCGAAGGTCAGCGTCCGCTCGGCGGAGCGCAGGGAGGCCGCGGCCGCGGCGACGGGGAGGTACTCCGCGGGACCCGGCGGCAGGCTGTCCACCGGCGGGACCAGCGAGTCCGCGAGCGCGATCGTCGGGGCATCTCCCGGCAGCCCCATCGCGATCTGGACCGCGAGCAACGCGTCGAGGGCAGAGAGCGAGTCGTCCGTGGCGACGTTTTCCAGCTGGCCGGCGTTCACGGCGGCCAGACGCACGTCCAGCTCGCTCACGTCGCCCACCTCCCTTCGCAGCTGGGCCATCTTGAGGAGGCTATCGGCATCGAGGGCGTTGCGCCGGGACAGGCGCGCATGCGCGGCGGCGGCCAGGGCGCGGGTATAGGTCGTGTCGACGTCGAATCCGATCGCGGCCCGCTCGAAGGCGAAGCCGTAGCGAGCCGCCGCCCGCGCCGACTCGGCCGCGCCGATGCGCGGCCCGCGCAACCATGGCAAGTCGAGGGGCAGATCGACGATCGCGTGGTACTGTGGCACGGCCTTCGTGTAGCTCGCGGCGAGCGACGGATTGGGGAACGCGCGGGCCGCACGCGCGAAGCCACGTGCAGCAGCGGTGTCGGCCCGGCCTAGGGCCACGCGCGCACCGCGGGAGAGGGCGGCCGCCACCGCCTGCGGGCGGGTCACCGGCTGCTGGGCGGGGAGCGCCCGCGGCAGCGTCGCGCCGCACAATCCCACGACAACGAGTGAAATGCGCACCGTGGCCGAAAAGCTATGCGCCCGACCTGTCAGGTCGCTGACACCGGCGGTCTATTGTTCGTGAGCGAGGGGTTTGCCGTCAGGACCCACCTGAACCTCCGAACGCTTGGAGCCGGTCCGCACGTGCGCCTCGTAGGCCACGAGGGCGCCCTGCTTGGTGATCGACTCGACCCGTGTGATCGTCCCGGCACCGGCCAGCTTGGTGAGCCCTTCGCGTACCGCCGCGGGCAGCGCGGCCTGGGCCACCTCCTCTTCCACCTCCAGGACGCTCCCGTCCGGCGCGATGCTCACATCCCGGGAATGACCGTTCACGGTCAGCTGAACTTCATACTCCAACTTGCCGCCTTCCACCTCGCTGGAATAGCCGCGGATGGTCGCGCCCCTGCTCTGCTCATCCGCCGTCTTCTGAACGGCCGGCGGCAGGTCCGAGCGCTTGAGATGTTTCTCCTGGGCTTGCGCCGTGGTCGCGCACAGGAGTGCGAATAGGGCCATCGTGGGGGCGACCAAATGACTGCGGCTCATAGGGAACTCCCTTCTTCAGGTATGGTCCCGCTCAGGCTTGAGGTGGTACCACGTGCGGTACCACGTGAAGTGAAGCACGCGGTGGCGAAGAAAAGGTACCCACCGAACCTGTCAGGAAGCTGACACGCCTGAGCTCGAGCTAGTGCACCGCGCTGGCTAGGGCCTCCTCCACCACCACGCGCCGCCGCTCGCGGTAGGCCAAGTTCGCCACGTGCGCCACGACGGCCGTGCGGTAGCCGAGCTCGACCGACGCATTCGGCTGCCGCCGCGAGCGCACACAGTCGAGGAAGTTCGCCATGTGATCCTGCTCGGGCGCCTGACCGGCAAGGGCGACGCCCAGAGGAGGGGGACGATTCGCCGGCTCCGGATAATAATGAATGCCCGAGGTGAGCCGGCCGGTCACCATGTCGGAGGCGCCGGCGAGGCGCTCGATGGTGCCGTGGGAGCCGAGCACCCGCTCGCCCAGCCCGTAGCGGCTGTTGCTGAACGTCGACTGCCAGGTCACCACAAGGTCGGCCGGGAAGTCGAGCGTCACGGCGATCGTGTCGGGGACTTCGCGGCCGTCCTTTTCGGAGAACACGCCGCCCGACATCGAGGCCGCCGCCGGGAGCGGCAGGTCGAGGAGCCCCATGATCCACGACATCTGGTGGACCATGTTCTCGGTCACGTTGCCGCCGGAGAACTCCCAGAACAGCCGCCAGTTGATGAAGGCGTAGCCATCGAACGGTCGGGCCGGCCGGCCGTTCAGGAACGCGTCCCAGTTGACGGTGTGGGCCGTGCAGTCGGCCGGCACCAGACGCACCCACTGACCGTGGCTGCGCGGCGTGTTGCGGCTCATCCAGGCCTCCACCGACGTGACCTTGCCGAGCAGGCCGTCCTTCAGCCACTGCTTCGCGTCGGCGAACGCGCCGCTGCTCACGTGCTGCAGGCCGATCTGGATCACGCGGCCGGACTGCCGTGCGGCCCGACGACACGCCTCCGCCTCGGCGATCGACCAGGTCATCGTCTTCTCGCAGTAGAGATCTTTGCCGGCCGCGAGGGCGTCGAGGAAATGCCGCGCGTGGCAATGCAACGGGGTGGCGACGATTACCGCGTCCACGTTCTTCAGGTCGAGCAGGGCGCGATGGTCGCCGAGCGTCCGCACCTCCGGCACCACGCGCCGCGTTTCGTCGAGGCGGCGTGTGTACACGTCCGCCACGGCGGCGACCTCGACGTTGGGAAGCTTGAGCGCCTGCGCCAGGAGATCCTGACCGCGGGCCCCCGCCCCGATCAGGCCGAGCCGGATCCTGTCGTTGGCGCCCAGCACCCGCGCCGTGGGCGACGCGGCCCAGACCGCCACGCCCGCCGCGGCCGCCCGCTCGACGAACTCCCTGCGTCCGATCTTCTTCCGTGGCATCGTCCCCCTCCTACTCGACCTTCCTGAGCAGTGCTTTCATGCCCGCCATGCTGCGGCGCGTCGACGCTTCGGCCGTGCCGGCGCCGCGCCAGTGCGTCTCCAGCGACAATACGCCCCGATAGCCGTCTCGTTTGAGCGCGCGCAGCTGGCCCACCCAATCAATGACCCCCGTCCCCATCGCGGCCCACTCCGTGGTGCCGTCGGGCTTCACGACCGCGTCCTTGCAGTGCACGTGCGCGATGCGATCGGCGGGCAGCCTGGCATAGCCGTCGGGATAGGGTGTTTCGCCCCGCGCGCGCGCGTTGCCGGGATCCCAGTTCACCTTGAGGGAGGGCTCGCGCACCGCTGACAGCAGCCGTCCCGCTTCGGCGCCGGTCGCGGTATTGCACGCAGGTTCGTTCTCGAGGTTCAACGTGACGCCCTGCTTCCCCGCCACCCGAGCCGCCTGGCGGAGCCGATCATCGATGGCGTTCCGATAGGGCGTTTGGTCGTTCAGCCGCCAGAAATCGAAGATGCGAACGTACGGCGTGCCGAAGGTCCGGGCCAACGCGACGGCGCGCTCCAGGAGCTCGTCCTGCTGCCCGTAGGTGAAGTCGGCGGCGAACTGCGGCCCGCTCGGGCTCGCGGGCGACTTCGGGGCACCCGGCCAGTCGACCTTGAAGATCGGCGAGGCCAGCTCCGAGACACGCAAGTGGTAGCGGGCGAGCAGACGCCGCGCTTCGGCGACATCGTGCGCGTCCCAACTCATGATGTTCTTGTCGTGGGCGGACCGCAGCTCGACGTAGCTGAGCCCGAACTCGATCGCCGCGATCTCGCAGGCGTGCCCCAGGTCCTGGGAGATCTCGTCGGTGAGCACGGAGAGAGGGAACACGTCAGCCCGGAGCGCGGCACGCAGGGCCCGACGGAGGGAGCCGAGCGGCAGCGCGACGGCTCCGAGCCCCGCGATAACGTCGCGGCGTGACGTCATGGGTTCACCACCTCGCGGAAAGGTACCCCCCGCGATTGCGCGGCGCCGCCAGCGCCGTTGCGGACTGTCAAGAATCTCGCCTTAGGATAGATTGTCGCTAGTTGCGACCGTGGCGGAACCGGCAGACGCGCAGGACTTAGGATCCTGTGGGGCAACCCGTGGGGGTTCGAGTCCCTCCGGTCGCACTTCTGGGAGTTACCCATGACGGCTCCACTCTCCGTCCTCCTCAACGTCGCCCTCCGCACCACCATCGTCTACCTCGCCCTGCTGCTCGGTCTCCGCCTCACCGGCACCCGACAGCTCGGCCAGATGTCCACCTTCGACCTCGTCCTCCTGCTGATCATCTCCAACGCGGTCCAGAACGCCATGGTCGGCCCCGACACCAGCCTCGCGGGCGGGCTCGTGGCCGCCGGGGTCCTGATCGGCTGGCATGCCGTCATCGACCGCCTGCGCCTGAGCAGTCGCAGACTGCACAAGTTGCTTGCCGGCGAAGGGATCATGCTCATCAACCGGGGAGCGGCGCTGGACGCACACCTGCGGCGGGCCGGGGTGACCCGCGACGAGCTGCTCCAGGCGTTGCGAGAGCATGGTGTGGCCCGGGTGGAGGACGTGCGGCTCGCCGTGCTCGAGCCCGACGGGGCGATCAGCGTGATCCGTAACGACGACTTGATGCCTGGCGTGCGCCCGCATCACCGCATCCGGGCGATCCGGCGCGGGAACTGAGCAGGCCCCCTCCCACTGCCCCCAGTCCCGAGCCCCTAGGCCATATCGTTAGATTTCTCTGGGCATGACCAGCATCCAGATCAAGAAGACCCGCGAAGAGCCGGGGGAGACTTCCCTCGCCGTGACGGTGCCGCCCGAGAGCGTGCGGGAAGCCGAGGAACGGGCCACGCGCGCCTGGCAGTCCCGGGCGCGGCTCCCTGGCTTCCGCAAAGGCAAGGCGCCGACGGCCGTCGTGCGTAAGCGCTTCGCCGACGACATCCGCCAGCAGGTGCTGCAGGAGCTGCTGCAGGAGAGCTGGAAGGCCGCCCTGGCCCAGGAGCAGCTGAAGCCGATCGCCGATCCGCACATCCACAACCTCAAGTGGGAAGAGGGCGCGCCCGTCACCTTCGAGCTCCACGTCGAGGTGAAGCCGGACCTGAAGCTCGGGCGTCTGGGCGGCTTCCGGCTGAAGCGCACCGTGGCGCCCGTGACCCAGGAGCAGGTCGACGCCCGGGTGAATATGCTGCGCGACCAGCGCTCGCCGTGGACGCCGGTGAGCGGGGAGAAGCCCAGGCCCAAGGATCTGGTCCACGTCACCATCGCGCAGCGCCAGGGGAGCGAGGTCAAGGACCATCAGCCCTACCAGTTCGTCCTGGGCGAGGGCCGCGCCATTCCGGAAGTGGAGGAGCGGATCACCGGCCTCCTGCCCGGCGAGACGGTGGACGCGATGGTGCGCTTCCCGGACGATTTCCCCGAAGAGGCGAAGCGGGGACAGATTCGGGATATCCGGCTCACCCTACACGAGGTGAAGCGCCAGCAACTCCCCGAGCTGTCCGATGAGTTCGCCAGGGAGGTCGGGGACTTCGAATCGCTCGCGGCACTCAAGGCGGCCGTTCGGGCGGACCTGGAGAAGGACTCCGAACGCGAGGCCGACGCGCGGGTGCGCGGCGAGCTGATCGAGCAGCTCGTGGCCGCCAATCACGTGACGGCGCCGCGGCCGCTGGTGGAGCGGGCGCTGCTCGTCTACGCGCAGGCCTACGGCATCCCGGAGGACCGCTGGGAGCAGTTCGCGGCGGAGTTCCGGCCGGTGGCTGAAGCGCAGGTACGGCGCGACCTGGTGCTCGATACCGTGGTGGAGAAGGAAAAGCTGTACGCGACCGAAGCCGAGCTCGACGAGCGGATCCAGCAGCTCGCGGCGCGGCGGCAGATCCCGGCGGCCCAGCTGTACGCCTCGCTCGAGAAGGAGAAGCGGCTCCGCGACGTCGAGCGGAGCATTACCGAAGAGAAGGTGTTCGCCTTTCTTCTGAACCAGTCGACCGTGGAGCAGCCGTGACGATGAGCACGATTTATCCGCCCTATATCATCGAGCGCTCGAGCCGGGGCGAGCGCACCTACGACATCTTCAGCCGGCTGCTCCTGGACCGCATCGTGTTCCTCGGTGCGCCGATCAACGACGATGTCGCCAATATCATCATCGCCCAGCTGTTGTTTCTCGACGCCGACAACCCCGAGCGCGACATCTACCTGTACATCAATTCACCCGGGGGCATCATCTCGAGCGGCATGGCGATCTACGACACCATGCAGTTCCTGCGGGCGCCGGTGAACACGATCTGCATGGGCATGGCGGCCTCGATGGGCTCCTTCTTGCTCGCCGCGGGTCGGAAAGGAAAGCGCTCGGCGCTGCCGCACGCGCGCATCATGATGCACCAGCCCTCGGGCGGGGCGCAGGGGACGGCGGCGGACATCGAGATCCAAGCGCGCGAGATTTTGTACCTGCGTGGCAAGCTGAACGAATTGTATGCCAAGCACACCGGCAAGGGGTTAGACCTGATCGAGAAGGACATGGACCGCGACCGCTTCATGTCCGCCGACGAGGCGAAAGAATACGGCCTCATCGATAATGTGATCGCCCATCTCCAGGAGATGGACGGCGGCAAGAAGAAAGACTGATCCCTTGCGCCGGCTCAGGCGGTTTCCCATGTTAGGGCGCCATGTCTCACGATAAGCACCTCCGCTGCTCGTTCTGCGGCAAGTCCAAGGATTCGGTCCGGAAATTCATCTCCGGCCCGTCGGTGTACATCTGCAATGAGTGCATCGCGCTGTGCAACGAGATCCTGGCCGAAGACGAGGAGCGGGAAGTCGCCGAGGCGATCACCCAGGTCCCCACGCCCGCCGAGATCAAGGACGTTCTGGACCAGTACGTGATCGGCCAGGAGCGCTCCAAGAAGACTCTCGCCGTCGCCGTGTACAACCACTACAAGCGCATCAACTCCCACTCGGGGCGCGAGGTCGAGGTCGAGCTGGACAAGAGCAACATCCTGCTGATGGGCCCGACGGGCGTGGGCAAGACGCTCCTCGCCCAGACGCTGGCCCGCATCCTAGACGTGCCGTTCACCATCGCCGACGCCACCACGCTCACCGAGGCCGGGTACGTGGGCGAGGACGTGGAGAACATCCTGGTGCGGCTGCTGCAATCCGCGGACTTCAACGTCTCCGAGGCCGAGCGCGGCATCGTCTACATCGACGAAATCGACAAGATCGCCCGCAAGTCCGAGAACCCCAGCATCACGCGCGACGTCTCGGGTGAGGGCGTGCAACAGGCCCTCCTCAAGATCCTGGAGGGCACCGTGGCGAGCGTGCCACCTCAGGGCGGCCGCAAGCACCCGCAGCAGGAGTACATCCAGGTCAACACCAAGGACATCCTGTTCATCTGCGGCGGCGCGTTCGACGGGCTGGAGAAGATCATCGAGGCTCGCACCGGACGTCGACAGATCGGGTTCACCCGCGAGGAGGTCGAGCAAGGGGCGGTGGAGAAGGCCAAGCGGAACCCCTTCGCCGACGTCGAGCCCGACGACCTGCTGCGCTACGGGCTGATTCCCGAGCTGGTCGGCCGTCTCCCCGTCAGCGTGCCGCTCGACGCGCTCGACGAGGACGCGCTGATCCGCATCCTGGTCGAGCCCAAGAACGCGTTGGTCAAGCAATACCAGAAGCTGTTCGATCTCGAGGACGTGCGGCTCACCATCGAAAAGGAGGCGCTGCGCGCCATCGCTCAAAAGGCGATCAAGCGCGGGACCGGCGCCCGAGGCCTGCGCGCCATCCTCGAGGAGATGATGACGGAGATCATGTTCGAGTTGCCGAGCCGTGACGACGTGCGCGAGGTCGCCGTCACCGCCGAGTGCGTCATTGAGGGCCGGCAGCCGCTGCTCGTCACCGAGCGGGCGCGACAGAAGAAAGAAGCCTGACGGGCGCCCTCCACCCCCCCGTTCCCCGGTTCATCGGCTCTTTTCCCCGCGCCGATGCCACGCTCAACCCGCCACTTCCCGAAGTCGCGTTCCTCGGCCGCACCAATGTCGGCAAGTCGAGCCTGCTCAATGCCCTCGTGGGCGCCCGTATCGCGAAGGTTTCCGGCACGCCGGGAAAGACGAGGATGATGAACGTGTACCAGGTCGAGGTGCGCGGTGCGCCGTACGCGGGGCGCGAAGGCGCGGAAGGCTTTCCCCACGCACCCCTTACCACGGACGGCGCACTGTACTTTCTCGATCTTCCGGGGTATGGATACTCGCGGGCGAGCAAGACCGACCGGACCACCTTCCGCCGGCTCGTCACGCATGCACTGCGCCGCGAACAGCTGGCGGGCGCCGTCTGGCTGCTCGATGTCCGCCGCGAGCCCTCGGCAGACGACCGGACGATGCAGGATCTGCTGGCCGCGATGGGCACGCGGGTCCTTGCGACCGTCACCAAGAGCGACAAGCTGCGTCGCGGAGCACGGGGGCACCGCGCGCAGGAGCTGCGGGAAACCCTGAGACTCGACGCGGACCAGATCCTCGTCACCAGCGCCAAGACGGGCGAGGGGATCGAGGAGCTGCGCGCGGCGATTGTCGCATTGATCGGGAAGGTGGACGATCTGTGAGCGTCGGACGGTCGGACAGTCGGACGGTCAGACGGTGGCAACGGGGAGCGGCGATCCTCGGGTGTATGCTGTCCCTCAGTCCGACGGTGCCACTGTCCGCCCAGGGCGATACGCTCCCCATCGGCTACGGCACCCTCAAGCGTGACGACATCGTCGTCCGGTTCGCGACCGGCCAGATCGAGATTCAGATCCTGCCGCTCGACGAGCAGGTCATCCGGCTGCTCGCCTCCGACACCTACCGCTCCCTGAGCGACCTGATCAAGAGCAAACAGACGGATATCGACGACCAGGCCCAGCGGGCGGGTGTCCGGCACCCCACCCTGGTCCTCGTCACGTTCTTCGGCGACGTGCCGCAAGCGCGCTTCGTCCCCGAGGATGTCAACCTCACCAGCCGCGGCCGGCTGTTCCGTCCGGTAGGGATCGTGCCGCTGTCGCCGGTGTGGGGCTCGCAGCAGCTCGAGGCCCACCAGCAAGCGGTGGCGATCTACGTGTTCGAGGAGGGGATCAGCTTCCGTGAACAACTCACGATGAGCTACGAAGGGTTGTCGAGCGACTCCTGGAGCCGCGCCGCCCGCGTGCTCGACCAGGAGCGGGCGCGGGTGTTGGCGCGGGCGCAGGCGAAGCAGAACCCGTAGTGCCGGCCCCTTCTCATCCCATCCTCCTCGCCCTGAGCGGCGCGGCCCTCCTCGGCCTCGGCTGGGCATTTTGGTACCTGCTGGCGCGGCTCGACCGGAGCGAGCGGGAACGACGTCACGCCACCGACGAGCTCAACCGTCGGCTCTCGGAGCTGTTCTCCCTCCAGGAGCTCTCCTACGTCCTGTCGGACTCGCTCCAGCTCGAGCGCACCGTGGATCAGGTCGTGCGGTATGCCCTGCGCTTCTTCGACGCCCGCGGCGCCCTGGTCGTGCTCGCCGGCGAAGGGGACACGGACCCGTTGCGGGTCGCGGCCGCCGATGGGGCGCTGGCCCACCTCAAGGGCACTACGATTCCGCGTGACGACGCCGGTCTCGTCGCGCGCTCGGTGGGCAAGGACCGCATCGAGCAGGTCCGCAATTCGCCCACCCCGGGGCAAGAAGGGGGAGGGGGGGGAGAGTCCGCGCGGACGCAGCTCGTGGGCCAGACGATGGCCGACGCCGCCGCGGCCGTCCCGCTGCGAGCCCACGGCGTGGTCGTGGGCTCGCTGGTCGTAGCCGAGCCGCGCGGCGGGGTCTTCCACGCCGACGACATCCGCCTGCTGTCGACCATCGCGACGCACGCCGCCATCGTGCTCGCGAACGCCCGGTTCTTCGAGATGGTCCGGCGCGCCAAAGAGCAGTGGGAGACCGCGTTCGACGCGCTGAGCGAGGGCATGGCCGTGGTGGACGAGGCAGGACGTGTGCGCCGCGCCAACCGCTCGCTCGCCACGATGCTGGGCCGTCCCATCGCCGACGTGATCGGCGAGCCCCTGTCCCGGGCGCTGCTGGGCGGGGAGCAGGCGCACATTCTCCTGGAGCTGCTCGAAGCGACACGCCGGGGCGAGCGCCCCGCGCCGCTCGTCGCCCGCTCTACGCCGCTGGGTCGCACGATGCGCGTCGCCGCCGCGCGCATGCCCACCCCTACCGCCGAGCAGAGCCTCGTGGTCCTGGTGGAGGACGTCACCGATCAGCAGACGATGGAATCCCAGCTCATCCAGAGCGAGAAGCTCGCGGCCGTCGGCCAGCTGGTGTCGGGCGTCGCGCACGAGCTGAATAACCCGCTCACCTCCATCGCCGGACTCGCGGAGTTCCTGCTGGAGCAGCGCGAACTCGGCCCCAAAGACCGCGGCCATCTCCGGGTCATCCACGAGCAGGCCGACCGCGCTGGCCGCATCGTGCGCGACCTGCTCACCTTCGCGCGCAAGAGCACGACCGAGCGGGTCCGCGTGGACCTGAACGACGTGGTGCAGCGCACCCTGACGCTCCTGACCTACGACCTCCGACTCGAAGACGTCGAGACGCGGAAAGATCTGGCCCCCACGCTCCCCGAGATCATCGGCGACCGCCACGCCCTGCAACAGGTGGTGCTGAACCTGCTCACCAACGCGGGGCATGCCGTGGCCGGCAACCCGGCCGGCCAGCCCCGCCTCATCAGCGTGCGAACGTGGTTCGACGGTCAGGTTCACCTCCGCGTGACCGACAACGGGCCGGGAATTCCCGAATCCGTTGTCTCACAACTCTTTACTCCGTTCTTTACCACCAAGGAGCCCGGCCAGGGTACCGGCCTGGGGCTCTCCATCAGCTATTCCATTATCCAGGCCCACGGCGGGCACATCGTGCTGGAGCGCCCAGCGGAGGGCGGAGCCGCCTTTCGCCTGGATCTCCCACCCGCCCCGGCCGCACCGCTGGCTCCCGCCGCTGAGCCGCCGGCTCGGCGGACCCAGCGCCCCGAGCGCGCGCCCCCACCCCCCGTCCCCGCTTCCCCCCCGCCTGCACCGGAGGTCCCCGTCAGCCGGCGCCGCATCCTGCTGGTGGACGATGATCCTGCGGTGCGCCGCGTCGTCCGGGCCTTGTTCGGTCGCGAGGGACACAGCGTCGAGGTAGCCCGCAACGCACAGCAGGCGCTGGAACTGGCGGCCAGCAATGCCTACGACCTCATCATTGCCGACGGGCGCGCCACGGCCAGGGGCGGGAGGAAGCTGTTCGTGGAGGAACTGGTGGCCCGGAAGGCGGGCCTCAAGGACCGCATCCTCGTCGCCACTGGGGATGTGCGACCGGCGACGGAGGAGGCGCTGGCGCGGCTCGGCCTGCGCTACGTGCGCAAGCCCTTCAACCTCCGGGATCTCCGGGACGAAGCCGCACGGGTTTGGGCCGCTACCACGCTGTCGTAGGCCTCCGCGGGCCAGCCATAGAGCGACAAGTTCACGGCGCCCCCGGGCGCGAACTTCACGCCTTCCCGCAGCAGCAGCGCGCGTTGCAGGACCGCGCTATGGTCGAGCGCCGAGAGGGAGATGCGGCCCGCGACGTTGATCACCCGCCACCAGGGGACGTCGGTTTCCTCGGGGAGGGCTGAAAGCGCCCAGCCCACCGTGCGCGCGGCGCCCGGCCGGCCCGCCAGCCGCGCCACGATGCCATAGGTCGCTACCCGCCCCCTGGGGATGTGTTTGACGACCCGATAGATCCGGTGATAGAACGGGTTCACGGCGCTCCCGGCTGTAGCTGGGTCACCACCCTCAACCGTCGAGCTAGGATATCCGCAGGACGTCTTCCAGCAAGCCCGCGTCCCCACCCCCCACTATTGACAAAACGTCTTCCAGTGCTCTGCGCTCCCGGGGCCAGGAGACCCGTTTGGCGGCCTCCGCGGGCGGCAGCCACTCCGCCCGGTCGTGCTCGGCAGAGAGCCGTGGCTCGGCACGCGCGGGGACGAATGCCGCGAACACCGGGATCACGGCGAGCACGTCGGACTGGTGTTGGTAGAACGCTTCGGTGCGGCTCAGATTGTAGAGTCGTTCGGGCACGTAGCCCGTCTCCTCGCGCAGCTCGCGCAACGACGCTTCGACCGGTGTTTCACCGGGCTCGATGGTTCCGTGCACGGTCTCCCACGTACCCGGAGAGCGCGCGCTGCCGGACGCCCGTCGCAGCACGAGGATCTCGAGTCCCGCCCCTCCCCCTTCCCCGAGGGCACGGCGCCGCAGCGCAAACGTGTCGACGAAGCAGACGCGGATCTCGGTCACGGTCGCCGCGCTGGGCGACGGTCAATGCGCTCGGCGGCGCCCGAGCACGGCCTCGAGCCGGGCCGAGAGCGCCCGCGCGCGGAAGGGCTTCGACAAGAAGTCGTCGGCGCCCAGCTCGAAGACGCGGACCTCGTTGTCCTCGTCGCCTTTGGCGGTGAGGACGATCACGGGAATGGTCGCCGTCGCCGGTCGCGACCGCAGGTGCGACAACACCCCATAGCCGTCGAGGCCGGGGAGGTTGAGGTCCAGCACGATGATGTCCGGCCCGACGCGGTCCACTTGGTCGAGTGCCTGCACGCCGTCCCGCGCCTCGGTCACAAGGTAGCCATCACGCTCGAGCAGCTCCTTCATGACCTTGCGGAGACTGTCCTCGTCGTCCACCAGCAAGACTTTGCGCGCCGGCTCGCCGTGCGCGCCGCTGATCCGCGGCGCCGCCGGCTCCTCCAGCAGGTCGAAGTGCGCCGCGACGGCCTCGGCAGGCGCGGATCCGACAGGCCCGGCGCCCGGCACCGCCCGGCCGTGGCCGACCGGCCGGCCGGGGTGCGGTGACGGTGGCGGTTCGACCACCCGCTCTTCCTCCGCCGGGATGTCCACCACCCGCAGCAGCTCGTCGATCGTGGACTCGCCGCGCAGGACATGGGCAAGACCGCTCTCCCACAGGAACTTCATCCCGGCGCGACGCCCCGCGGCGGCGATCTTGTCCGCCGTCTCCCCGGCGGCGATCCGTCGCTCGAGCTCGGGGCTCATCGTCATGACCTCGAGGATCGAGAAACGGCCGCGATAGCCGGTCATGGCGCAGTCCGGGCACCCGGCCGCGCGGTACAGCGGTGTGCCCGTCGGGAGCCATTTCTTGAGGCGCTCGGGTGGGGCCTCCATCCAGACTTCCTTGCAGGTGGGGCACAGCTTGCGCATCAGCCGCTGCGCCACGACCCCCCGCAGCGCGGCCGCGATCTTGTAGGCCTCGACCCCGATGTCCACCAGGCGGGTCACCGCGTTGGCGGCGTCGTTGGTATGGAGCGTCGAGAGCACGAGGTGACCGGTGAGCGACGCCTGGACCGCGATCTGCGCCGTTTCCCGGTCGCGGATCTCCCCTACCAGCACGACGTTGGGGTCCTGCCGCAGAATCGACCGCAGCGCCGCGGCAAAGGTGAGACCGGCCTTCTCCTGAACCTGCACCTGTACGATCCCCGGCATCCGGTATTCGACCGGGTCCTCAACCGTGACGATGTTCACCCCTTCGCCCTTGATCAAGTTGATCATGGAATACAGGGTGGTCGACTTGCCCGATCCCGTGGGCCCAGTGACGAGGATGACGCCCTCGTGGTTCTCGAGCAACCGTTGAATGGCCTGGCCCTCGCCCGGGTTCAGACCGAGGGAGTCGAGGGACTTGACGGTGGCGCGTGAGTCGAGGATCCGGATGACGACTTTCTCGCCCAAGGCCGCCGGCAGGGTCGAGACGCGCAGATCGATCGGCTGGCTGTTCACCGCCACGCGGGCGCGCCCGTCCTGCGGCCGCAGCCGGTCGGCGATGTCCAGCGCCGACATGATCTTGATCCGCGAGATCAGGGGCACGCCGGCGGCTCGCGGAATCTTCATCACCTGCCGCAGCACGCCGTCGATCCGGTACCGCACCGCGACCCCACCCTCTTCCGGCTCGATATGGATGTCGCTTGCCCGTGAGAGGATCCCTTCGGAGATGATCAGGTCGACCAGCTTGACGACCGGTCGCTGGCTGGCCTCGGCTTCCGTCGCCGTGATGTTGATGTCTTCCGGCGGCGCCTCCTCGGCCAAGGTGACGAGGTCGGCGTCGCCCATGCCCTCGAGCAGCCGGTCGAGCGCCTTCTCAGGGCGATACAGCTCGTCTAGCTTCGCCGCGATCTGGGAGGGCGCCGCGAGCAGCAACCGGATCTCCCGCGTCATCGCGAAGGCAATCGCCTTCTCGGCGTCGAGGTCGAACGGGTTGGACGTGGCGATCTCGAGGAACGAATCCGTCATCCGGACGGGGACCATGCGAAACCGGCGGGCCAGCTGCTCGGGGACGCGGTCCCGGATGGCGGGTTCCACCTGCGCCAATGTGGCGATCTTCATGCGGTAGCGGGCGGACAGCTTCTCGAGGATCTTCTCGTCCGTCAGCACCCTTTCCGAGACGAGCGTTTCCCATAGAGAGCGGCCCGCATCGGCGCGGCTCCGCAGCCCGGCTAGCTGCTCGGGCGTGAGCAGCCCCTCCAGGGACTGGAGCAACCACTCGTCGGGAAAGGTGGTCTCAGCCATACGCGCGTTCTCGAAACCTAGCCGGGCGACGGTCCGCGTCTAGTCCGCGCGCGCTCACAGGATACCCCAGAAATCGCGCGTGACGTCGAACGCCAGGCGCGCCCGGCGGCTTTGCACGCCGTAGCCCGCTTCCAGCCGGAACAGGCCCAGCCACTCGAGTGCCGCCCCGACGGTGAGGCGGGTCTCGGGGGTTGCGGCCCACGGCGTGCCGGCAACCGGTCGATCGCTCCATCCCGCCGCCGCGAACGGGGCGAGCGTGAGGGTAGTGGGAACGCGGGCGCCGCCCACGCGCAGCGCGGCGATCCCCACCGGCACGCGCCATTCGACGTGTCCGAGCAGCATGCGGGTGCCGCCCCAGGAGCGGAACGCATCGCCCGGCAGCGTGCCGCGGCCGCCCAACACGAACGCTCGGTGCGCCGGGAGGCCCACGCCGGCAAGGCCGCCCTGAGCGCGGAGCAGCAGCCGCGTCCCTCGCACCGGCAGCAGCAGCTGCCCGGCCGCGGCGAGCCGCGTGTACCTCGTCCCGCCGTCCCGGCGCCCGCCTTCGAGCAGGACCTCGAAAGACATGTCCCGTCGTACGGCCAGGCCTTCACTCCTGCGGCGCACGCCGATCTGGACCAGGTCCACGCCGCCGTCGCCAAGCGGTGGGTTGGGGCGGAAGGTCCCGCTGGCCGGCGCGGCGCGCACCGGCAGACTGGCGATCCACTCCCGGCCCACGGACCCGCTCCATTCGGTGCGGGCACCTAAGCGACGGCGCCAGGTGAGGCGGCCGCCGTCCGCCAGATAGTAGTCGCCATAGTCGTCGCCGAACTCCTGGGCCGAGAGCGAGTTGAGCAGCGGCGCGATCACCGGGACATCGGCGACATCCCGCACCTCGCGGTAGGCCCGGAGATCGAAGGCGTCGCGACCTGAGCCCCCCGTCGCCAGCAGCGTCCCCGTGGCCCGTCGGGCGGCGAGACCGTAGGCGGCATGGGCCCGCAGCTCCAGTCGGTCCCCGCCGCCTCGCCAGACCACGCCGGCGCCGGGTGTGAGCCCTTCCACGCGATTCGCGTGGATCACATCGCTGAAGCCCCGGGCCCCGAGGCCGGCCCGCCGCAAGCCCGTGAGCGCGCGTCGGCCCGCGATGCGTTCGACCTCGGTCCGGACCGTCTCCAGGTCGCCTTGTCGCACCGGTTCGGCGACATCCTGGACGGCGACGGCGAGCGGCTGGGGCCAGGGAAACGAATCGCGCTCCGCTTTGGGGACCGCGGTGATCTCGTCCCCCACGAACCAGGAGGCGGCCAACCCGAGGTTGACCTCATATCCGTCGATCTGCCAACGGCCGCGGATGATGCCCCGCGCCGGCAGGTCGAACCACGTCGTGCGGCGGCGGATCTCGATCTCCTGGCGGTACGGGAGCCACCAGCGGTTCTCCCACAGCGCGTTGTCGAGGACGATGCTGACGTCCTCCAGCTCGGGATCCAGATACGCGCGGGGCGTAAACGTGAACGTGAGGCGGACCAGATCCGCGCTGGCAGCATCGAGATAGAGCGTGCCGACGATGCGCGGGGCGCCGAAGTCCTTGGGACGCACCCGTAGCCCGATGACCCGGACCTCGCGGCCGGGCAGCGCGATGCGCAGCGTATCGCCGAGGGCGTAGTCGTAGAGGATCCGCGCGCCGGGGCTGAGCGGGTGGGGCACGTCCCGCACTTCGTCGCCCTCGCCGAGCCGGATGGCGGGGCCGAAGTTGTTCTGGATGATGCCGAGGTGGTCCCGGTGGTAATTGATGTCGGTCGGCAGCTCGGCGCGGTCGCGCCAACCCACGATGCGCTGCTTGCTGGCGGCCGGGGCCTTCCAGTACACTTCCAGCTCGAGCTGATCCGCTTTGATCAGGCGCGGCGGCTCGCTCAAGCCTTCGCCGAACTGCCCGAGAAAGAAGAGGAACCCGTGGGCCTGGGCCTTGTAGTCCTGCAGCGAGCTGTCCGCCGCGGCGCGGCTGCGGCGCGCGGTGGCGCGCGCCACCAGCGCGAGCGCCGAGTCGGAATCCCAGGTCTGAGCGGCGGAGGCGACGGGAACCACGAGGGCCAGCACGACGAGCGGCAGCGGCAGGCGCATCGCTGGATAATCTCGCGGGGCGCCCCGGTCGCGGCAAGCATACTGCTGCTGCTCGCGGGCTGCAGCACCAACGACACGGGCATGCCGCCGGGCGTGCCCCTCTCCAGTCTGCTCGTCCTTCCCCGCGGGGACTCGACGTTCCCGCCGAGCAGCCCCGTGACCTTGCTCGTGCACAACAACGTGCTCAGCCAGTTCACGATCAGTCACCCCGACCCGATGAGCACGGTGTTCGCGACGCTCGCGTTCCCTCCCCACAGCATCGTCGCCGTTGGGAACGTGCTGGTGTGCGACACCTGCACGGTGAGCGTGACCGTGACAATCACGCCCGGCCAGTATGGGTTCACGGTCGGCCCGGCAGCGCTGGTGTTCAATCTCTCGAGCGAGCCAACGGTGTCCGTCAGCTACGGCGCCTACGGCGACCTGAGCGTGTACACCCAGAGCTCCCGTTACGCCACCGCGTCGGCCTACGAGCAAGCCCTCGCTCTATACCGACAGAGCTCGCCTGATCACTGGCTGCCAGGCCGCAACAGCGGCCACTCCAGCCTCTTCACGATTTCGAGCGCCATCGAAACCCCCGCCGCCTACCTCGTCGCGGCCCCCCGATGACCGATTCCCGAGCCGAGTTCGTCGCTCGCGCCGAGCGCGGCGGCGTTGTGCCGTTGGTCCGCGAGGTCGTGCTCGACGCGGACACCCCGGTCGCCGTGTTCGCCAAGCTCGCCCGGCCGCCGTTCGGCTTCCTCCTGGAATCGGTCGTGGGCGGCGAGCGCTGGGCGCGCTATACCTTCCTCGGCACGGAGCCGCGCGAAGTGCTGCGCTACCGCGGCCGGGCCGTCGAGCGCTGGACGCGGGAGACGGGATGGCGCCCAGCGGGCGAGACCGACGATCCGATCGGCCACCTCGCCCAGCGGCTCCGCGCGCTCCCGGCCGTCCCGGTGGGCGGGCTGCCCCGGTTCACCGGCGGCGCCGTCGGCTACCTCGGGTACGACCTCGTCCGCTCGATCGAGCGGCTCCCCCACCCTCCCGCCGACACCCTCGGAGCAGAGGTCCCGGACGCGGTGCTGATGCTCGCGGACACGCTGGTGATCCTGGACAACCTGTTCGGTCGGGCGATCGTGGTGGCGAGCGTGGAGGTCCCCCCGGCGGCACCGCCGCAGGAGCGCGCGCGGTTGTACGACAGCGCCGACGCCCGGCTGGAGCAGCTCGTCGCCAGGTTGGGTGCGCCCCACGGTCTCGCCCCGCTCACGATGCGCGACGGCGTCCCGTCTGTGGCCACGACCTCCCGTTATCCACGCGCGGCGTTCGAGCGCGACGCGGCGCGCATCCTCGAGTACATCCGTGCGGGCGACACCTTCCAGACCGTGCTCTCGCGCCGCCAGGAAGCAGCTGGCGGCGTAGATGCGCTGCGCCTGTACCGCTATCTGCGGGCGCTCAACCCGGCCCCCTACCTCTTTTATCTGGAACTCGACGACCTCTCGCTGGTCGGCAGCTCCCCCGAAGTCCTGGTCCGGGTCGAGGGGGGTGAGGTGACGGTGCGGCCGATCGCCGGCACGCGGCCGCGCGGCGCGACCGACGCCGCCGACCAGGCGCTGGGGCAGGACCTGCTCGCCGATGAAAAGGAGCGCGCCGAGCACCTCATGCTGGTGGACCTGGGCCGCAACGACGTGGGTCGTGTGTCCGCCTACGGGTCCGTGCGCGTCACCGATTTGCTCACCATCGAGCGCTATTCCCACGTCCAGCACCTGGTGAGTGAAGTGCGCGGCCGGCTGCGCGAGGGTTACGACGCGCTCGACGTGTTGAAGGCATGCTTCCCCGCCGGCACCGTCTCGGGGGCGCCGAAGGTGCGGGCGATGGAGATCATCGACGAGCTGGAGCCGGAGCGCCGCGGCCCCTATGCCGGCGCGGTCGGTTACGTGGGATGGGGCGCCGCCAGTCTCGACACGGCGATCGCGATCCGCTCGGCGTTGGTGTTGCGTGATCGCGTGCTCGTGCAGGCCGGCGCCGGGATCGTCGCCGACAGCGACCCGGCGCGGGAATACGCCGAGACCGAGGCGAAGGCGCAGGCCGTGCTGAGAGCGCTCGCCCTCGCGCGGGCTGGCGATTGACGGTATTTTCCGCCTGTGTTCAAGCTGCTCTCCACATCGGGCGACCAATCCATCGATCTACAGCTCGGCCGCACTCTGGTCGTCGGACGGGCGGTCACCAGCGACATCCCGATCTACGATCCCACCATCTCCCGCACCCACGCGGAAGTCGCGCTCTCGAAAAGCGGGGTCAAGGTCAAGGATCTGGGATCCTCCAACGGCACCTTCCTGAACGGGGCGCGCGTCACCGAAGCCGAGGCCGGCGAGAACGACATCGTGACGTTCGGCAAGGTGGCCTTCAAGGTGATCTCCGTGACGCCGCCGGCCCCACGCCCCCAGGTCGTGCCCGCCCCGCCGGACTTCTCCGGCGGCAAGCCGCCGGTGGGTGGGACGATCGTGCGCCAGATGCCGGTGAGCAAATCGGGCGGCGTGCCGGCGATCGTGATCGACACTCCCCAGGGGGCCTCCCACCTCAAAGTCTCCGCCCAGTCACAGGAAGAGCGCCGCGAGAAGAAGCTCTCCCTGTTGCTGGAGGTCTCCAAGGAGCTGTCGAAGCAGCAGGAGCTGGACCGCCTCCTCGACAAGGTCGTGGACTTCACGTTTCAGATCATGAACGTGGACCGCGTGTCCATTCTCCTGCTGGACGAGAAGTCGAAGGAGCTGATCCCGCGGGTGTCCAAGAGCCGCACCGGAGACGCCAGCGCCGCCAAGCACGTGCCCCAGTCCATCGCGCGCAAGGCGGTCGAAGACCGCGTGGCGATCCTGTCCGACAACGCGGCGGCCGACGACCGCTTCAAGGGCAAGTCGATCCTGATCCAGAGCGTGCGCAGCGCCATGTGCACGCCGCTTATGGGCTCGGACCAGAACGTGCTCGGCATTCTCTACGTCGACAACCAGACGGCCATTCACTCCTTCGCCGATGAGGACCTGGAGTTCCTGATTGCCTTCGGCGGCCTGACCGCGAACGCCATCGAAATCTCCCGGCTCTCCGACCGGCTGCGGCGCGAGGCGGTCGTGGTCTCCAACTTCCAGCGCTATTTCGCGCCGAACCTCGCTTCCCAGATCGCCCAGCAGGAAGGCGCCGTGCAGCTCGGCGGGCAGAAGCGCCCGGTGGTCATCTTCTTCTCCGATATCCGCGGGTTCACGCCCCTGTCGGAGACGATGGGGCCCGACGAGATCGCCACCCTCCTCACGGAGTACTTCACGGAAATGGTGGAGATCGTCTTCGAGCACAGCGGCACCCTGGACAAGTTCATGGGCGACGCGATCATGGCCTTATGGGGCGCTCCGATCGCTCATGCGGACGACGCCGACCGCGCCATGAAGTGCGCGCTCGACCAGCTCGTCTCGCTCGAGAAGCTCAACAAGAAATGGAAGGCGCAGGGCCGGCCCGAGCTGGGCATCGGCATCGGGATCAACTTCGGCGAAGTGTTCGCGGGCAACATCGGCTCCGACCGGCGACTCGAGTATACCGTGATCGGCGACGCCGTGAACATCGCCAGCCGGCTCTGTTCCACCGCCGGCCCCAACGAGATCCTGATTTCGGAGTCCTTTTACAAAGCGCTGAAGCACCCCCCCAAGGTCGAGGCGCTCGAGCCGATTCAGGTCAAAGGCAAGACGAAGAAGGTCCCCGTCTACCGCGCGAAACGGTAGGGCCGCCCCAAGCGCGCCAGCAGATCCACGGCAAGTCCCAGGGGCAGGCCCATCACGCCGTAGACGTCTCCGTCCACCCGCGCGATCAACAGCGCGCCCAGCCCCTGGATGGCGTACGCCCCGGCCTTGTCGAGCGGCTCCCCGGTGGCCACGTAGGTCTCCAGCTCCGCACGGTCCATCGGCCGGAACGTCACTCGCGACACGTCGAGGGCCTGAGCGACGTCACCGTCCCGCATCACGGCGACTCCCGTCATCACTTCGTGCGTGCGCCCCTGCAGTCGGGTCAACATCGCCACGGCATCGGCTGGGGAGGCGGGCTTGCCGAAGATCTCCCCGTCCAGCACCACCGTCGTGTCGGCCGCGAGGATCAGCTCCCCGGGCGCGCGTGTCGCCACGGCCGCCGCCTTGGCCCGCGACAGCCGTGTGACATAGTGGTCCGGCGACTCGGCGGGACGCACGTGTTCGTCGACGTCGGGGGCGATCACGCGAAACGGGATGCGCAGCATTTCCAGGAGCTGGCGGCGGCGGGGTGAGCCGCTCGCCAGAACGATGGGGCGCTCGGCCGTCATTTCTCGAGGATCAGCGTGACGGGCCCGTCGTTCACCAGCTCGACCTCCATCCTGGCGCCGAACTCTCCCGACTCGACCGTGATGCCACTCGCCACTCCCCGCTTCCTCAGCGACGTCACGAACCGCTCGTACAGCGGAATCGCCACCGCGAGCGGAGCGGCGTCTGTGAAGCTCGGCCGGCGCCCCTTGCGGGCGTCGCCGTAGAGGGTGAACTGGGAGACCACGAGCAGCGCGCCCCGGACCTCGCCGAGGTCGCGGTTCATCTTGCCCTCGGAATCTCCGAAGAGACGCAGCCCGAGGATCTTCTCGACCATCCAGTCGAGGGTCTGCGCGGTGTCGCTCGGCGCGAAGCCGGCGAAGACGACAAACCCCACCTCGATGGCGCCCACCGTCCGTCCGTCAACACGCACCGATGCACGAGAGACGCGCTGCAGCACTACCCGCATCGGCTCCGCGGCCTCATTCGACCGTCACGCTCTTGGCAAGGTTCCTCGGCTGATCCACGTTGCACCCCCGGCGCACCGCGATGTAGTAGGCGAGCAGCTGCAGCGGCAGCACGCTGAGCACCGGCGTCAGCAGGTCGAGCGTCTCGGGAATCTCGATCTGGTGATCGGCGAGCTTGGCGAGGCCGGTGTCGCCCTGCGTGACAATGGCGATGACTTTTCCCCCTCGCGCCTTCACCTCTTCGACGTTGCTCACGACCTTCTGATAGACCGCGTCCTTGGGCGCCACGAACACGACCGGCATGAGGTCGTCGATCAGCGCGATCGGGCCATGCTTCATCTCGGCCGCAGGGTAGCCCTCCGCGTGGATATAGGAGATCTCCTTGAGCTTCAGGGCCCCCTCGAGCGCGACGGGGAAGTTGTACCCCCGGCCAAGGTAGAGGACGTTGGTGGCGCGGATCAGTCGCTCGGCAATCCGCTCGACCTCCGGCGCCCGCGCGAGGACCCCTTCGACCAGCGAGGGCAGCCGCCCGAGCGCTCGCACCACCTCGCGGCCTTGCAGGATGGACAGCGCCCGCAGGCGGCCCATTTTGAGGGTGAGCAGTGCGAGCGCGGCGATCTGGCTGGTGAAGGCCTTCGTGCTCGCCACGCCGATTTCCGGCCCCGCGTGCAGGTAGATGCCGCCGTCCACTTCACGCGCGATCGTGCTGCCCACGACGTTCACTAACCCGAGCGTACGCGCGCCCCGTCGCTTCGCCTCCCGCAGCGCCGCCAGCGTATCGGCCGTTTCGCCCGACTGAGAGATCCCGATGACCAGCGTTCGCTCGTCCACGATCGGATTGCGATAGCGGAACTCGGAGGCGTATTCCACCTCGGTCGGGACACGCGCCAGCTCTTCCATCATGTACTCGCCGATCAGCGCCGCATGCCACGAGGTGCCGCAAGCGGTGATCACGATGCGCTGGATCCTGAGCAGCTCGTCGTCCGTGATGTTGAGGCCGCCCAGCCGCACCGTCCCTTCGTCCTCGAGCAGCCGCCCGCGCAGCGTGTTCCGCACGCTCTCGGGCTGCTCCATGATCTCCTTGAGCATGAAGTGCGCGAACCCGCCGCGCTCGATCGTGCCGAGATCCCAGTCCACCTGGGTGATCGCCTTCTCCTTCTCCACGGTGTGGAGGTCGAGGATCCGGTAGTCGCCGGGCCGCACAACGGCGATTTCGCCATCGTCGAGGTACACCACGGAGCGGGTGTGCGTCAGCACGGCGGAGGCATCCGAAGCGACGAGGTTTTCTCCGGTGCCGATGGCGACCAGCAGCGGCGACCCGCGCCGCGCCGCGACGATCGTGTCGGGCTCGCGGCTGGAGACCACGGCGATGCCGTAGGTCCCTTCCACCTGGCGCAGCGCCCCGGCCACCGCGTCCACCAGCGGGGTGCCTTTGGCGTGCAGATCCTCCACCAGGTGCGCCAGCACTTCCGTATCAGTCTCGGAGCGGAACACGTGGCCGCGTTTGCTCAGCGCGGCCCGCAAGACCTGGGCGTTCTCGATGATCCCGTTGTGCACCAACGCGATCGTGCCGCCGCAGTCGCTGTGAGGGTGTGCGTTGACGGTATTGGGTGCGCCGTGTGTGGCCCAGCGCGTGTGCGCCAACGCGGTGTGCCCCATCGGCATCCGGCTGCCCAGCTCCTTTTCCAGCACGGCGATCCGGCCCGGCGCTTTGAACACCTCGAGGTGCCCGTCGTTGACGACGGCGATTCCCGCGGAGTCGTACCCCCGATACTCGAGTCGCTTCAGGCCGTCCAGCACCACCGGCACACCCTGCCGGGGTCCCGTGTACCCTACGATGCCGCACATAGCTTGCGCCCTTCCTCGACGAGCTGCTCGGCCGCCGCGCCGGTCGGCGCCTCGGCGATCAGCCGGATGATCGGCTCCGTGTTCGACGGCCGCACGTGCAGCCACCGATCCCGCCAGGCGAGTCGCAGGCCGTCCTGCGCATCCACCGTCGCTTCGGGGAACCGACGGCGGAGCGCACCGTACCCCGCTTCCAGCATCCGCTCCGCGTCTCCCGTGCCGCGCTCCACCTTGGCCTTCACGATCACGTACCGCGGGGCCGCGCCGACCAGCGCGCTCAGCGGCCGGTCGTCACGCGCCAGCAGCGTCAGCACCAGCGCCGCCGCCACGGGAGCGTCCCGCCCCACGTGCAAGGCTGGATACATCACGCCGCCGTTGCCTTCTCCCCCGATCGGCGAGCGTCGCGCCTGCATCGCCCGAGCCACGTGCACCTCTCCCACCGGCACGCGGACGACTGCCGCGCCGCAGTCCCGGGCCGCATCTTCCACGACGAGGGACGTCGAGAGATTGCAGACCACGGGCCCGCGCGCCTTACCTTTCCCCTTTCCCCATTCCCCTTTCCCCAATACTGCTCTCACCGCGAAAGCGAGCGTATAATCCTCGCCGATCGGCCGTCCCCGCTCGTCCACCAGCGCCAGCCGGTCCACGTCCGGGTCCACGGCGATCCCGACGTCGGCTCTCGTGCGGCGCACCAAGGCGCCCAGCGCCGCGAGGTGCTCGGGCAGCGGCTCGGGCGGCCGGGGGAACCGACCGTCCGCCTCCAAGTTGATACCCGCGACGTGGCAACCCAGACGGGCCAACAGCTCGGGCATGACGGCACCGCCCGAGCCGCGCACCGTGTCCAGCGCCACGCGGAACCGCCGGCGCCGCACCCGGGCGACGGCCACCGCCGGTAACCGCAGCACCTGCGTCACGTGGCGCGCCAGCGACGCTGCGTCGGCGGCTACCCGCCCCAACGCACCGTACGCGGCGCGGGGGAGCTCGCCCGCTGCGAGGGCCTGCACCCGAGCCCCGGCGTCCGTATCAAGAAAGATGCCGTCGGAGCCGATGAACTTGAGCGCGTTCCACTCGATCGGGTTGTGACTGGCCGTGAGAACGATGCCGCCCGCAGCGCGGTGGTGCAGGGCGGCGAGCTGGGCGGTGGGCGTGGTCGTGAGCCCGAGGTCGATGACGTCGCAACCCACGGAGACGAGCCCGGCGATGGCGGCGTGGGCGAACATCGGCCCAGAAATGCGGGAGTCGCGGCCCAGCACCACGGCCGCGTGTCTCCCCTTCCCCTTCACCCTGTCACCATTCCCGGTCATCGCCCACACCCCGAACGCCGCCGCGTAGCGCGCGACGTTCTCGGGGGTGAGGTCCTTGCCGACGATACCGCGGATGCCGGAGACGCCGACCATGAGGGTGCGGGTCATGGCGGCAACGTAGAGACCGTGGGGGGGCGCGTCAATCGGACGCGCGTCAGGCGCGTCGCGCCCTCCGGGCGCCTGAGGACCGAAGCACCTGCCGCTCCGGGGTGGCGATCGGCAGACGGCGGATCTCCGGGAAGGCGTGGATGAACGCGTCCACGGCGCCGGGATCGAACTGTCGCCCCTTGCCCATGCGCAGCTCGTCCAACGCCCGCTCGACGGAGAGTGACGGGCGGTAGGGTCGCACGCTGGTCATCGCGTCGAACGCGTCCGCCACGCTCACGACGCGCACCTCAGCGGGGATGGCGTCCCCCGCGAGTCCATCGGGCAATCCCTTACCGTCGGGGCGCTCGTGGTGCGAGCGGACGATGGCGATGACGGTCGGCGCGTCGTTCAGCAGGGGGCCGAGGATGCGGGCGCCGATGACCGGATGCTCCATGACGTGGCTGTATTCGCGCTCGCTGAGGCGGCTCGACTTGTGAAGCACCTCCTCGCTCACCCCGATCTTGCCGATGTCGTGCAGGTGGCCGCCGAGCGCGATGGTGCGGCGCGTCTCCTCGGACAGGCCGAGCTGGGCGGCGATGGCGACGCCGTATTCGGCGACGCGCAGCGAGTGACCCTTCAAGTAGGGATCCTTGGCCTCGAGCGCCTGGGCCAGCGCGCGCACGCCGCCGAGGAACAGCTCTTCGATGCGGCCCGCCTGCTGCTGCACTCGCTCCTCGAGATGCAGCTGGTAGTTGCGGTTCTCCATGATCAGGCGGCGCTTGTCGAGCGCCTGCATGACGCGGGCCCGGACCTCGTCCAGGTGGAAAGGCTTGGCCACATAGTCGAGGGCCCCGAGCTGCAGACAGGCCACCGCGCTCTCGACCTCTGCCACGGCGGTGACCATGACCACGGCGGTATCGGGCCAGCGGCTCACGATCTCCCGCAGCAGCGTGACGCCGTCCATCTGCGGCATGCGGAGGTCGGAGATGACGAGCGGCAGGCGTTCGTGCTCCAGAATGGCCAGCGCTTCGACGCCGGAGCCGGCCTCGCGGCAGGTGAACCCGTCTCCCTCGAGCAGGCGCACGAGGACGCGGCGCAGCCGCGGCTCGTCGTCCACCACGAGACACTGCATCGCGTTGGGTTGCGGCATCCCGGTTAACGTACTGGTCGCTTGCTCGATGCGGAAGCGGCCCTTACGTTCCGGCCATGACCAAGGTGCTCGCGGAAGACCTCACCCGCCGCCTGGCGACGCAGGCGGTGCATGCCGGCCAGGTGGCGGACCCGCTCGCCGGCGCGGTCATGACGCCGATCTATCAGACGTCCACCTACGTCCAAGACGGCCTGGGGCGCAACAAGGGGTACGAATACGCCCGCACTCGCAACCCCACCCGCGAGGCGCTGGAGCGCAACGTCGCCGCGCTGGAGGGTGGACGGCACGGCTTCGCCTTCAGCTCCGGCCTCGCGGCCGTCGACGCGACGCTCAAGCTGCTCTCGGCGGGCGACCATGTCGTGAGCGGCGAGAACGTGTACGGCGGCACCCACCGGCAGATGACCCACATCTGGGCGCGCCTCGGTCTGACCTTCACGTTCGTCGACGCCGCGGAGACCGAGCGGATCGCCAGCGCGGTCACGCCCCGAACCCGAATGATCTACGCCGAAACCCCCACCAACCCGATGATGCGCCTGTGCGACCTGCAGGCCGCCGGGGAGATCGCCAAGCGGGCCGGCGCCCTGTTCGTCGTCGATAACACGTTCGCCACCCCCTGTTTCCAGCGGCCGCTCCAGTTCGGCGCGGACATCGTGCTGCACTCCACGACCAAGTACCTGAACGGCCATAGCGACATGGTCGGGGGCCTCCTCGTCCTCACGCGCGACGACCTGGCCGAGCGGATCGCGTTCGTGCAGAACGGCTCCGGCGCCGTGCCCGGGCCTTTCGACTGTTGGCTCGCGCTGCGCGGCACCAAGACCCTGGCGCTGCGGATGCGCCAGCACGACGCCAGCGGCCGGCGCATCGCCGAGTGGCTCACCAAGCATCCGATGGTCGAGCGCGTGTATTATCCGGGATTGCCGTCCCACCCCCAGCACGAGCTGGCCTGCCGCCAGATGAAGGGGTTCGGCGGCATGATCAGCCTCGAGCTCGGCAACGTGGACCGGGCCAAGCGCTTCGTCGAGCGGACTAAGATCTTCGTCCTCGCCGAATCTCTGGGCGGCGTGGAGAGCCTGGTCGGTCATCCGGCGTCGATGACGCACGCCAGCGTGCCGCCGGAGATGCGTCGGGCGATGGGGCTCACCGACAGCCTGGTGCGGCTCTCGGTGGGGATCGAGGACGTCGACGACCTGATCGGCGACCTCGATCAGGCGCTGACCGCAAGCTGAGCGAGGCAGCACCAGAAACCCCGCCTGGCAAGGAGCGTAGGGGGGAACATCCCCACGGGAGACGACGATGACCGACACAACGGGCGGGCTGCCCGCCGCGCGGCCCCGCAAGATCCTCACGCAGATCGCCCCAGTCAGCTGGGAGCACCCGGCCGACCGCGCCGCGCTGCAATCGCTGCGCGCCGTGCCCGGCTTCGACGAGGTCCTGAAGAAGGTCTACGGCTTCATCGGCGAGCGTGGCATCCGGCTGATCTTCCAGGCGGATGCGGTGCGGGTGGGCCCGAGCCAGTTCCCGCGCCTCAACGCCCTCTACACCGACGTGGTCACCTCGATGGACTGGCCGGTCCGGCCCGAGCTGTTCGTGTCGCAGACCCCGTTCGCCAACGCGGGCGCCTTCGGGATGGACAAGCCGTTCATCGTCATCCAATCGGGGACGCTCAAGCTGCTCGACGACGACGAGCTCCGTAACGTCCTCGGCCACGAGCTCGGGCACGTGATAAGCGGGCACGCCCTCTACCACACGCTGCTGGTCCTGCTCCTCAACGTCAGCCTGTCGGCGCTGCCGTTCCTCGCCGGCATCGCCATTCTGCCGATCCAGCTCGCCCTGCTGGAGTGGTTCCGCAAAAGCGAGCTGTCGTCCGACCGCGCCGGCCTGCTGGCCTGCCAGGACCCCACCGCGTCGCTGCGCGTGAACCTGAAATTCGCCGGCGGCGGCGATATGACCCAGATGGACCTGAACGCGTTCCTCGCCCAGGCCAAGGAGTTCGAGGAGACCGGCGGGGCCCTCGACCGAATCTTCAAGATCCTCGGCGTCATGGGCCGGTCTCACCCCTTCAACACGGTGCGCGCGGCCGAGCTGCAGCGCTGGATCGAGGGCGGCGGCTACGACCGCATCCTGCGCGGCGAGTACACGCGCCGTGGGCCCGAGGCTGAGCAGCGGCCCGTCGACAAGGACCTGGACGAGGCCCGGGAGCACTACATGAAGGAAGCCAAGGCCGTCGTGGACGACGTGGTCGACTCCGCCAAGCGCGCGGCCCAGGCATTCTCGGACGCATTCAAGAAGAAGTGAAGGTCCTGGTCGTCGGCGGGGGCGGCCGCGAGCACGCGCTGTGTTGGGCGCTGAAGCGCGACCACCCCGACGCCACCCTGTTCACCGCCCCCGGCAATCCCGGCACCGCCCAACTCGGCACCAACCTGACGATCGCCGCGACCGCCGTGGACGCTCTAGTCGCGGCGGTGCGCCACCACGCCATCGATGTCACCCTCGTGGGCCCCGAGGCGCCGCTAGCGGCCGGCCTCGCCGATGCGCTGCGCGCGACTGGGGCGGCGGTGTTCGGGCCGAGCGCCGCCGCGGCGCGGCTCGAGGCGTCGAAGGCCTTCGCCAAAGAGGTGATGGCCCGCGCGGACGTGCCCACGGCCGCGAGCCGCAGCTTCTCCGCCTTGGGGCCCGCGCTCGACTACATCCGCTCGCACGGCGAGCCGCTCGTGGTGAAGGCCTCCGGCCTCGCCGCCGGGAAGGGCGCCGTGGTCTGTGACACGCGCGCGGCGGCCGCAGCGACCGCCCGCGCCATGCTCGCGGAAGGCAAACCCGGGGAGGCGGGCCGCGAGATCGTGGTCGAGCAATTCCTGACGGGCGAAGAGCTCTCGGTGCTGGCCCTGACTGATGGGGAGCGCGTCGCGATCCTCCCCCCAGCGCAGGACCACAAACGCCTGAGCGAGGGTGACAGCGGTCCCAACACCGGCGGCATGGGCGCCTATTGTCCAGTGAGCCTCGTCACCCCGGCGCTGCTCGAGAGAGTTCGCGGCGAGATCCTGGAGCCGACGCTGCAGGAGATGGCGGCGCGCGGGGCGCGGTTCGCGGGCGTACTCTATGCCGGCCTCATGATTGCTCCTGATGGCAGCCCGCAGGTCATTGAATTCAACTGCCGCTTCGGCGATCCCGAAACGCAAGCCCTGCTCCCGGTGCTCCCGGAAGGGTGGACGCAGCACCTGGTGGACATCGCGGTCGGCCGCTGGCGTCCTCCGCGGCCCGTGGTGACGGCGTCGCGGGCCGCGGTGACCACGGTGCTGGCCGCGCGCGGCTACCCGGACCGGCCGGAAACAGGCGTGACTATCGATCTGCCGCCCCCGGCCGACCTTGGCCCCGAGGTACTGGTGTTCCACGCGGGCACCGTCCGCGACCCTCCCCTCCCCCCCTCCACGGAGGGCACGCTGCGAACGGCCGGCGGCCGCGTGCTGGCGGTCACGGCGCTTGGGGCCACCGTGCCCGAGGCCGCGCGCCGCAGCGCCGCCGCCTGCGAGCGGATCACTTTCGACGGGAAGACATGGCGCCGGGACATTGCCTGGCGCGAGATGCGCCGTGCCGGAGCTGCCTGAGGTCGAGACGATCGTCCGCGAGCTCGCGCCGCGGCTGGAAGGGTTCCGCATCGTGCGCGCCCGTCTCGCCAAGACGGACGTGCTGCGCCGCGTCTCCAAGCCGCGTCTGCTGCGGACGCTCCGGGGCAACACCTTCGAGGAGGTGAGCCGCCGCGCCAAGCACGCGGTGTTCCGACTCGGCAGCGGGCACCGGCTGATCGTGCAACCCCGCATGACCGGATCGCTCGTCGTCCACGAACAGCCGCTGTCCCGCGCGGAGCGCCGCTACGCCGTCCTGGTGTGCACGCTGGAGGACGGCCGGCGGCTCGTGTACCGGGACGTCCGCCGGCTGGGGACGGTGTGGCTGCTCGACGAGGCGGGGTGGGCGGCCTACACCACGCGCATCGGCCCGGAGCCGCTCGACGACACCTTTACGCCGTTCGTCTTCGCCGAGCGCCTGCACGGCACGCGGGCCGCCATCAAGAAGGCCATCATGGATCAGCGCCGGCTCGCGGGCGTGGGCAATATCTACGCGAACGAGGCGCTGTTCGAGGCGGGCATCGATCCCTCCAAGACCACCTCCAAGCTGTCCCTCGAAGAGTTGGCCCGGTTGCATACGGCGGTGCGGGAGGTGCTGGAGCGGGCGGTCGACTCCTCAGGAACGACGGTGCGGGACTACCGTACCGGCACGGGCGGCCGGGGGCGGTTTCAGTTCCAGCTCAAGGTCTACGGGCGAGGTCGCGAGCCGTGCGTGCGCTGCGGGCGTAGACTGGTGACCACCCACGTCATCGATCTGCGGGCGACGACGTTTTGTCCCCGGTGCCAGCGTTGAGAACGCATGGCAAGGGGCCGCGCCGGCCCCTAGCCCCTGGGCACGGAGCGGCTAGCTTCTCCATTCCTCCTTCCGCTCCACGAGGTCGTCGCATGCGACTGTTCCTGGGCTGCGCCGCGTTGCTCGTGCTCGCGCCCTCCCCGAAGCTCGCCTCTCAGCAGCAGTCACCGGGCGAGCAGCTGCCGGTGGTCAAGGACGTCCTGCCCAACGGCATGACCTTCCTGTTCCTGCGCCGCGCCGGGGCGCCGACGGTCTCCTTCGTGACCCACTTTCGCGCCGGCGGCGTGGACGAGTGGACGGGGATCTCCGGGACGGCGCACCTGTTCGAGCACATGTTGTTCAAGGGCTCGCACGCGATCGGCACCAAGAACTACGCGGCCGAGGTGGCGTTGTTCCCGCGCATCGACGCGGTGGCTGATTCCTTCACCGCCGAGTACCGCAAGGGGGCGCTCACCGACAGTGCCCAGCTCCAACGGTTGCGCGACCGCCTCAAGACCCTGGAGGATTCGGCGCGGCAGTACGCCGTGAGCAACGAGCTGGACCACATCCTTACCGAGAACGGCGCGCAGAACCTCAACGCTTCCACCGGCAACGACCTGACTAACTACTTCTTCTCGCTTCCCGCCAATCGGGCCAAGCTCTGGTTCCTCCTGGAGAGCGACCGCATTAGGAATCCCGTGTTGCGGGAGTTCTACTCGGAGCGGGAAGTCGTCCTCGAAGAGCGCCGGCTGCGGGTGGAGACCCAGCCGTTCGGAATGCTGCTGGAGGAATACCTGGCGGCCGCCTTCCGCGCCCATCCCTACGGCCGCCCGGTGGTGGGCGTGGCGAGCGAGATCCAGACCGTCGATCGCCAGGCGGCCCAGGAGTATTTCCGGCGCTTCTATGGCCCCAACAACGCCGTCGTCGCGATCGTGGGGGACATCGACGTGGACTCGATGCGGACCTGGGCCTCGCGCTACTTCGGCGACATTCCCGCGGGCGAGCCGCATCGCCCCGTGGTGACGCAGGAGCCGCCGCAACGCGGCGAGCGCCGCATCGAAGTGGAGTACGACGCCAACCCGCAGGTCCTGGTCGGCTATCACGTGCCGAGCGCCCGGCACCCGGACGCCCCGGCGTTGGCGGTGCTGTCGCAGATCCTGACGGGCGGCCGCACGTCACGATTGTTCCAGCGGCTCGTGATCCGTGACCGGGTGGCGACCACCGTCGCTTCCTTCCAGTTCCCGGGCAGCCTGTATCCGCGGTTGTTCACGTTTCAGGGCGTCCCCATCGCCCCGCACACCACCCAAGAGATCGAGACCGCCGTGTACGAGGAACTGGCCCGCTTGACCCGTGAGCCGCCGACCGACGGAGAGCTGCAGCGCGTGCGCAACCAGGTCGAGGCGTCCAGCATCCAGCGGTTGCAGTCGAGCTTCGGTTTGGCCTTTCAACTGTCGAACAGCGAGGCGCTGTGGTACGATTGGCGCCAGACGTTCCGCGATCAGGCGGCCCAGGCGCGGGTGACCGCCGCGGACGTGCAGCGCGTCGCCAAGACGTACTTCACGCCGACCAACCGCACCGCCGCGACGCTCGTCAGGCCGCCCAAGCCCGCCACGGGAGGGACCAACTGATGCGCGCGCGCGCGTTGCTCGGCACGTTGCTGGTCGCGGCCGTCCCGGCCGGCGCTCAACAGCCGGCCGACACCCGAGCCCAGATCCAGGCGCTGCAGTATCCGCCGCTCCGCTTCAACCCGCCGACGCCGAAGCGGGTGACCCTCTCCAACGGCGTGCCGGTGTACCTGCTCGAGGACCACACCCTGCCGCTTCTCGACGTGGAAATCGTCTCGAAGGTCGGCGTCGCGAACCTCCCCGACTCGCTGTGGGGAGTCGGGTGGCAGGCTGACAACCTCATGCGCACCGGGGGCACGACGCGGCTGTCCCCCGACTCGGTCGACAGGCTGATTGACTTCTACGCCCTCAACGTCTTCGTCTCGACCGGCAACGAGACCAGCACGGCGTCGTTCTCCGGGCTGTCGCGCTACCGCGACCAGCTGCTCGACCTGTCGTTCGACCTGATGCGCAACCCCAGGAACGACAGCTCCCGGGTCCGCATCACCGCCGCCCAGCAGCAGGAAAGCTGGCGTCGCCGCAACGACCAGCCGGGCTCGGTGCTCGGGCGCGCCTGGAGTCAGGTGGTGCTCGGTGACCATCCCATCGGCCGCACGCAGGTGACGCCCGCGGAGATCGCGGGATTCACCCCCGAGCGCTTTCGTTGGACCGAGCAGCGGCTGTTCTGCCCCGACAACCTGGTGCTCGGCGTCTCGGGCGATTTCGTCGAGAAGGACATGCTCGCCAGGCTGGAGCAGCTGTTTCACGGGTGGGCCAAGTGCACGCCGGGGATGCGGCCGGTGCCGCCCCTCGTGATCGCGCAGGGGCCGAAGACGGTGCTGGTCGAGAAGGACGTGAATCAGACCAACATCCGGATGGGCCACGCGGGCGGCATCAAGGTCGGCAACACCCCGGAGTACTTCGCGGCCGCGGTAGCGGACTTCCTGCTGGGCGGCGGCGGCGGCTTCAACTCGCGGCTGCTGCAGCGGGTGCGCAGCGACTCGGGATTCGCCTACAGCGTCTTCAGCAACTGGGGGACGGACACCCGGCGTGAAGACGTGTTCTTCGCCGGCGCCCAGGTCCGGGCCGAGAAGACGGTCGCCGCGCTGACGCTGATGCGGGACATCATCGGCTCGATGGCGTCGCAGCCCGTCACCGCGCAGGACGTCAAGCTGGCCCAGGACAACGAGGTCAACTCTTTCGTCTTCCGGTTCCAGAACGCCGGCCAGATCGTCGGCCAGCAGCTGCAGTACGCCGTGGACGGCCTGCCGGCCAACTGGTTCGACCTCTACCTGAAGGGAATCCAGGCCGTCACGCCCGACCAGGTGCGACGGGTATCCGAGAAGTACCTGCACCCGGACCGGCTGATCACCGTGGTGGTGGGCAAGGTCAGCGCGTTCGACAAGCCGCTGGCCACATACGGACCGGTGACCGCGATGCCGGTGGACAGTATCCGGCGCTAGACCAACTCCCCTACCGGTTCCCCGGCGCCGGGGTCGAGAACTTGAACTTCTCGGCCGGCGTGAGGTTCACGTGGCCCACCGACTGCCCGATCCGGACACTCCCATCCGGCACCTTGGCCCCGTGTGGCCACAAGTCGAAGATGATGCCATCGGTCGTCGCCACGAGGTCCGCCACTTTCTTGGCGTCGTCCGGCGGCAGGTCCAGCACCTGCACTCGGCCCGTCGCGATCTCCTGGGCGTGATCATGCCAGTTCTTGTTCCACACCGCGAGCGGGATCGCGTTCGTCCTCGTCACCGTCTTGGCGACGATGTACTCGATCTGCACGAGGTTCGCGTTCGAGTCGGTCGACAGATAGATCAGGCACTCGATGTATGGCTCGGGCGAGACAACCTTGCAGTAATGGTGGTAGGGTCCGCTAACCTGCCCGTTCACCACATGCGGCGCGAGGACGTGGATCGTGTGGCCGTCTGCGGGTGTCGGTGACGCCGTCGGGGGCCGCCCGTGCGCCCGATACGTGAAGGCGCCAACGGCCAGGGCCGCGACGAGACTTCCGAGGATCGTGAAGTGGCTGCGCATGCTCGCCTCCGGGTAGGGGACGAAAGGAGAGGGGTGCAAACGTACGATCCAGGACCGAATGTCGGAAGGCCGGTTCCTACACCTCGAGCGGGACGATCCGCGCCCGCGGCGGAATGCCCGGCTCGAGCTCCAGGATGCCGACTGACGGCGCCAGCCCGAAGCGCGGGTGCCCCGCTCCCCCGGGATTCATCACGGTGACCGTCCGGTCCACCAGCTCGAGCAGCGGCTTGTGCGTGTGTCCGTACACGATGATCTCCGCGCGCGGAAAGGCGTCGTGGAGCGCGGCAGGCGTGGGATGCCCGAACTGGTCCCCATGGGTCACGACGATGTCGAAGCCGTCCAGCTCGACCTGGGCCACCTGCGTCAGCTTGCGGCGCAGCTCCGGTCCATCAGTGTTGCCGTAGACCGCCGTGACGGGGGCCAGCGCCTCCAAGTCGATCAGGATCTCCCACCGCCCCACGTCCCCACCGTGCAGGATATGATCGACCTTCTTGAACACCTCGAACACGTCGGACCGCAGCAAGCCGTGGGTGTCGGAGATGACGCCGAGGCGCATGCTTCACTGCTCCCCGCTTCCCCACCGCTTGACCAGCGCGATCTCGAGGTCGAGGTGATCCAGGACCCGCTGGACCACGAAGTCCACGAGCTCGCGCACCTGCTGGGGCTTGTGATAGAAGCCCGGGGCGGCGGGCAGCACGGTCGCCCCCGCCTCCGCGGCGAGCGTGAGGTTGCGCAGGTGGACGAGTGACAGGGGCGTCTCGCGCGGCACGAGGATCAGCCTGCGGCGCTCCTTCAGGACCACGTCGGCGGCCCGTTCGATCAGCGAGCGACTCGTCCCGTGGGCGATCGCCGCCACAGTGCCCATCGAGCAGGGGCAGATCACCATCCCCGCGGTCTTCGCCGAGCCCGAGGCGGGCTCCGCGCCACGATCCTTGTCGTCGAACGCCCGCACGCTCGTCCACTCGCCGCCGGTGGCCTTCTTGAGCTCGCGGTCGTCCCGGATGCCGCATTCCTCGGCGAGCAGCCGCCAGCCGTGGGCGGAGATCATGAGCCACGTGGGCGCGTGGTGCGTCGCGAGCACTTCCAGCAGCCGCAGCCCGTACGGCGCGCCGGAGGCGCCGGTGATGGCGAGAATGACCGGGAGCCGGGCCACTACCGCCCGCGCCGGTTCGGAGTAGGGGAGCGCTTGGGATGCCGGGGCGGCCCGGGTGGGCCCGGGAAACGGGATGCGGGATGCGGGATGCGTGCGCTCCGGCCTTCGTCGCCCCTACGCTTCCCGCTTCCCGCATCCCGCTTCCCGGCCTTCATAAGGCTCGATCCACGAGGGCGCCGAGGAATACCACGATGCTGACGACGCCGTTGGCGGTGAAGAACGCCGCATCGAGGCGCGACAGGTCGCCCGGCCTCACCAGCCGGTGCTCCCAGGTGATCAGGGCGGCGCCGAGCGCCACGCCCCCGTAGTAGACGCCGCCCAGCCCCGCGCCGATGCCGAAGCCGACGAGCGCCAGCACCGCCACGCCGTGCAACGCTTTGGCGAGCCTGATGCTCCGGGCCTGGCCAAACCGCACCACAGCGGAATACAGCCCCTCGGCCCGGTCGAACGCCTCGTCCTGCAGCGCGTAGAGCACGTCGAACCCCCCCACCCAGCAGGTGACGGCGGCAGCGAGCACCCACAGCAGCCACGCCGGCTCGCTCCATCGCCCGGTGACCGCCAAGTAGCCCGCGGGACCGGCGATGGCGTCGCCCAGCCCGAGCCACAGATGCGACCACCAGGTGAACCGCTTGGCATAGCTGTACAGGGTGACCACCGCCAGCGCGAGCGGCGACAGGGTGAAGCACAGAGGGTTCAGCGCCCACGCCGACCACACCAGCAGCGCGGCGGCCAGCAGCACCGCCGCCCACGCCTGGGGGAGGGTGAGCCGCCCGGACGGCAACTCGCGCCCACGGGTGCGCGGATTCCGCGCGTCGAGGGCGCGGTCGGCGATGCGGTTGAAGCCCATCGCCACGAAGCGCGCGGCCGTGAACGCGAGGACGACCAGGGCGAGGGTCCGCCCGGTCACCGGCGCCCGCCACGACGCGACGACCACGCCGAGCAGCGCGAACGGCAGCGCGAACACGGTGTGCGGGAGGCGGACAAAGTTTGCGTAGCGGACGAGCAGCGATCCGCCCGACAAGGTTTGGCCCTCGCGTGTGACGCTCACAGGTCGATGCCCAGGTCCTTCCACATCGCGTCCACCTTGCGCTTCGTCCGCTCGTCCATCACGATCCGGTTCGGCCACTCGCGGGTGAATCCTTCTTCTTTCCATTTGCGCGTCGCGTCGATACCCATCTTGGAGCCGTAGGTGAAGCCGCGGCTCGAGTGGTCGAGGACGTCGATCGGCCCCATCGAGAACCGCACGTCGCGCTCGGGGTCGATGTGGTTGAGCGCCACCCACCAGGCCTCCCGGGGGTCGCGGACGTTGACGTCCTTGTCGAGCACGACGATCACCTTGGCGAGCGACATCAGCCCCTGCCCCCACAAGCCATTCATCACTTTGTACGCCTGGCCGGGGTACTGCTTGTCGATGCTCACGAACACGAGGTTGTGAAAGATCCCCTCGGCCGGCATGTGCAGATCCACGATCTCGGGCAACGTGAGCTTCAGCAACGGCAGGAAGATCCGCTCGGTCGCGTGCCCGAGCCAGTAATCCTCCATGGGCGGCCGCCCCACGATCGTGTGCGGCCACAACGCCTCCGCGCGGAGCGTGACGGCGGTGACGTGCACCTTGGGGTAGTCGTCGGCGAGCGAGTAGAAGCCGGTGTGGTCCCCGAACGGCCCTTCGCGCACCAGCGGCTCGCGGGGGTCGACATGGCCTTCGATCACGATCTCGGCCTCGGCCGGGACCTCCAGGTCGCTGGTCACGGCCTTCGCGAGCCGCACCGGTTCCCCCCGCAGGAATCCCGCGAACAGGTACTCGTCGATCGTCGGCGGCAACGGCGCCGAAGCCGCGTAAATACTCGCGGGATCGCCGCCCAGCACGATCGCCACGGGCATCGTCTCGCCGCGGTCGGCCATCGCACGCCAATGCGCCGCGCCGACTTTGTGGCGCTGCCAGTGCATCGCCAACTCGGCCTTCCCCAACACCTGGATCCGATACATCCCGACGTTGCGGACGCCGGTCTTCGGATCGCGGGTGATCACTCCCGGCAGCGTGATGTACGGGCCGCCGTCCTCGGGCCAGCAGACGGGCACCGGGAAGCACGAGAGGTCGATGTCGTTGCCCTGCAGCACGAGCTCCTGGCAGGGCGCGCGACCGCCGATGGTCTTGGGCGGGAACTTCGCCACTTCAGCGAGCTTGGGGAGCATCGCGAGCTTGCCGAGCAGGCCATCAGGAACTTTCACGTTCAACAGCTCGGCGACCCGCTCACCCACGTCGTCCAGCCGCTCGACCCCGAGCGCGAGCCCCATGCGACGCTCGGAGCCGAAGAGATTCACGGCGACGGGATAGGGGGATGCCCCGCCGGCGAGCAGCGTCGGTCGCTCGAACAACAGCGCCGGCCCGCCACCCGGCGACTTCATACACCGATCGGCGATCTCGGTGATCTCCTTGTTCACCGACGCAGGGACCCGGACGCGAGCCAGCTGACCCGCCGCGTCGATCGCGCCCACGAAGGCGCGCAGGTTATCGAGTGCCATGGTGAACGGTGCAGATCCCGCCGGTGAGCAGGTCGTAGGCGACGTCCCGGAAGCCACCGCGCGCGAGCCGCGCCGCGAGCGCGCCCGGCTCCGGGAAGGCAAGCACCGACTCTGGCAGGTAGGTGTAGGCGTCCCTATGTTTCGACACCGCGCGGCCGATCGCCGGCAGCAGGCGCTGGAAGTAGAACAGGTACGCCGCGCGCAGCGGGGGGAATCGCGGCAGGGCGAACTCGAGTACCACGAGGCGCGTGCCCGGCCTCAGGACGCGGGCCGCTTCGCGGATCCCGGCGTCGAGGTCGGCGAGGTTGCGCATCCCGAAGCCGACCATGGCTCCGTCGAACGACGCGTCGGGAAACGGCAGCGCCAGGGCGTCGGCGGCGACGGGAACGGCGCGGGCCGCCTTGGCTTTGCCGCGCGCCAGCATGGGGACCACGAAATCGGCGCCGAGGACGCAGCCCTGGAAGCCGCGCGCGCGCACGAGCGCGGCCGCGAGATCGAGCGTGCCGGCGCACAGATCGAGATAAACGCCGTGTGGTCTCGCCTCCCAGCCGAGCCGCGCCACCGCGGCCCGGCGCCAACGCCGGTCCACATTGAGGCTGAGCAGGTGGTTGAGGAAATCGTAGCGCGGCGCGATCGCGGTGAACATGCTGCGCACATAGGACCGCTTCGCCTCACCACCCGCCGGACCCCGTGAGGGAGAGGGCGGCCGCACCACTTCGGACGCGGGAGACGGCGTCATAGGCGCGAAAGATAGGCCGGACCACCTGACGGGCGCCAGCGACCAGCAGGTAGTCACGTGGGCCAAGCAGGGCCACGAAGCGGCGTTCCGGGAGCTCGTGCGACGCTACGAGCGTCCGGTCTTCTCGCTCTTGTATCGCATGGTGCGCGACCGCGCGCTCGCCGAGGACCTGGCGCAGGAGACCTTCATCAAGGTCCTCAACGGCATTAAGTCCTACAAGCCCGAGTTCAGGTTCTCCTCGTGGATTTTCAAGATCGCGAACAACGCCGCCATCGATCACATCCGGCGCAGGAGCCTCGATACGCTGTCGCTCGACGGCGCGCCCGATGCCGAAACGCCGGAAGCGATGAAGGCCACCGCGATCCAGCTCGATGCGAAAGGCGAGACGCCGCTGCAGGAGCTCGAGAACCGGGAGCTCGGCTCCGCGATCGAGCGGGCGATCGGCCGGCTGCGGCCGGAATACCGGGCGTGCATCCTGCTGCGGCATGTGGAGGGATACTCCTACGAGGAGATCGCGGACACGCTGGACCTCCCGCTCGGTACCGTGAAGACGTATATCCACCGGGCCCGCAACGAATTGCGGGGCTACCTCGGGGACCGGCGGGCTGAAACCGGGGGGCGGCCCGGCCCGTAAAACGAATTAATGAACGAGATCCCCATGCATCTCACCCCGGACGAGATCGAGCTGTGGGCCCAGGGCCTGCTGAGCGCGGCGCGCGCCATGCACCTCGCCGAGTGCTCGTTGTGTCGGGCCGAGGCCGAACAGGAGCGGAAGATGCTCCTGGAGCTGGCCCAGCTCCCGCGCTTCACCCCCTCGGCGAGCTTCGCCGATCAGGTGCTGGCGCGGGTGAAGATCCGCGCCCCGTCGGGTGAATTCGGGGCCTAGGCCCGCACCTCCGCGCCGACTCCCACTCCCAACAGCCGCGCCGCGCTCCCGCCGCGCACCGCGACCTCCACACTGCCGTCGCTCCCGACGTACGCCAGCAGCTGTCCAGGATCGACATCACCATAGGTCCGGCGCAACGAGCCCACGTCGGTCCCCGCCACTTTGATCCGCACCCCGGGCGCAACCTGCTCGCCGGGAATGTTCGAGATGAGTGAACCGAACCGATCCACGTAGATCACCTCCCCCACCACCGCGAGGCCGTCCGCTCGGGGAGCGGGCAGCGGAGAGCGGTACGGGTCGGTAATGACATGACCCAAGTGCGTCAGCGCGGTCCCGATCGCGAGTTGGGCAGCTGCCGGAGCGAACACGTCGCGGGCGTGAAAGGTGGGCGCCGCCGTCTCGGGGATCGGCAGCGTCACGAACCGGGCCGTCGCCGGCAGCGGCGACAACAACCCGTTGTCTGGCGCCACGAAGTAGTGGCCGCCGGCCTCCGCGGCGAGCGCGCGGCGGCTCGTGCCCACCCCGGGGTCCACCACGACGAAGTGCACCGTCCCCGTCGGGAAGCGGTGCCATACCCGCGACAGGATGTACTGGCCGGCGCGGACATCGCCGGGCGGCATCTGATGGGTGATGTCGACGAGCGTCGCGCCGTGTGGCTGAGCCAGCAGCGCCGCCTTCACCTCGGCCACGTAGCTGTCGGCGGTCCCGAAATCGGTGAGCAGCGTGATGATATCGCCGGGCATCAGAGCTTCCGGTGGCGCCATGCGCCGCTCAGCCAGAAGAGGATCATGGCGCCGCCGCGCGCGACCGAGGTGAGCGAGATCGCCCACCAGATCCCCGCCAGCCCGAAGGCCGCGGACCACCAGGCGGCCAGAGGAATACGGACCGCGGAGAGCGACGAGCTCGCCACCATCGGCCAGAAGGTGTACCCGGCTCCGCCGAGCGCTCCTTCGAGGATGATCTCGAAGGTCTGCCCCACTTGGGACAGAGCGATGATCCGCAGGTACAGGCTCCCATCGGCGATCACGGCCGCGTCCGATGTGAACAGCCCCGCGAGGGTCGCCGGAAACGCGACAAACACGGCGGCCGTCGAGACGGTTGCCACCAGGCAGTACGTGATGGTGAGCCGCACCGCCTCGCGGGCCCGCTGCTCCTGGCGCGCGCCGAGGTTCTGGCCGACGAGCGCACTCGCCGAGAGAGCGAAGCCTGAAATCGCGATGAAGCCGATCCCCTCCACCTTGTGCCCTACCCCCAGGGCCGCCAGCGCGGGCGTCCCGAAGCGCGACGTAAACCGGGTGAGCCACATGTAGATGAGGCTGAAGAGCACGCCCGTGAGCGAGAGCGGGGCGCCGACGCGGAAAATTGCCGGCACCGCGCGCCAGTCGGGAGCGCTGAGCCGGATCAGGCCGCGCCGCAGCGCGAGGCTGATCCCGATCAGAAAGCCGCCCCCCCGCACCATCACCGACGCCAGCGCCGCGCCCTCGACGCCAAGCCGCGGCAACGGGCCCACCCCGAGGATCAGCAGTGGGTCGAGTCCGATGCTGAGCACGACCGATACCGCGAGCAGCAGGAACGGCGTGCGGGTATCCCCGGAGGCGCGGAACGTGGCTTCGATGGCGAAGAACCCGAATACCAGAGGGCCGCCGAGCAGCCACGTCGAGAGGTACAGGTGCCCCAGCCGGGCCACCTCGGGCGGCACCGTCATCAGGCGGAAGAGGTCGTCCATCACGACGAGGCCGAGGACGCTGACGGCGAGCCCCGCGGCGACCGCGTATAGCACGGCGGCGCCGGCGGCGCGCGCCGCGGCCTCCGGGTCGCGCTCCCCGTGGCGGCGCGCCGCGAGCGCGATGAGCCCGACTTCCACCATCTCGCCCAGCGACAGCAGGATCCAGACGAAGAATCCCGCCGTGGACACCGCGGCGAGCCCAGCGGGACCGATCAACCGGCCCACCCACAGGCTGTCGATGACGTTGAACGAGAAGTGACACGCCATCATCGCCACGGCGGGGGTGGCGAGGCGCAGAATCACGGGCCGGAGAGGCCCGATGGTGAGCGCGCCCGCGGGCCGGGCGGCGGCGGTCACGGCGCCGGGGCCGGGGGGAGAGGAAGCGGCTCCGGCACTTCGGTGAGGAAGCGCCGGAAGACGGGGTTGTCGGGGAAGCGTTCGGCGAGCCGCACGACGTAGCCGCGGGCTTCGCGGCGCAGCACGGCGCTGCCGGCGGGATCGCGATCGGCTTCCCGCACCAGCGCGGCGGCGAGCACCCACGTCGCTTCGACGCTGGCGAGTCCGCCCCCATGGGCCACGCGGCGCATATACCGAATCCCCGTCTCGGCGTCCCCGCTCCCCAGACCGATCAGCTTGGCGAAGAGGCGCGCGAGCGCGCTGGCACGGGCCAGCCCGTAGTGGTAGACGCCGAGCCCGAGGTAGCAGTCCACGCAGCTGGAATCGCCCGCCAGCACGCGGCGGTAGGCGTCGCGCATCCCCTTGGCGTCCTTGGCCGCTCCCCAGGAGTGGCCGTGGAGCTCGCGCTCGCGTGCCCGGTAGCCGAGCGCGGTGGCGAGCCAGAAACCTTGCGCAGCCGGCGCCACCCGCCGCCTCTCCGCTTCTCGAGCCAGCCGGATGGCGGCGCCGAGCAGGGAGTCGATACGGCCGGCCTCGAAGCCCGCGCTGTCCAGGGCCGAGGCCCACCAAATGTAGGCGGCGGCGTGGAAGATGACCGGCGCCGGATCAGTGGTATCCCGGCCCGCCAGCTCCGTGAAGTACTGCGCGGCGGTGGCGAAGGCCCCGCTATAGAGGGTGTCGAGCCCCGCGCGGAGGTCGGCCCGCTCCGGCCCCTGCAAAAGGAAAACGGCTGCGGTGAGCAGCCGCACGTCAGCGCGCGACGGTGTTGAGGGGCACGGCGCGACCGAGCGTGGCCGCGACGGCGCCCGCGAGGTCGCGGAGCGCCACTCCCGCCGGAGAG
>CAZXKD010000002.1:0-44199 GCA_964641215.1 uncultured Gemmatimonadaceae bacterium
GGGGAAACGGGCGACACGGTGCGCGGCGTGCTGGCCCGGGTGCAGGCGAACCGCGACCGGCTGGTGCGGCTCGCCCAAGCGGGAGCCGCGGCGCGGCAAGCCGCGCAGACTGCGGCGCAGGGCCTCGCCTCCGTCGCCGGCGAAGCGGAAGCCAACGATGCCTGGAGCAAGGAGATCGCCAAGGCGTCGGGAGAGGTCCGCAAACTGGTGGAGGAGATCGCGGCGCGCCTGGGGTTGGTGGCCCAGGGCACGGACAGCCTGCTCGCCGCCACCGAGGAAATCGCCGCCTCCAGTGAGGAGCAGTCGGCCTCCACGCAGGAGATCGCTTCGTCGGCGAATCGACTGGCCGAGGCCGCCGACAAGCTCACGGGGGCGGTGAAGACGTTCCGCCTGCTCGCCGAGGAGGAGCAACAGCCGCCGGCCCAGGCGGCGGATTAGCCCGGGGGACTATTCCCCGAAGTCCGCCAGCTTCACCTGTAGGACATCCGGGACACGCTCCAGCCGCCCGCGCACACCGTCCGTCAGGGGCTGGTCCACGGTGATGGCGGCGAGCGCTTCCTGACCCGTCGTGCGGCGGGACTGATGGTAGCTCCCGATGTTGATCCCGGCCTCGGCCAGGACCGTCCCCACCCGTCCGATCACCCCCGGCACGTCGCGGTTGCGGATGACCAACATCCACCCATCGGGGGCGACGTCTACGTGATAGTCGTCGATCCGGACGACCCGGCCGTGACTGTTGCCGACCAGCGTACCCGCGACGCGCACGCGGCCCCGCGCCGTGTCCACCTTCACGCCGACCGAGGTCTCGAAGCCTGGCTCGGGCGCGCCCGTCTTGCGGGCGAGCTGGATCCCCCTTTCTTCGGCCAAGACCTGCGCGTTCACTAGGCTCACCGGGCCCGCGTTCATCGCCGACAGCAGCCCCTCGAGCGCGGCCATGAGCACCGGCCGCGGCGCCGCTTCGTCCTTGCCTCCGTAGGCCACCTCCACCGCCGTCACTGCTCCATCGGCCAGGGCCAGCGCCAGCCGGCCCAGGCGGCGGGCCAGGGTGAGCAGGGGTCCCAGTCGCCGCAGCAGGTCGCCGCTGATGCCGGGGACGTTGATGGCGGTAGAGAGGTCGCCCGTGAGCAGGGCGTCGCGTACGGCGCCGCAGATCTCGAGCGCCACGCGCTCCTGGGCCTCCGCGGTCGAGGCGGCGAGATGGGGGGTCAGGATCACCCGGTCGAGCTTGCGCAGCGACGAATCGGCGGGCAACGGCTCCTGCGCGAACACGTCGATCGCCGCGCCGGCGATCCGCTTGGCCTTGATCGCTGCGGCGAGCGCGCCCTCGTCCACCAGCTCACCGCGCGCGGTGTTGATGAGCACGGCCGTCGGCTTCATCAGCGCTAGACGCGAGGCGTTGATCAGGTGCCGGGTCTCGTCGGTGAGGGCGACGTGCATGGTCACCACGTCCGCCACCCGGAGCAGGTCCTCAAGCGGCAACACCTTCACCTGCAGGTCGGCCGCCCGGCCGGCCGGCAGGTACGGATCGTGCGCCACCACGGTCATGCCCAGGGCTCGCGCGAGCTGGGCAACGTGGCCTCCGATCCGTCCCAGGCCGACGATCCCCATGGTCTTGCCGCGCAGCTCGGTGCCCTCGAAGCGCTTGCGGTCCCATTCTCCCCGGCGCATCGCTTCGGCCGCCCCCGGGATGTGGCGCACGAGGGCAAGCAGCAGCCCGAGCGCGTGCTCGGCGGCGCTCACCGTGTTGGCGCCGGGGGCGTTCATCACCGCGATGCCGCGGCGCGTCGCGGCGGCCACGTCGATGGTGTCGACGCCGATCCCCGCCCGCGCGATCACGCGCAGGTGCGGCGCTCGCGCCAGCAGCTCCGCCGTGACCCGCGTCTCGCTGCGCACGATGAGCGCGTGCGCCCCACCCAGCGCACGCTCCAACTCCTCCCGAGGCCTGCCGGCGCAGTCGGCGATCTCGATCTCCGCCTCCGCGGCGAGCAGCGTGAGCCCCGCGGCCCCCAGTTTGTCGGCCACGACCACCCGGTGCGTCACGCGAGCTGCGTCTCCAGGACTCGGAGCAGATCGTCCAGAGCGGCGACGGTGTGGTCGCCCATGTGGCCGATCCGGATCGTCGATTCCTTCAGCGCCCCGTACCCGGCGCCGATCACCCACCCCTGGTGTTTCAACGCGCCGACGATCTCCTTGGCGCTCTTGCCGTCGGGGAGTCGGAGGCAAGAGACGGTCCAGCTGCGCCGCCCTTCGCACGGCAGAAACTCGATCCCCCGCTCGTGCGCCCAGTGCTCCGTGCGCTGGCGCATTGCTTCGTGCCGGCTCCAGCGCGCCTCCACCCCGCCATCCCGCTCGATCCGCTCGAGCTGTTTCGCGAGGGCGTAGAGAAGGGACACTGCCGGTGTATTGGTCGGCTGAAACCTGGCGCTGGCCTGCTCGAAGCTCACGAGGTCGAAGTAGAGCCCGCGGCCGGGCAGCGTCCGGGCGCGCTGCAGCATTCGCTCCGAGCCCACCCCGAGCGCCAGCCCGGGCGGCAGGGCGAGCGCCTTCTGGGAGCCGGTGAAGGCGAAGTCCAGCCCCCAGCGGTCAGGCTCGACCGGTGAGCCGGCCAGCGAGGTGACCGCGTCCACCAACACCAACACATCGTCGAACTCGTGGACGACCTGCGCGAGCGTGGCGACATCCTGGAGCACGCCCGTAGAGGTCTCGGAATGAACCATGGTGACGGCGTCCACCGGTGGGTTGCGCTTCAGGGCGTCGCGCAGCATGTCGGGTTCGACGGCGGCGCCGAGCGGCACGTCCAGGCGGACGCACTCCTTGCCCACCGCCGTCACCAGCTTGGCGAACCGGTCGCTGAACGCTCCGTTGACCACGGCGAGCGCGCGGCGTCGCACTCCGTTGCGGACCGCCATCTCCATGAAGCCAGTGGCGGAGGTCGTCCCCACCAGCACGATACGCCGGGTGCGGCAGAGGGCCTGGAGTCGCGGCGCCATGGCCGCGAGCAGCTCCTCCATCCTGGCCGAGCGGTGGCCGATCATCGGCCGCTGCATGGCCCCGAGCACTTCGGGGTGGACGTCGGTGGGACCGGGGAGGAAGAACTTCCCGAAGGCCGGGGGGCGCGGAGGGACGGGGGCGGAGGGCGCCGTCATGCCGTGGCGCGCGACAGCTGCTCGACCAGCCCGCCCACCACCACTTCGCTCGTCTTCACGAGCCGGACCCCCTCCTCCCCCCATTCCTTCAACAACTGCTCCGCGCCGTCGCGGTCGATCGGCTTCATCGCGTCGGTCACCGCAAACAGCCGCGTTGCCGGGCGGTGCTCGAGGAGGCCCTCGATCGCGTACTTATCGCACACATCGAGCGCCACCCCGTACAACACCACGTCCTGCGGATCGAGCACGTCCAGCACGGGCACAACGTTCGCGTTCGTGAACACATCGAAGCGGTGTTTATGGAACAGGATGTCCCCCCGGTGAGCGCGCACCATCGCGGCAAGCGCCTTGGGGTCCGCCCGCTCCGGCTCGATCACGAGGGGATCGCGCAGCGCCGTCTCAGGAATCTTCTTCTGCCCCGGCGAGCCTCGCTGGCAATGCGGAGGAAAGGTCTGCTTCCAGTCGGGCGCGTCCGAGATCTCCGGGTGCTCACGCAGGTGGTCGTCGGCGCTGGCCACGATCCGCACGCTGTGCCCATGGGCATAGTCGGTGAGCTTCTTGAGATTGGGGATGATTTGCTCGGCGTCCGGCACGTACAGCTTGCCGTCGGCTTTCATGAAGTCGACCTGGGTATCGACGTCCCAGAAGATCACTCGGGCCACGGCACAATCCTCACGTAATAATGGCCCCGGGAATCTCTCGGGACGGAAGGGAGGGTGTCAACTACGGCAGCGCCGCTTGCGTGTATGCCACCATGAGGCGGAACCGGCCCAGGATGCCGGGATCCTTGAACGCGAGGCCCGCGCGCACGGTCGCTCGGACTTCGGGCGGTAGCGCCTCCAACCGCAGCTGCTCGAGGGCTTCTCGACGTTTGCGACTGATGCCTCGCGTCATCTCGTCGGGGTCCTCGATCCACCCGTTCGCGATCGCCCGCACCACTTCGTCGCGGACGGCCACGGGCGGCCGTGGATCCATCGCGAGCTCGGCCAGGCCGGTGGCGTTATCGGGGGCGATGCCCGCCGTCCAAACGAGGATCTGGAGCCGCCCCAAGATCCGGCCGGACGAATCCGCGCGCGCGCGCGCCGCCCGCACCCGGGTCCCGGCTTCCCCGCGCCACAGCTCGCGATGCCGGGCCCGCATGTCGGCGGCATCACGCGCGATCCGCGCGCCCAGCGCCACGACCGACAGCCGCGCGTCCGCTTGCAGCGCGGCGGCGATGGCGATAACCGCCCGCAGGACAGTGTCGGCGGACGCAGTCCGCCGGGCGTCGAGGTCCAATTGCACTCGGGCGAGCATCGCTCGCGTGGTCGCAAGCACCGGACGCGGCCGCACCGCCGGGACCAACCCTTCGCCGCTGTCCGGCGCCGCTTCGCCGAGCCGCCACGGCAGCCGCGCCGCCCGGATAAGCGTGTCCACGAAATACGACGCGCCGCTCGCCAGCCACGCCGCTCGGTCGGTCGAGCCGCCTGGGAAGGTGTCGCCGAACGCCAGCGCCAGCGTCCCGATCCGCTGCCCGCGCCACACGGCGAGCGCCAAGGAGGCACCATTCACCCCGCGAAGCGGAACGAGGGGCGCGTGTGGCTCGAGCCGGCCGGCGAGCGCACGGAGGTCGAAATTGCGAAGGGAGTCGAAGGCCGCTGCGGCGGCGTTGACCGGCGGTACCGGCCGGGAGCCCGGGTGTTTCGCCTCCTCGTTTCGGGTCACGAGCAGGCTGAGGAGCAGCAGGATCGCGAAGACCCCGCCACACCCAAACCCGGCGAACACGAACGCTTTGTGAGTGGTTGGCTTCAGAGGGTGCGCGCGACCGCGATCTCGTCGCAGCAGTTCTGCCGTGGGCAGCGGGCGCAGTCGGCCCACACCTTCTGTGGGAACTGCTCCTTCTCTGCGGGCCCGAAGCCCAGCCGCACGAAAAAGGCCGGCTTACGGGTGAGGGCGAAGACCTGGCTCAACCCCAGGCCGCGCCCTTCGGCGATCAGTGCATCAATCACCGCGCGGCCCAGCCCCCTGCCCTGCCAGCCGTCCTGCACCGCGAGACCGGCGATCTCCGCCAGCTCGGGGCCGTAGAGCTTGAGCGAGCCGCACGCCACGATCTCTCCGCCGGCCTCGACCACCACGTACTCCTTGATGTGGCGGCTGAGGTCGTAGCTGCTGCGGGGAAGCAGGTCGCCGGTGGCGACGAACGGAGCCATGAGGGCCTCGAGCCCGGGCACGTCGGCCAGCCGCCCCGCCCGCACCACACCGGGGAGAGGGGAGAGGGAAGCAGTCCGGGCCGTGCCCGGGAGAATCCCTCTCCCCTCTCCCGTCTCCCGGATGATGATGGGAGCCACGCTCACGAGAGCACCTCCCCCAGCACCGCCACGGCGCGATCCACCTCGGCGTCGGAGACCACGAGCGGCGGTACCAAGCGCAGCACGGTCGGCCCCGCGGTCGTGATCAGCAGCCCCCGCTCGCGGGCCACCGTCACGAACGGCGCCGCCGGCTGCGTCAGCTCGATTCCCCACATCAGGCCGACGCCCCGCACGTCCGCCACCTTCGGAGTACGCTCGGCGAGCACGCGCAGGGCGGCGCCCAGACGCGAGCCCCGGGCCCGGACTGCGGCGAGAAACTCCGGCGCGGCGAGCGTCCGCAGGACATCGAGGGCGACCGTGGCCACCAGTGGTCCGCCCCCGAACGTCGTGGCATGGTCGCCGGGCTTGAGCGCCGCGGCGATCCGGTCCGTGAGCAGCACCGCCCCCATCGGCAGCCCGCCAGCCAGCGGCTTCGCCAAGGTGAGCATGTCGGGCGTGACCCCGCACTGTTCATGCGCGAACAGCGTGCCGGTCCGGCCCAGTCCGCATTGGACCTCGTCGAAGATCAGCGCCGCGCCGTGGACGTCGCACAGCTCCCGCAGGAACACGAGCCATGGGGCCGGCACTGGCCGCACCCCGCCCTCTCCCTGCACCGGCTCCACGATCACCGCGCCGACCGGGGCTGCCGCGAACAGCCGCTGGGCCGAAGCGCGGTCGCCGAGGGGCAGCACCTGCACCCCCGGGACGAGGGGCTCGAAGGGCGCGCGGTAATCGGGGCGGTCGGTCGCCGCGAGCGAGGCGAACAGGCGGCCGTGGAAGGAGCCGGTGAACGCTGCGATCCCCGGCTTCCCCGACCACTTCCGGGCAAACTTGAAGGCCGCCTCGTTCGCCTCGGCGCCCGAGTTACAGAAGAACACGCGGTCGGCGAACGAGCGCCCTACGAGCTCCGCGGCGAGCCGCTCACCCGGCTCGGTGTGGTAGAGGTTCGAGACGTGGACCAGCCCCGTCGCCAGCGCCCGCGTCATCGCGTCCCGGATCACGGGATGGTCGTAGCCGAGGGCGTTCACGGCGATTCCGGCGACGAAGTCGAGGTAGCGCGAGCCGTCGGCGGCGATCAGCTCGCACCCCTCGCCGGCTACGAAGGTGGGGCCGACCCGGGCGTAGACCCCGAGCAGGGTCGTGGTGGCCGGGACCGAGGGACCGTGGGGAGGAGGCGAGACCGCCGTGGTCATGCGGGCTGGGGCGTCGCAGCGAGGATGCGGGTGCCGGCGCCGGGGTCGCTGAGGAGGCGCAGGTCGCCGATGCGCACCGCGCGCGTGCCCGTCTGGAGACCGGCGGCGGCAGCGCGCAGCTTGGCGGCCATGCCGTCGGCCGCGATGCCCAGCTCGATCAACGTGTCGAGCTCTCCGACGGGCAGGCTCGCCTGCGGTACGCCGTCAATCACTACCCCGGGCACATCGGAGACGAACAGCAACTCGGCGGCTTGGAGGGCCCCGGCCATCGCGGCGGCGGCGTCATCGGCGTTCACGTTGAACGGGAGGCCGCCGGCTGTGGGGCCGGCCCCCGGCGCCATGGGCGCGATGACCGGAATGAGTCCTGCGAGCAGCAGGCTGTGGAGCAGGGCTGACCGCACGCCGACGATCCGGCCAACGTGGCCGAATCCGCCGGCGAGCGGCTCCGCGGTGAGGAGGCCGCCGTCCACGCCGGAGAGACCCACGGCGTCGAGGCCGGCCAGCCGCAAAGCGGCCACGACGGTGCGGTTGATCGGCCCGGCGAGGACCATCTCGACGACCTCCGCGACCTCCGTGGTCGTCACGCGCACGCCGGCGCGCTTCTCGGCCGGCAGCCCGAGCCGCTGCGACAACGCCGTGACCGCCCGGCCGCCGCCGTGTACGACCACGAGGGGTCCCGCGGTGACGAGCGCCCGGGCACACGCCGCCAGCCAGTCTGGCCGATCGAGCTCTCTGCCCCCGAGCTTCACCACCCGGACGTTCATTATCGGTGGAGCTCCCGTAAGTGGGGGGCCGCCGCTCTGTGATCACACCCGCCGCCGACCTTCCGACGGTTCAGCATACCAGCCCCGTGGTTTCCGGGAGTCCCAGCATCACGTTCATGTTCTGGACCGCCTGGCCCGCCGCGCCCTTGACGAGGTTGTCGATCGTGGCGATCACGGTGAGCCGGGGCCGTCGCACGTTGGCGACCGGCGCGACGCCGAGGGCCACCCGGTTGCGGTATACGACGTGCTTGAGCGAGGGCAGCGCGCCGTGCAGCACCTGCACGCAGGGTTCGCCGGCATACACCGACTCGTAGATGCCTTCGGCCGTCGCCTGGTCGAGCACGCGCGTCAGCGGCACGTGGATCGTCTCGAGGATCCCCCGCTTCACGGGGAGGAGGTGCGGCGTGAACACGAGATCTCCGGTGAAGCCGCCCTCACGAGCCAGCGTCGCCCGCAGTTCGGGCAAGTGTCGGTGCTCGTTGCCGGCGGCGTAGGCCCGGTAGTCCTCGGCCACTTCTCCGAACAGCAGCTCTCGCTTGGGGCTCCGTCCCGCCCCGGTCACGCCCGAGGCGGCGTCGATCACGACTTCTCGCGAGGCGTCGATCAGGCCCCGCTGCGCCAGCGGGATGAGGGCGAGCAACGCCGCGGTGGGATAGCAGCCCGGGTTGGCGACGAGGTCGGCGCCCGCGACACGGGGCCGGGCGACCTCGGTGAGCCCATAGACCGCCTCGGCCGAGAGCCGGAAGTCGGCCGACAAGTCGACCGCCCGACGGCCCGCCGCCCGGACTTCGTGGACGTAGCGGCTGGCGACGCCGTGCGGGAGGCAGGAGAAGACGATGTCCGCCTTGTGAAGCGGGGCGTCGGCGGCTTTGATCAGCTCGACGCCTTCCAGCGTTTCCCCGGCGGCGGACTCGGCGGTGGCGAACGCGACCGCGGCCCCGGGATGGCCCGTCAGCAGCCGCAACAACTCCTGGCCGGCGTATCCGGAGGCCCCGAGCACGCCGACGGGCACTGATGCATTATTATTCATTATGACGGGAATTTATGCACCAGCCCGCGGGGCGCAAGGGGGCGCGGCAGGTTACTCCACCCGCTCCAGCCGCGGGTTCGGCCGCACACCGCGTCCGACCTTGCCGCAGGAGCGGCCCTCGAGGAGCACGACGTCCGCGGTGAAATCAAAGCGCCCCTGGAAGAGGCTCGAGCCCACGCCGTACATGTCCACCGGCACGCCCTGCTCCTCGAAGTGGCGGATCTTTTCGACGGTGAACCCGCCCGAAACGACGATGCGCACGCGCGCAAAGCCTTCCTGATCGAGGGCGGCGCGGACGTTCCAGACCAGCTGCGGGTTGACCCCGGTCGGCTTGAAGGTGCCCATCTCTGAGATGACCGACTTGTCCACCAGCGTCTCCGACGTGTCGAGCCGCACGCCGTAGAGCCGCTCCCCCAGGGCGCGGGCGACCTTGAGCGAGGTGCCGACGCAGTCGTTGTCGAAATCCACCAGAGTGATGAGTCGGATGGCGGGGTCCATGTGCTCGGCGAACTTACGGGAGGCGAGCACCGAATCCCCGCCATACGCGGCGATGAGCGCATGCGGCACGGTCCCGACCCCCTCTGAGCCCCACCAAGACGCCTGCGCGTCGGTCGACACCCCGATGGCCCCGGCGATGTGCGCGGCATACCCGTCCCCGGTCTGCACCAGCCAGTGGTCGTGACGCGCCGGGAAGAACATCACCTGCTTGGGCTGCGCTGCCGCCACGACCCGCCTGGTGTTGGTGCCCACGCGCGTGCGGCGGGCCAGCACTCCCAGATACAGCGTCTCGAGGTTGGCGAAGGCATCATAGGGCCCCTCGATCAACAGGACCGTTTCCCAGGGGGCGATTTCGTCGCCGTCATAGAGCGCCGACACCTGGAGCTCGTCCCAGCGTTCCGCGCAGAGCTTGAGGATGGCGATCGCCTCGTCGATGCCGCCGAGGAAGGCGTGCGTCTTGCCGAACACCTGCATCGTCACGCGCGGGCGGTGCCGGTCCTTGAGCAGGGTTTCCCGCGCGCGGACGAAATACTTGTCGGAGTAATAGCCCTCCCGCATCCGCTCGACCGGGAGGTGAAAGATGGCGGGATCCAAGCGCCGCTTCCGGGGCATGGGCGGGGAATATCGCGGCTCAGCGAGCGCCGGGCCAGGCGAACGTCGTGACCAGAGTGTCTCCGCCCGGCAAGGGGAGCCGCCGGGCGACGTTGTTGAGCCGCCCGCACAGCTCCCGGACCGGCGCCACTGGTCCCGCCGGCAGCACCCGCAGACACACGACGTCCGCGTCCAGGGCGAGCGCGCGGTCCCGCTCCGCCCGCGGCGGATCCGGGCGCGCGAGCGCGATCTCCAGCGTGCGCGTCCTGTCACCCGAGGGCAGGACCACACGGCGCCCAGCGGCGTCGGGGACCAGGTCGTAACTGCGGGGAACACCTCCGGCGCCGTTCTGCGCCAGGGTCAGCATGACCGCCACCCGACGTGGTCGAACCACGGCCTCGAGCGTGAGGTCGACGGCGGAGTCGGCACGCTCCACCGATTCGGCGGGCCGCGTCTCCCCACCGGTCGGCGCGCGGGTCGGGATCAGATCGAGGCGCAACCCGTCGCCATCCCCCCCTCCCCCCCCACGTGGCGCGCCGAACGGGAGGATCCGTGCCGTGTCCCCCCAGGCGAGCCGAGCGTCCCGCCAGTAAGCGTCCTCCTCCCACAGTGGCAGCCCGCGGTGCGAGCGGCCCAGCCGGCGGCGGGTGAAGAACTCGCCCGAGAGACGTACCGTGTCGCCCGGGTCGCCCCTCCCATCCTCCAGTGTCAGGCTGAGCAGGGCCTCGACGAGGACGCTGTCGGTGCGGACGCCGAGGCGGAGGCGAGTGTCAGACGGCCCGCTCACCTCACCGGAGGCGAGTACCGGCCCGCCCACCCTCCCTGCCACCAGCTCTACCCGGTACGTGATCCGCAGCCCCGGCCCCTGGAGCGGGGACGCTGGGCGGGCGGAGGTGAAAACCGCGACCGGGATCAGGCTAGCGTACCAGAATCGTCGCACGGCTGCTTTCGAGGGAGCCGCGGCCAGGGCCGCCCCAGCGCGCATGAGCCACCCAGCCGCCCAGCAGGCCGGCCAGGAGCGCCGTCGCGGCCCACAGCGCCAGCGTACGGCCTCGCAGCACCGAGCGGCGTACCGTCAGCGCGTGGGGCTCCCCATGGGCCCGCGCGAACGAGACCTCGAGCTCGAGCCTGCTGACCCGGGCGCCGGCGCACCGCGGGCAGGAGGCGAGGTGCCGCGCCAACGTCGCCCGCTGGGCGAGCGGCAGGGTGCCGGCGATTTCGGCGTCGATCTGGCGGAGCCACTCCTCGTGATCGTCGGTCACCGCAGCTCCTCGTTGACAGTGTAGCGCAGGACACGGCGCTGCATCCAGCGCACGGCGAAGGCATCGAGCAGGGCGCGGAGCGCGCGGTTCCACATCCCGTACTTGCTCGAGCCGTGGCGTCGGGGTCGGTGACGCACGGGGGCCTCGGCCACCGTGCCGCCGCGCATCTTGATCAGAGTGGGGAGGAAGCGGTGCATCCCGGCGAACAGGGGCAGGTCGCGCACCGCCTCGGTGCGAAACGCCTTGAGGGAGCAACCGGTGTCCCGGATCGTCTCGTGGTTCAGCCGGTTGCGGATCCCGTTGGCGATCCGGCTCTGCACGAGTTTCCAGGGTGTATCGCGGCGGTTCACCCGGTAGCCCGCGACGGCGCTCGCGCCGGTGCGGCGCAGCTCCGCGACCAGCCCCGGAATGTCCGCCGGGTCGTTCTGGAGGTCCGCGTCCAGGGTCACCACGATCGCGCCCTGCGCGGCCTGGAAACCCGCTGCGAGCGCGGCGGTCTGCCCAGCGTTGGCGGCGAACGAGACGACGTGCAACTCAGGGTGGGTACGCTTCAGAGCCTTGAGCTCCTGCAGCGAGCCGTCGGTCGAGCCATCGTTCACGGCCACGATCTCGTAGCCCACGTGTGGGAGCGCGGCGGCGATCTCGTCGACGAGCGGCGCCAGGTTCTCCCGTTCGTTGTACACCGGAACGACCAGCGACAGCTCGAGCGCGGAGGCGTTCACGGCCGGAACCTAGAACCGCGCTGGAACCGGAGCAAGTTGACAGCCGTCGACGGATCGGCTAAAACCAAGCACTTCCCTATCGGTATGGAGCCCATCGTGTCCGTCGTATTGTCCCGTCGCGATTTTGTCGAGCGCGCCGCGGTCGGCCTGGCGGCGGGCATTGCTGCCGACATCCCGCACGCCATGCGGCCGCCGCGGCACCTGCCCCCCGCCAGTCGCTGGGCCGCGAAACCGGTTGTCATCTCGAGCGCCAACGGGCTGCGCGCCGTCCAGAAGGCGTTCGACATGATCCTGCAAGGTGCCGACACGCTCGACGCCGTGATCGAGGGCGTGAAGATCCAGGAGCTCGACCCCAAGGACAATTCGGTCGGCTACGGCGGGCTCCCGAACGCCGAGGGCGTGGTGCAGCTCGACGCCTCCTGCATGCACGGGCCCACGCGACGCGCGGGCGCGGTCGGCTGCCTCGAAGGCATCAAGACCCCATCGGAGGTCGCCAAGCTCGTCCTCAAGTACACCAATCACATCTTCCTCGTGGGCGAGGGCGCCAAGAAGTTCGCGCTGTCCTACGGCTTCAAGGAGGAAGACCTGCTCACCCCGGAGTCCCGCGAGGCGTGGCTGCACTGGCGGGCGAACCTCAACCCCGACGACAATTACCTGGATGTGCCGGGAACCATGTCGGTGGTCGTCCACCCGCCGACCGGCACGATCAACTGCGACGCCGTCACCCCGCAAGGCGACCTCTCGTCGGTCACGACCACGAGCGGGCTGGCGTGGAAGATCCCGGGCCGGGTGGGAGACAGCCCGATCGTCGGCGCCGGGGAGTATTGCGACAACGACGCCGGCGCGGCGGGCTCGACCGGCCGCGGCGAGTCGAACATCATGGTGTGCGGCGGCTTCCTGACCGTCGAGCACATGCGGCGCGGCATGAAGCCGACCGACGCGTGCCTTGAGACGCTGCGCCGCGTGGTCACCCTGACCGAGAAGCGGCTGCTCACGGCCGACGGCAAGCCGCGCTACCAGCTCCACTTCTACGCGATCAACAAACGCGGCGAGTACGGGGCTGCCGCCCTCTACCCCGGTCGCTTCGCGATCCACGACGGAACCGAGGCGAAGCTCCAGGACGCCGCGCATCTCTACGATTCCGCTGCTCCCAACGACTGACCGGCGCCTGGCTGCCGCGGCGGTGGTGCTGCTCGCCGCCGCCAGCGCTCCGGCATCGCTCGGCGCCCAGCGGTTCTGGAGAACCACCCTGTACCCGTACGTTTATTACAGCTCCATCGACGGGCTCTGGGGTGCCGTCCATTTCAGCAAATACAGCCCGATCGGCTTCGCCGAACGTCCGGAGCCCAACAGCGCGGCTGTGACGCTGGACGCGTCAGCGAGCACGCACGGCAGCTACGCAGTCGTAGCCGACGCGCAGGCGCCGGCGTGGTGGCAGGGCTGGCGCGCCGCCCTCACCCTGACCGCCGCGCGCGCCAACCGGCTGGGCTACTACGGCCTCGGCAATGCGACCGCGTATGCGGCGGACAGCGTCACACCCGGCCGGCCCTATTTCTACCGAGTGAGCCGCACGACCGGAACGGCGCGTCTCACCGTCCAGCGCCAGGTCGTGGGGCCGCTGCGGCTGCTCGCCGGCGCCGCGCTCCAGCACACCGACTATCGAAACCTGCCGGGCGAATCGATCTTCGCCCGCGACCGCGCGTCGGGGGCGGTGGACTCGAGCACAGTCCCCTTCGACGATACGCAGGTCCGGGCCGGCGTCGTGCTGGACACGCGAGACAACGAGATCGACCCGCACCGCGGCGTCTTCGCCGAAGCCCTGTACGCGAGCGGCACCGGATACACCCGCACCACGGTGGCGGCGCGCGTCTACGTGCATCCGGTGGAGCGTCTCATCGTCGCGGCGCGGTGCGCGGGTGAGCGCATGGGGGGCAAGCCGCCGGTGGCGGTGCAGATGGTGATGGAGTCGAGCGAGCCACCCTTCATCGCGGTCGGCGGCTACCACTCATTGCGCGGTTACTACGACTCCCGGTTCACAGGGCCGGGCAAGCTGCTCGGTGGGCTCGAGGTCCGGTACGCCATGATTTGGGCGCCCACTATCCTCGAGCTGAAACTCGTGGGCTTCTACGACGCGGGGCGCGTGTTCGACACGGGCCAGCCGGTGAGGTTCACCAGCGACGGCCTGCACAAGAGCGGCGGCGTGGAGTTGGCCGCGCGGCTGCTGCGCAACTCTCTCATCGTCGTCGGCTGGGGGAAAGGCACCGAGGGCAGCCAGCTGCTCTTCGGGACGACCTGGAGCTACTAAGCAGAGCTGCCAGCGATCTCTCGAATTTCCACTCCCCGCTTCGCCAGCTCGTCCACGTAAGCCGTGAACGGCACCGCCTCATCCGGGGTGTGCACCCCGTGCGGGGCGATCCGGCCGTCCACCTGCATCAGGCCCGTGACGGCAAGCGAAAACCCGGTGCTGCGCATCATCGCGCTGATCCCGTGGACCTCGTCGTAGCGGTCGAGCAGTTGCCAGGCGGCGCGCCGGCCGGCCTTCCCCGTCACCGCGACGCGCACCGCCACCAGGTCACGACCCTGCGGCTTCGTGAGCTTGGGGGAGACGGCGGCGATGAACACGGCGCGCGGGACCACCTTCACGCCCTTGACCATGATCGGCTTCAGGTCGAGGAGACCCAGCTCGCGCACCGGACGCATGATCGCCACGTGCCCCGGGTAGCGAAGGGTCTTGTACTCCATCGTCCGCACCTTGCCGGCGTAGGCCCAGGGCATCGTTGAGATTCCGCCCCCGGTGTGGAAGGCCTCCAGCGTACCCACCGGCGCGGGGAATTCGACGAGCTCCACTTCCGACAGGGCTTCCACGCGGGTCGGCTTCCCGTCCCGCAGCACCCATGACGGGGTCGTGTAATAATCGAGGGCGCCTTCGAGAGAGTAGACGATCTGGTAGTTGAGGGGAGGCTCGGGGTGCTGCGGCAGACCACCGACGTAGATCTTCACCGACTCCGCCTCTCCCACGCGGCGGATCCCCTCGGCGGCGACGATGTTCACCATTCCTGGCGCGAGGCCGCAGTCCGGAATGACCGACACCGCCTTCTGCCGCGCGCGCTGATGCAGCCGCTTCTGCTGCTGCACGATCTCGGTGTTGCCCCCCAAGTCTGCGCAGTGGACTCCGGCGGCCACTGCCGCGCGGGTCACGGCCAGGTTGAGGTAATACGGCAGCGCGCACAGCACCGCGTCGTGGCTCTTGAGGAGCCGGCGCAGTCGGGCCCCGTCCTTCACGTTCACACGGGCGAGTGTGAGTCGCTTGCCGGCTCCCCGCTTCACGTACGGTGCCGCCCGATCGGGCTTCAGGTCGGCGAGGGTGACGCGGTCGACCTGCGGTTGCCGCAGCAGATCGTATGCGCAGGCGGATCCCTGCAGCCCGGCGCCCAACACCAGCATGCGCATCGCGCGATGGCCTCCGAAGAGCGGCGGGAAAGCTAGCGAGGGCGGGAAACACCGGGAAGCATCAGCACAAGCCGTTGTCCGCCATTAGATTCGCGGGCGATGCCGACGGCCGATCTGACCCGCCAGCGCCTCGTCCGCGCCGCGCTCGAATTGTTCACGGCGCGCGGCTACGACGCGACCACCACCGCCGAGATCGCGCGCAAGGCGGGCGTGGCCGAGGGGACGATCTACCGGCACTTCGAGAGCAAGCAGCACTTGCTGAACGAGCTGTATCGCGGCGCCGCGCGCTGGGCGGCGCGGCTGGCGCGGGACGCCGCGGGGGCGGGTGGCGATCCGCGCGAAAAGCTCAGCTCGCTGGCGCACGCCCTGGTGCAGGGCGCCATGCGGGACCGCGCGGTCGTGCAATTGTTCTTCCTCGACCGCCACGGCTCCCTGCTCGAGGGCGAGTCCAAGGATGCCGCCCAGGAGTTCCGCGGGGGCATCGAGGCCCTGGTGGCGCAGGGCAAGGCGGCGGGTGTGGTCCGCCCCGGCGCGGTGGAGGTCTGGGCGGCAGTGTGGCTCGCCGTAGTGAGTCTGGTACTCGAGCGGACCACCGCGAGGGACTGGAACGAGAGCCATCCGGGCGTGCGCCTGGCGATCGAGGCGGCGTGGGAGGCCATTGCCGCCGGACAGTCGGACGGTCGGACGGTCGGACCGTAGCGGCGCGATCCGGTCCGTCAGTCCGACGGTCCGACCGTCCGACGCAGCTCGAGGAGTGCGATCTCCGGCGGCACGAATACGCGTATCGGCACACCCACCACGCCGATGCCGCGGCTGACGTAAAGCTGGCTGTCGCCCTGCCGAAAGTGCCCCATGACGTACTTCGTGATCAACCGCCCCGCCGACCAGCCGAGGAGCGGCAGGTAGAGCTGCCCGCCGTGGATGTGTCCCGCGAGGGTGAGCGGGATCCCGCGGGGCGCCGCGCCGTCGAACGCGCCGGGACGGTGGGCGAGCAGGATGGAAAACGCATCCGGCGGCGTGCGCCGCAGGGCGAGTCCGATGTCCTGAGGCTGTGGATCGTCGGCCTTCCAGTTCCGTGGGTCGTCGATGCCGACGAGCGCGAGCGCGGCGCCGCCGCGCTCGATGAGGTGGGCGGCGTTCCGAAGGAACACTTGGCCCGCATCACGCACGCCGCGAATCACCGCGTCCTCGCCCGTGTAGCGGTCGTGATTGCCGAGCACGGTCACCACGCCGAGCGGGGCGGCGAGGTCCCGGAACGCGCGCACATAGCGCGGGATGTAGGCGGGGTCGATGTCGATCATGTCCCCGGTTTGCACGATGAGGTCGGCGCCGAGGGCGTTCGCCTGCGCGACCAGCGCTTGCATCTTGTCCTGCTCCATGTGGATGCCGGCGTGAACGTCGGAGAGATGGAGCAGGCGCAGCCCGTCGAGACGCGGCGGCAAGTCGGGGAACGTGAGCGTGCGGCGCGTCACTTCGGGGAGCCGCTCCGCGTTCCAGATGCCGTACACCGACAGGGCCGCGCCGAGGCCGGCGTAGGAGTAAGTGGCGCGCGCGAGGAAGCGGCGTCGTGAAATGACGCTGTCTGGTGCGTGGAGCGCGGTGAGCGGCGAGCGGGGCTCAGCCTCTCGCGGGGCCGTACCGCGCACTGCGAACAGCGCACTGCGGACGCTCTTCCCCAGCCACACCGCCGCCTTCGCCACGATGTAGACGGTGACGAACCCGGCGAAGACCCAGCCGAGCATCTGCCAGGCGATCCACGGGCCGAGGTAGGGGACGCGGCCCATGCCCCACACGCTGCCGAACAGGACGCGCCGCGCCACGAAGATCCAGGGAAGGTTGAAGAGCACGAACACGATGGCGAGCCCGACGCGTACACGGCGCGCGCGGGCCGGTCGGGTGGCGTCGGGGAGGCGCTCGCGCAAGTAGGCGTACAGCACCACTTGGGGCGCCATGAACAGAAGCAGATAGATTAGGGCCATGCCGTCACGGATCGTGCGTCGTTGGGGTGTCGCACTCCTCATCCTGCTCCCCGCGGGCGCTGCGGCGCAGCAGCTGACGGCCGCCGATCGCCAGCTCCTCGTCGTAAAGCTCTGGGCCGAAGCGCGGAGCAACTACGCCTACTGGGATCGCGTGCACGCCGACTGGGACTCCGCCCTCACGGCGAACCTCGCGCTGGCCGAGGGGCGGCCGACGGATCGGCAGCTCTTTCACGCCTTACGGCGCTTCGTCGCCCTGCTGGGCGACGGTGAGTCGGACGTCCGGGCGCCGGGGTCCGTGCGGGCCCGCATCGCGCGTCCCCCGATCGACCTGCAGGCGGTGGAGCGCCGCCCGTTCATCATCGATTATGCCCCCAACGACGAGATGCGCATCGCCCGCCCCGAGCGCCTGGCCGAGGTCCTCGCCATCCAGGGCATCCCCGTCGAGACCTGGATCCGTGACTCGGTGCTGCCGGAGGTGGGCGGCGCGACACCGGTCACCCGCTGGGAGCGCGCCGTCGCCCGCATGCTCGAGGGGGAGAAAGGGACCGCCCTGCACCTGCGGCTCCGGCTTCCCGGGGGCGCCGAGCGCGGCGCCAGCGTGACCCGCGCCGTGGCTCTCACGGATCGCTGGCCGCTCGAGCGCCCCGCATTGGAGGGCGATACCCTCCCCGGCGGCGTGGCCTGGGTGCGGATCAATTCCCTGGCAGACCCCGACGTCGTGCGGCTGTTCGACCGCGCCTTTCCCGACTTCACCAACATCACCGGGATCATCCTCGACCTGCGGCAAGGAGGCGGGGCCGCCGGCCGCGAGGCCGGCTACCAGATCCTCGCCCGGTTGATGGACCATCCGTTCATCACCTCGCGCTGGCGGACCCTGGACTACCGCCCCGCCTACCGCGGGCAGGACATGCCGGACTCGACCGGCGCGTGGTTCATGGTGCCGCCGGACACCATCCGACCGCGCACAGACCGACCCCGCTTCAAGGGGCCGATGGCGGTCCTGTCCTCGTCGCGCACCTCCGGCGCGGCCGAGGACTTGCTCATCGCGTTCCGCAATGCGGCGCGAGGCCCGATCGTCGGCACGTCCTCCGCGGGAAGCACCGGACAGGCCCTGTCTATCCCCCTGCTGAAGGGATGGAGTGTCCAACTGTGCGTGACCCGGGACGCGTTTCCCGACGGGGCGGAATTCGCCGGCATCGGCGTCGCGCCCGAGCTGCCCGTCGTCGTGACCGTGGAGGACTTTCTCGCCGGGCGCGATGCGGCCCTGGACCGAGCGCGGCAATACCTGGAGACGACTCGGAACCGCTGAGCTCAGCGCCCTTCCAACGTCTCCCTGAAGAACCGCAGCACCGCCCCCCACGCGCTGTCGGCCACCTCCGGCTTCTCGCGCGTCTGCAAGAACGCGTGCCCCACGCCGGGATACACCGTGTAATGATAATCCACGCTCGTGCGCTTCAGGGCGGCCATGAGATCGGGCAGGCCGGCGTCGATGCGCGCATCGTTCTCGGCGTAGACACCGAAGCCTTTCGCCTTGATGCGCCTGAGCGCCGCCGTGTCCGGTCCCGGCCCGTAGCACACGACGAACGCCCGCAAGGTGGGATTGTTGGTGGCATAGCGGAAGCTCTGTCCGCCCCCCCAGCAGAAGCCCACGACGCCGATGCGCTCGGCCCGCACCGCTTTGATCGTGCGGAGGTAAGCGGCCGCACCGTCCAGGTCCATGGTGAGCGTGTCGGGATTGAGGCCGAGGATCAGCCGCCGCGCGTCGTCGGAGGACGACGGCGTGCCGCCGCGACGGGACAGGAGGTCGGGGCCGATCGCCACGAATCCTGCTTGCGCCAGCTTCTCCACGGCCGGACGCAGCCGGTCCGACATCCCATAGATGTCGTGAATCACGATCACGGCGGGCGCGGGATCCCGCCGCTCCGGGTACGCGAGATAGGCGCTGATCGAATCCTTGCCCGAGAGGTACTTGACGTATTCGGAGTGAATGTCGGCGGTCGGGCGGTCAGCCGGTCGGGCGGACAGAGCCGCCAAGACTCCGACCGCAAACACTCCCCCGACCACACCGACCGCCAGTCCGCCTGTCCGCCTGACCGCCGCTTCAAGGCCCATAGGTGATCCTCCAGATCCGGCCACCGGCGTCGTCGGACACGAGCAGCGAGCCGTCGGGCAGCACCAGCAGCCCTACCGGTCGCCCCCAACGCGAGCCGTCCGCGAGTTGCCAGCCAGTGACGAAGTCCTCGACGGAGACCGGCTTGCCGTTCTGCAGGTGCACCCGCACCACCTTCGCGCCCGTCGGCACGCTGCGGTTCCAGGAGCCGTGGTAAGTCATGAAGGCATCGCCGCGATAGACCCTGGGGAACATCGTGCCGGTGTAGAAGGCGAGGCCGAGCGGCGCCGAGTGCGCTTGTACCAAGAACGCGGGTGGCTCGACGCCGTCGCACTTGGCGTCGGGGTATTCGGGGTTGGGCTTGTTCGGCAGATAGCACTGCGGCCAGCCGTAGAACTTGCCGTCTTTCAGGATGTTGAGGTGCTCGGGCGGTAGGTCGTCGCCGAGGTTGTCGCGGTCGTTGTTGTTGGCCCAGAGCTCGCCGGTCGTCGGATTGAACGCGACGCCGACGGAATTGCGCAGCCCGGTCGCGAAGAGGTGCTCTCCCGAGCCGTCGCGATTGTAGCGCACCACCGCGGCGCGGCGCCGATCGCTCTCCTCGCAGACGTTGCAGGAGCTGCCGATGGCGACGTACAAGAGATTGTCGGGCCCGATGACCAGCGTGCGGGTCCAGTGGGGGCCGCCCGCCGGCAGGCCGGAGATCAGCTGAACCGGCTGCGCGGCGCCGGGATCGAAGCGTTTCACGCCGTTCGTCTCGCTGACGTACAAGGTATCGCCGCGGAACACGATGCTGAAGGGGAGGTTGAGCCCGCTCGCGACGGTGATCGCGGTGTCGGCGACGCCGTCGTGATTCGCGTCCGGAAGCTTGACGATCAATCCTTTTCCCGGCCGCGAGGCGTAGACGACGCCGCCCGGACCAACCGCGAGACCACGCACCCCGCCGACGTTGTCGGCGAAGACGCTCACCTTGAAGCCGGCCGGAACGAACAGATCGTGGCCGGCGACGCTGACGCGTTCGGCCGCGGCGGTGGTCTGCGCTGCGGCGCCCATGGGAACGGAGATGACCACGCAAGCGAGCCAATAGCGTACGCGCATCAGTGATTTCCTGCCTTTCCGTCCGTTCGTGTTACCGTCGCCCGGAGGAGAAGTTTCCCGTCCGGATCGATCCGGACCTCGGCCGGCGTGAACGAGGGTGGGACGTCGACGATCGCCACGGAGCGCCGCCCTTCGACGCTCACCGTACGGTTCACGGCCGCACCGGCGGCATCCCGGACGTCAATCGTCAGACGTGACCGGAAGGCCCCCCCCGTTGCAGACTGGACCTGCGAAACATCCAGCCGGACCTGATGGGTCGTGCTGTCGAATCGCCAAGCGACATCCAGCCGGGGATAGCCGGGCTGGCGGAGCCACTGTTGAAAGAACCAATCGAGCGGGCGGCCGCCGGCGTTTTCCATCACGCGCTGGAAATCCTCGCTCAAGGCGGTCGAATCGCGGTAGCGCCGGTAGTACTCCCGGATTCCCGCGAAGAACGCCGAATCGCCGACCAGCCCGCGCAGCATGTGCAGGACCCACGCCCCCTTCTGGTAATTGTTGGCGTTCAGCAGCTTCAACGGGTCGTGCTCGGCGGTGTCGATAATCGGGCGAGCCACCACGTCCGACCGTATGTAGCTCTCGCCGTATGATCGCATGCCGGCGGTGAGCACCGAGTCGCCGTGGAGTGCCGCGCCGGCGACGAGGTCGAAGTAGCTCGCGAACCCCTCCGAGAGCCAGAGATGGTGCCAGTCGCGCTCGGTGACCGCGTCGCCGAACCACTGGTGCGCGGTCTCATGCCGAACGACGCCTTCTTCCATACGCCGTTCGAGATACGGTTTCTCGGCATAGAAGATGGCACTCGAATTCTCCATCCCGCCGAATCGCGTCGACGACTGCACGTGCGCGAGCTTCTCGTAGGGGAATGGCCCGATGATCTCCTGCAGGGTCTGGACGATCTCCGTAGCGTGCCTGAAGGGGACGGAGTCGGCGTACGCGGAATCTTCGGGGTACGTCCAGACCTCGACGGGGATCGTGTCGCGGCCGTTGATGACAGGACGGTGGTGGCTGACGGTGAACTGGCCCGCGCCGATGACCATGGTGTAGGTGGGGATGGGGTGGCGCTCGTCCCAATTCCAGGTCACAGATCCCTGAGGGTCGATCTGGTGGCCGGAGCCTGAACCATTCCCAACCACCTGCCATCCTGTCGGCACCGTTACACTGAAGTGGACGGACGCCTTGTCACTCGGGTGATCGACGATCGGCAGCCAGAATCGGCCGCGCTCAGGCCAATTGTCAGCGAAGACGCAACGCTTGCCGCGCGCGTTCGTGCGGATGATGAGTCCGTCCTGCGGAGTGCCGTGGTAATACACCCCGAGTCGGGTCACCGCACGACGCGGCACGATGCGCAGCACACGCCCGTCGTGCTGGAATGCGACCGGAACCCGGATATCAATCCCGGTCCCACCGGTCACGCTATCCACGGTCATCCCGATCAGATCGAGCCTGATCGTGTCCGTCACCGGCTTCGGACCCAACACGATGCCGGCCGCTGCTCGGATCCCGTCGCCCGAATCGGGCAGGGTGAGGAGAAACAAGTAGCCGCGGACGTTGATCGTCTGCTGCGCCGCCAGACGTCCCGCAGGCATCAGGGCGGCCAGCAGCCCCCCGAGCGCCATCGCCACAGCTCTGTCCGACCGACCGACGGTCCGACCGTCCGACCTATCTCGCATACAGGCCCTCGAGCGCCGACTCCCCCTTCGGCATCCGGTCCCGGCTCTGCACCGCGTCCGCGGCCGCCTCCTCCACCTCAGCAGTGACCGCTCTCTCCACCGTTTCCAGGTCACCCGAGCTCCAGCTTTCCTCCTTCAGATACTCCTCGTACAGGCCGATCGGGTCGCGCCGGCCCCACTCCTTGAAGAGCGCGTCCGGGAACGTCTCCCGTGCCTCGCGCTCGTCGTGGGTGGCGTGGCCGCCCATGCGGAACGTCTCCGCCACGAGCAGCGCCGGCCCCTCACCGTTGCGGCAGCGCTGGGCGGCGACCGCCGTGGCGGCGTAGGCGTCCAGCACGCTGTTGCCGTCGAGCTGCGCCCCCCACATCCCGTAGCTCGCCGCCCAGTCTTTGAAGGTGCCGGGGAGATGGTGCTGCTCGAGCCGCGTGCCGAGGGCAACCTGGTTGTTTTCGAGGATGAAGATGGCGGGGAGCTTTTGGACGGCGGCGAAATTGGTGCCCTCGTGAGCGGCGGCGGTCTTGGTCGAGCCGTCTCCCACCCAGGTGAGGGCGACCCGCTGCTCCCCCTTCATCTTGAACGTCAGCGCAATGCCGGTGATCACCGGCACCATGTCGCCCACGTGGGAGATCGGCTGCAGTACGCCCTGGGAGAAGGAGCCGACGTGCAGGTCGCGGCCGCGGCTGGGGGAGTCCGCGCTGCCGAGATAGGCGCGCAGCATGTCGGCCACGCTCATCCCCATCTCGCAGCACGCGGCGGCGTTGCGAATCATCGGCGCGACGATGTCGCGGCCCCGCTCCAGAGCGTGCACCGGGCCGACGGTCACCGCCTCCTCGCCCGTGCCCAGCCACGCCTTGGAGATCACCCCGGTGCGAACCCAGCGCTTCAACTGGATGTCGTGCAGCCGCGCCCGCAGCAGCCCGGCGTAGAGGGCACGATGCTCGTCTTTGGTCAAGCGTGCCACGATGGCCGCCCGCTCGGCATCGTTGGCGATGGTTTGCCGGAACGCATGCACGAGCCCGGGGTCGGGCTTCCATTCTACATACTCAGGTGGATCGAACGCGGGGAAGCGCTGCATCGGACTAAGCTAACCGTGGAGTGAACGGTTGGCGCGGGCCTCCCGGAGCGACTGTGCAGTTTTGTCGCGCAGGGAGATCCGCGCCAACCGTCTTAGGGTACCCCGCTGACGCTCCGACCTACCACCTGCCCGTCCCGCTTGAACACCGTGCCGCCCTTCATGACGAAGTCCACGTGCTGCAGGACGGTGATGTCTTGCAGCGGATCGCCCCGCACCGCCACCAAGTCGGCAAGCTTTCCGGCGGCGATCGAGCCCACCTCCTGCTCCTTGCCGAGCAAGGTCGCGCCGCTCAGCGTGCCCGCCACGATCGCCTGCATCGCGGTCATGCCGTACTTGACCATCAGCTCGAATTCGCGCGCGTTGGTGCCGTGGCGCATCACGCCGGCATCGGTGCCCAGCGCGATCTTCACCCCGGCATCCAGCGCCAGCTTGAACGACTGCCGATGCCGCGGTGCGATGGCGAGCGCCTTGGCGGCGATCGGGGGCGGCAGCCGCCCGGCGGTGGCGAGCGACTCCACGGAAACACCGGCCAGCAGCGTGGGCACGAGCCAGGTGCCGTGCTGCTTCATCAAGGTCACGGCCTCGCTGTCGAGGATCGAGCCGTGCTCGATCGAGGTGACGCCCGCCCGGACCGCCGCCTTGATGCCGGCGGTCCCGTGGGCGTGAGCGGCGACCCGCCGTTGCAGCATCGTCGCCGTCTCGACGATGGCCCGCATCTCGTCTTCGGAGTACTGCTGGACCCCCGCCGAATCGGTGAGCGTCAGGACCCCGCCCGTCGCGCAGATCTTGATGACATCGGCGCCGTACTTGACCATGTAGCGAACGGCGTTGCGGACCTCGTCGATCCCGTTTGCGACCCCTTGTTCCACGCCGGCCTCGTGTCCCAGGGCATCGGGCTGCAGGCCCTCGGTCTCGTCGCAGTGGCCGCCGCGGATCCCGAAGGAGATCCCCGCGCCGACGATGCGCGGCCCGGGAATCCAGCCCGCGTTGATCGCGTTCCGCAGCGCGATGTCGCCGAAGTGGGCGCTGCCCACGACCCGGACGGAGGTGAAGCCCGCTTCCAGCGTCTGCTGGGCGTGGGCCGCGCCCAGCAGCGCGAGCTGGCTCGGCATTTCGGTGAGGCGGCTGTGCTGCCAGTCGCCGTCACCGATGGTGCGGCCGGCGAGGTGCACGTGCGCGTCGATGAACCCCGGGAGCACGGTTTCGCCCGACAGGTCGATCACCGTGGCGCCGCTCGGGATCGCGACGCGCGGACCGGCCGCGGTGATGCGCTCGCCCTGGATCAGGATGACGGCGTTCTTCACCGGCGCCGCCCCGGTCCCGTCGATCAGCGTTCCCGCCTTGATCGCGGTGATGGGCTGCGGAGGGGGGGGGGCTGCCTGTTGCCCGACGAGGGAGAGCGGCAGGGCCAGCAGCAGAGCAAGCGTACGCATCATCCCTACGCCTCTGTTGGACGGGTTTGTTCGACGCCTGTGTTCGACGCCGTCTGTGTCAGGTGAACTTCTCTTTGATCTTTCCGAACAACCCGCCGCCGCCGCCGCCCCCGCCGGCCGCGCCGCCCCCACCCTCGGCCGACTGCGTGAGCGCTGCGGCGAACTCCAGGGCGGTGGCGTAGCGGGCGTCGGGGTTGGTCTCGAGGGACTTCGCGAGCGCCTTCTCGAGCCCGGCCGGAAGCTCCGGGCGCGCCTGCCGCAGCAGCGTCGGCGTGCCCCGCAACCGGGCGATCATCATCTCCTGCGCATTGCGACCCTGAAACGGCAGCTTCCCCGTGAACATCTCGAACGCCACGATCCCCAGCGCGTAGACGTCGCTGCGGGCGTCGAGGGGCTTGCCGCGGATCTGCTCGGGGCTCATGAACTCGGGCGTGCCGAGGATGATGCCCGTGGCGGTCAGCTTCTGGATGGCGGGATCGGCGCGCCGCTCCTTGGCCAGCCCGAAATCCATCACCACGGCGCGGTCCCCGCCGCCGTCCTGCGGGACCAGCATGATGTTCTCGGGCTTCAGGTCGCGGTGCACGATCTGCAGCTCGTGCGCGTGCTGGAGGCCGGCGCACACCTGCCGCAGGATCGGCACGCCGGTCGCCACGTCCATGGGCCCGCCCTTCACCTCGCGGTCGGACAGCAGTTCGCCTTTGAGGAACGGCATCACCAGGTAAATCAGCCCGTCTTCGGATTCCCCGAGGCGCAGGATGCGGCACACGTTGGGGTGGTCGAGACGCATGGCGAGGCCGGCTTCGCGTCGCAGCCGCTCGACCGAGCTCCGGTCGCTGGCCAGCTTGGGGGACAGCACCTTGATGGCCACTTCTTCGCCGGAGGCGATCTCCCGCGCCAGGTAAACGTACGACATCCCGCCCTCGCCCAGCTTCTGGAGCACCTGGTAGCGGGTATCGAGGACCTGGTTGGAGAGGGTGGACGCACGATCCAGCGAGATGCCTTTCGCCGCCACGGGCGGCGTGCGCACCTTGGTGGCGCCACCGCCCGAGGCCGGCTTCGTGCCCGGCGGTGGCGCCGGCGGCGCCTGGACCTCCACGAGCATCGACCCGTCCTTGGGACAGAAGCGGGCGGCATCCGAATAGACGGTCTTGCACTTGGGACAGCGGCGAGCGCTCATTCGCGCACCAGGTTGCGGCCCTCGTTCTTCGCCCGGTAGAGAGCCTGGTCCGCCAGCGTTACCAGTCCTTCCGCGCCGTGGACGCGTTCGTCCGGGAAGGAGGCCAGTCCGATGCTGACGGTCAGGTGGAGCGGGTCCTCCCCAGGATCGGCGAAGTCCCGGGCCGCGATGCGACGCCGCAGCCGCTCGGCGAAGATGGCGGCGCCGTGCAGGGCGGTTTCCGGCATCACCACGACGAACTCCTCGCCGCCATATCGCGCCACGAGGTCCACCGATCGCGCCTCGCGTCGCATCAACTCCCCAACTTGGCGCAGAACCGAGTCTCCCGCAATGTGCCCGCGCGTGTCGTTGATCTGTTTGAAGCGGTCGATGTCGGCGAGCAGAATGCTGACCGCCAGATTGTAGCGTCGTGCCCGGTCCAGCTCGGCCTCGAGGGCCTCGGCCAGGGCACGCCGGTTGAGCGTGCCCGTGAGGGCGTCCGTCGCGGCGAGCTTTTCGAGGCGCTGTTTATCGGACACCGCCGTCTCGAAGTCGTAGGCCTTCTCGATCGCCGCCACCGCCGTCTTGATCACCGTCTCGGCGAACTGCGCGTCGGCGCGCGTGAGCGGCGGGTCCTCCCCCGTGGTGCGCAGGAAGAAGACCCCGAGCTGGCGGTCTTTCATCGAGAACGGCAGCGCGACCGCCGAGCGAGTCGGCACCTGGATGCCGTCGCGCTCCCAGCGCACCCGCTCCTTTGTGTAGAGCGCGTCGGTGCGCACGTCCGTCACCAGGACCAGCCGGCCGGTCGAGATCGCCTGCTCGATCTCCGGATAGCGCGCCAGCTCGATCTCGAGGTTGCGCAGCATCGGGTTCTCGTAGGCCGCGACCACCACGCCCACCAGGTCGCCCGGCTTGGCCAGGACCATCGAGCACTTCGAGATGTTGAGGACGCGGGCGACGCGCCGCGCCAGGATGTGATAGATCTCGTCGGGCTTGAGGGAGTCGGTGACTTCGTGGAGGATGTCCACCATCGCGGCCCGGCTGCGGGCCTCCTCCCGCGCCTGCGCCAACGCCCGGCCCACCCGCAGGTGCGCTTCCACCCGGGCGAGCAGCTCCTTGACCCGGAAGGGCTTCGCGATGAAGTCGGCCGCGCCCAGCCCCAGCGACTTCACCGTCGCCTCCTCGGGGGGCATCGAGGACACCATCAGGACCGGCAGGTCCCGGAACTGCTCGTCGCTCTTCAGGCGCTCGAGCAGCTGCAGCCCGTCGACTTTGGGCATCATGATGTCGAGGAGCAGCAGATGCGGCTTCTCTTCCGCCAGCTTGGCGAGCAGGCCTTCTCCCCCAGGGACGCTCACGACCTCGTAGCCGTGCTCCTTGAGGATCCACGACAGCGTCCGCACGAGCGACTGGTCGTCGTCCGCGACGACGATCTTGGATGAAACGGGCACCGTCATGAAGCGCCTGTGTTCGCGAACAGCGCGGGGTCCACGTTCCCGCCGCTCACGATCAGGACCACCGGCCGTATCGGGTCGAGGGCGCCGCTGCGTAGCGCGGCGGTCGTGGCCGCGCCTGACGGCTCAACGCTGAGGTCGCAGCAGCGGCGGAGGAATTGCACCGCCTCGCGGATGCCGTCCTCCTCCACGAGGACCACACCGCCGACGCGGTCACGGTGGGCCTGCAGGACGGCAAACGGGATGGCGCCGACGGTGAGGGTGATGAGTCCGTCGGCGATGCTGGCCGTGCGCTCGAGCCGCGCCGGCGCCCCGGCTTCCAGCGAGCGCTTGAGTTTGGGCGCGCCCGCCGGCTCGACGCCCCAGACCGTTGCGGCGCTGCCCGCCGCCGCCAAGCCCTGCACCACGCCCGAGATCAACCCGCCGCCGCCGACCGGCACCACCACCATGCGTGCCTCCGGCAGCTCCTCGGCGATCTCCAGCCCAACGGTGGCCTGGCCGGCCACGATGTCCCAGTGGTCGAACGGCGGCACGATCGCGAGACACTGCGACGCCGCGATCTCCTCCGCCTTGCGCTGCCGGTCCTCGGAGGTGCGGCCGGCGAAGACCACCTCGCCGCCCCATTTCTTCACGCCGTCGACCTTGACGGCCGGCGCGGTCTCGGGCATCACGACCACCGCGCGCACGCCGAACGCCTTGCCCGCGAAGGCCAGGGCCTGTCCGTGGTTGCCGCTCGAGTAGGTGATGACGCCGCGCTTGCGCACCGCGTCGGGCAGCCGCCGCACGGCGTTATACGCCCCGCGGATCTTGAAGGCGCCGACGGGTTGGAGGTTCTCGAGCTTGAGCCAGGCGTCGAGGGGGGGGGGCACGTAACGCAGCGGCGTCCGCACGGCGACCCCGCGCAGCCCCTGGGCGGCTTGCCGCACGTCGGCCGCCGTGAGCACTTACTTCTTTTTGGCGGGCGTCGTCGCCGCCTTGGCGCGAGGACGAGTCTTCGTCACCGGCTTGGGCCGCGGAGCCTCGTCGTCCGCGTCCTCCCCCTCGTCGCCATCGTCCTCGTCCTCCTTCACCACCCGCGCCACGTCCACCACCAGGTCGCCGGCGGTGAGGTTCATCACCTTGACCCCTTGGGTGTTGCGGCCCGAGATGCGGATGCCTTCGACCGAGACGCGGATAATGATGCCCTTCTTGGTGATCATCATCAGCTCGTCGTCGGGCAGCACTTCCTTAAGCGCCACCACGTCGCCGGTCTTGTCGGTGCGCTTCAGGGTGATGATGCCGCGTCCGCCCCGGTGTTGCACGCGGTACTCGTCGAGCTCGGAGCGCTTGCCCATACCCCGCGACGTGACGGTGAGCAGCGTGGAGGCGCGCCGCACCACGACCATGTCGATCACGTGATCCTTCTTGTCGAGCTCGATGCCTTTCACCCCTGTGGCGGCGCGGCCCATGTCGCGCACGTCCTGCTCGTGGAACCGGATGCTCATGCCGTGGCGCGTGGCGAGGACGATGTCGTTCTTGCCGTCGGTCACCTGGACGTCGATGAGCTCGTCGCCTTTCTCGATGTTGATGGCGTTGATGCCCGAGGACCGCGGATTGCCATAGGCGGAGAGCACGGTCTTCTTGACCACCCCGTCCTTCGTGGCGAAGAAGACGTACTGGTCCTCGGAGAACTCCCGCACCGGCACCAGGGCGGCGATGCGCTCCTCGGGCTTCATCGCGACGCAGCTGAGGATCGGCTTGCCCCGGGCCGCGCGGGCCGCCTGCGGGATCTCGTGCACCTTGAGCCAGTAGCAGTGACCGCCCTGCGTGAAGAACATCATGTAGTCGTGGGTAGAGGCGATGAACAGGTGCTCGACCCAGTCGTCTTCTTTGGTGTGCGCGGCCGTGACGCCGCGGCCGCCGCGGCGCTGCCGACGGTAGGCCGAGACCGGCAGGCGCTTGATGTAGCCCGCGTGGGACACGGTGATGACCATATCCTCATCGGCGATCAGGTCCTCGATCGAGAACTCGCCCTGATCCGCCACGATCTCGGTACGCCGCTCGTCGCCGAAGCCGTGCGCCAGCTCGCCCACTTCCTCCTTCAGGATTTTCATGCGGCGTGGCTTGGAGGCCAGAATGTCCTTGCATTCCTTGATGAACTTGCGAACGTCCGCCAGCTCCTCCTCGAGCTTCGTGATCTCCAGGGCCGTGAGCCGGGCCAGGCGCATGTTGAGGATCTCGGCCGACTGCTTCTCGGACAGCTTGAACCGCTTGCGCAGCGCCGCATCGGCCGTGGGCGTGTCTTTGGACCGCTTGATGATGCGGATCACCTCGTCGATATGATCGACGGCGATCTTCAGACCGTCGAGAATGTGCTCGCGGTCCTGCGCGCGCTGCAGCTCGAACTGGGTCCGCCGGGTGATGACTTCGTGGCGGTGGTCGATGAAATGCTGCAATAGCTCCTTCAGCGTCAGCTCCTTGGGCTCGCCGTCCACGAGGGCGAGCATGATGGCGCCGAAGGTGGTCTGCATCTGGGTGTGCTTGTACAGCTGGTTCAGCACGACGGCGGGCACGGCGTCCCGCTTCAGCTCGATGACGAGCCGGATCCCTTCCCGGTCGCTCTCGTTCCGCAAGTCGGAGATCCCTTCCAACTTCTTCGCCAGCGCCTGGCTCCCGATCTCCTCGCGCACCCGCTCGGGACTCACCTGATAGGGGAACTCCGTGACCACGATCTGGTGGCGGCCGGTTGACTCCTTCTCCTCGATCTGGGCCCGGGCACGTACCACGATGCGGCCGCGGCCCTTCTCGTAGCACTCCTTGATGCCTTGCTTGCCGTAAATGATGCCGCCCGTCGGGAAGTCGGGCCCACGGATGAACTTGCGCAGATCCTTCACCTGGGCGTCCGGGTGGTCGACCAGATGATGGATCGCCTGCACCACCTCGCTCAGGTTATGCGGAGGGATGTTGGTGGCCATGCCGACGGCGATGCCCGCCGACCCGTTGACGATCAGGTTCGGCAGCTTGGCCGGCAGCACCGTCGGCTCCCGCAGCCGGTCGTCGAAGTTGGGGACGAAGGCGACGGTGCTCTTGTCGATGTCCTCGAGCAGCGCCATCGCGATGCGAGTGAGTCGCGCCTCGGTGTAGCGGTACGCCGCGGCCGAGTCACCGTCCACCGAGCCGAAGTTCCCCTGCCCGTCCACCAACGGATAGCGCAGCGAGAAGTCCTGCACCATGCGCACCAGCGAGTCGTACAGGGCCACGTCACCGTGCGGGTGGTACTTCCCGAGCACGTCGCCCACCACCGTCGCGCTCTTCTTGTAGGGACGGCCGGGCACGAGGCCGAGCTCGTGCATCGCGTACAGGATGCGGCGGTGCACCGGCTTCAGGCCGTCGCGCACATCGGGTAGCGCGCGCTGCACGATCACGCTCATCGAGTAGTCGAGGAACGACTCCTTCAGCTCGTCCTCGATGAGGCGCGGCAGGATGCGTTCGCGGGCGTTGGGTGCGGTCATGAGGTCGTCGGTCAGTCGGACGATCGGACGGTCGGACAGAGTGCGCTAAGTAGCTAAAAAATAAACACTTAGGGGCCGAAAAGCAACGAAACGCGCAACGCTAACGTGGCATGCCGACGTGACTTACCTCGAGCACACCGTCCCACCGTCTGTCAGTCCGACTGTCCGACAGATACGACCACCTTCCCTAGCTGCTCCCCGCGCTCGAGATACTGGTAGGCCGCCCGCGCTTCCGCGAGCGGAAAGACGCGATCCACGATGGGCCGCAGCTCCCCGGCGCCGAGGCGTCGCAGCACCTCTGCGTACTCCGCGTCGTTCCCCATCGTGGAGCCGAGGATCGTGAACTGATGCCAGAAGAGCGGTCGTACGTCCGTGATGAGCTTCGGTCCCGAGGTCCCGCCGCAGGTCACGATGCGGCCTCCTTTGGCGAGACACCGTAGCGACATTTCCCACGTCTTCTCACCCACGTTCTCCACCACGACGTCCACCCCGCGCTGGGCCGTGAGGGCGCGCGCTGCCTTGGCGATCGGCAGCGTTCGGTGGTTCAGCAGGTGGTCGGCGCCGAGCTCGCGTGCCCGGGCGAGTTTGGCGTCGCTCGAGGAGGTCGCGATCGTCGTCGCGCCGCGGAGCTTGGCGATGCGCAGCGCCGTCAGCGACACGCCGCCGCCGATCCCCCAGATGAGCACCCACTCCCCCGCCTGCACCTGCGCCCGCGTCACAACCATCCGCCACGCGGTCAGGGTCACGAGCGAGAAGGCCGCCGCCTCGGGCCACGAGAGCGAGGGGCTCAGCTCGGGGATCCGGGCGACGTTGAATGCGGGGACGGTGACAAACTCGGCGAGCGTACCGGGGAGGTGCTCGCCCAGGATGCGGTACTTCACGCACAGCGAGTGCTCGCCCTTGCGGCAGAACTCGCATTCGCGGCAGGAGACCCCGGGGTTGAGCATCACCCGGTCTCCCGGCCGCACCCGCGTCACCCCCGGCCCGATCGCCTCGACCACCCCTGCGCCGTCCGCTCCCATGATCTTGGGGAACGCGTAGTCCACTCCCGCCACTCCCTCGACCACGAACAGATCGAGGTGGTTCAGCGCGGCCGCGCGGATCGCCACCCGGACCTCCCCCGGCCCGGGAGGCGGGGACTGGGGGACGTCGGCCACGTGGAGGGAATCGGTGCCGCCGGTGGCGGTGAGCACACACGCCTTCAATGGCTCAACCGGAGAACTGACAACGGTAAACGGACAACGTCGTTACGGCACGGGCAGGAAAGCCGGCGTGGCCATCTGCTCGGCGCCGGTCGTGGGCATCGGCACCGGCGTGCCGGAGCCGACCGGCTGGATGTACACCTTGTACTGCGGATTGCGGCGGTTCTCGGGCTGCGCATTGACGACCAGGGCCAGCAGGTCGCCCGCCGGTGAAATGGCGTAGCCGGTAATAGCGAGATCCGTCCCGGTGAGCGGCGTCGTGGTGCCCGTCGCCAGGTCGGCCTTGATCACCTGCTGCAGCGTGCGCCCGTTGTCCTGGCGCTCCACCAGATAGGCGAGCGATCCGTCCCGGAGGAAGTGGGGTTCGCTCTCGCGCAGGGTCGGGCTGCGTGTGAAGGCCCGTTGGTTCGACCCGTCGCGGGACATGAGCCAGATGTCGTAATTCTTGTTGCGCAGCGACACGTACGCGATGATGCCGCCGTCGGGCGAGACGGTGGGCGAATAGCTCAGCGAGTCGGTGGTGAGCTGCTTCAATCCCGTGCCGTCCACGTTGACCGTCCAGATCTGCTGCTTCCCGGTGCGCTGGGAGGCGAAGACGATCGCCTCCCCGTCGGCCGTGAACGCCGGCCGGGCGTCGGGCTGGGGGTCGCTCGTCAACCGGGTGACATTCCCGCCGTCCGCGTCCATCACGTAGATGTGGGGAATACCGTCCCGTGTGGAGACGAACGCGATCCGCGATCCGTCCGGCGAGACGGCCGGGTCGACGGCCTGTCCCGTGTCGGCGGAGACCTTGCGCAGCTGGGCCAGGTTCGAGCGGTCGGCGGCGAACAGCTGGAACTTCCCGCCGCGGTTGCTGGCGACGATGATCTCCCCTTGCACAATGACGTCGGTCGTGGCGGTTTTCCCGCCGGGCGCCGTGGCCGTGATCCGTGCCCGGCCGTAGCCCGCCGCCGACACCGTGCCGTCCTCGCCTATCGCGGCGACCTGCGGGTTGTCCGAGCTCCAGGTGATCCCGCTCGCCGGGCCCAACACCGTCCCCGCGTCGTCGGCGAAACTCGCTTTGATCGTCACGTGCGCGCCCGGCGGCAGCCCGAGACGCGTCATGCCGAGCTTCACCGCGCCGGCGATCACATTCACGTTCCACGTCACCGACGGGGCTCCCCCCGGCCCGCGCACAGTCACCTGGGTGCGGCCGATCCGCTTGCCGGTCAGCGTCCCGGTGGCGACGTCGAAGCCCACGACGGAGGTGTCCGTGGCGCTCCAGCGCAGGGGCGCCTCCGGGATCGGCGTCGTGTCGGCCGCCAGCGCCTGCGCCGCGAACTTCGCCGTGGAGGTGACGGGCACCTGCACATCCACGCTCGAGCGCGGTCGCACCGCCAGGTACTGCACGACCCGGTGCACCAGGACATCCAACGTCTTCGTCTGCAGCAGCCCGGTCACCGTGAGTGTGGCCTTGCCTGCGCCCACTGCCCGCACCACGCCCAGCATGCTCACCTGCGCCACGCTCTGATCGCTCGACGACCATTGCAGCGCCAACGGGTTCACCTGCCGTCCGTTCTGCGACGGGACGATCACGCGCAGCGTGTCCACCTCACCGGGGGACATCCGCACCGGGCTCGTCGCCTGAATCGCCGCCTCGGCGGAGGCCACGACGACGGGCGCGGTGGCGGTGAGCCCTCCGGTCCCGCTGCTCTGGATCGTGCCCTGCCCCGGGGCCAGCGCGACCACGTTCCCGTTCTGGTCCACGCTCGCGATGTCCTCCCGCAGCGATTTCCAGGTGACGCGCACGGGCGCGGCCGGCGAGCCATCCTCCCGCAGCGCCCGCGGGAAGACGCGCGTGTTCTCGGACGGGAGGAGATAGATGGCGGGCGGATCGATGCGTAGCGCCGCGGCGGGCCCCACGCCGGCCGGCTGACCGGCCAGAGGATCCAGCGATCCCGGCTCCGCCGCCGGCTGACCCGGGGGGGTGGCGTCGGGCCGCGTGGCCGGACGGGGACCCCCGCCGCCCACACCCTGTACACCGGCCTGGCCGTTCTGGGTGCCCGCGCGCGCCTCGACGATCGCCACGCCACTGGCGATGCCCGTAACGGTGCCGTTGTTGTCAACCCGCGCGACCACGACGTTGTTGGACCCCCACAGGAATCGCACCGTAGGGATGACGTTGCCAGCGCGGTCGAACGCGGTAGCCAGCAGCCCGGTGCGCTCGCCCACTTTGATCGTTACGGTGGGCGGCGCTACCTGCACTTCGGCAACGTTCTGGGCGAGGGCCGCGGCAGGCAGGCTCAGGAGCAGCAGCGCCGTGCAGCTACGGAGACTCATGGCATCGCGAACCTACGTCCGCCTAAGTGTCATTGTCAAGCAAACTTGTCACGGCTGGGCGGTGACGCGCAGCTGGCGCGCGGCGTAGCCGTCGACACGGGAGCCTCCCGCTGGAAAGGCCACCGTCACGCGCTTCACCGCGGCGGGCGTCCGCACCTCCAGGTCGTAGGTCCGATCGGCCAACCCCTCGAGTTGCAACACGAGCGTGTCGCCGGCGAGGCGTCGCGTGAGCAGCTTCAGGGCGCTCGAGCGCTCCCCGCGCGAGGGCGCCGGCGGATCCAGCAGCACTTCCCACCCGGGCGTATGCCGAACGTGGATCTCGAGGCGTTCGCCGAGCGGCAGCCGGCAGTCAACGTGCACGTCGGTACCGGTGGGGCGACTCGCGCATGCGACGGGCTGGCCGCCGGCCGTCACGCCTTGCAGCTCCGCGCCGAGCGGTAGCGACGGGCTGAACAGCAGGGTGTCCACGCCGCGGCCTGCAGTGCGAACGAGCGTGGCGGAGAGCGATTGGCGCGAGCGGACGATTCGCAGTCGGTAGCGCCCCGTACCGACGGGGAGTCGCTCTACGGCCACCGAATCCCAGCGGGCAGGCAAGTGCGGCGCCAAGCGGACCCGGTTGTCGGGCGCGTCCCCCTCCCAGCCGAGCAGCCCGCGCACGAGCGACGTGAGCAGCATCGCCGTCGCGAAAAACTGCTGCGGCACCGACGTCTCGAGCGGCTCGTAGGCGCTGCCGGAGAATACCTCGGGGTTGTCTCCCAGTCCCCACAGGAACGTGGTGCGCGCGATGGCGGTGGTCGCGGCGTAGCCCATCGCGTCGTTGTGGTAGCGATACAGCCCCAGGGCGTCGAACCCCGTCACGAACGGCCACACGGTGCCGTTGTTGTAGTGCAGCGGGTCGAACAACTGCGAGGTGGGGGCGAGGGTACGGGCCCCCCAGTCCGTGGTGATAGCCGCGCCGGCCAGCGACGCGGCGGTCGCCTGGCCGCGCTCCTCGTCGAACAACCCGAAGGCGAGCCCGGTGGCGGGCCACACGGTGAGCTCGCTCGAGAGCTTCCCTCCCTCCAGCAACGCGAACGCATAGCGCCGCTCGGCGGGAAGCCAGAACCTGTCGCGCAGCGTGGCGAGCGCGCGGTCGTGGAGACGCCGCGCCTCGGCCGCCAAGGTCCGCTCCGCCCCGCCCATCGCCTCGGCCATCTGGGGCAACACTTCCAGCGCCTTCACCCACACCGCGGCCATGTACACGTCCGACTGCAGCCCCTGCTGCAGGTCGCCGACCTCGATGGCGCCAGCTCCCGCTTTCGCGTTGTCCATCAGGCCGTCGCCGTTGGCGTCGGTCGCTTTCGCCCACTCGTAGGCGCGCCGGAGATTGGGCCAGAGCCGGCGGACCGTCGCCGTGTCCCCGGACGCCTGCCAGTACTCGGCGAGCGCCAGGATCCAAAAGGGCGTCGTATCACCGTGGTAGAAGGCATACGGGTAGTCCTCGAACCACCGGATACGGGCCGCGCTGTGGGAGATCTCGTGCGGGACCTTGCCCAGATTGGGCTCGGTCTTGCCCTGGTAGGTCGCGAAGAAGGCGAGCCCGTCGCGCGCCACGCCCCACAGCCCGACCGAGCTCATCGCCAACGAATTGATCGACGCGTCGCCGCCGAAGTACCATCCGAATCCCGGCCGCGTACTGGTGGGGCCGGACGGGCCGAATCCGGCGACCAGCCCGCAGCCGAGATCCGGGTTGCAGGCAAGTGCTGCGTCCAGGTTCAGCTCCGCCCAGCGCACCGCGAGGTCGAGCACGGTGTCGGGTGACTCGAGCGCCACAGTGGAGTCGAGCACCGCTTGGGCATGGGTCGCGCGCGCCACGTACAGCGCCTCGGCCGTACGCAGCACCCGGCGGTAGATCGCCCGCACGCTGTCCCGCGGCGCCTCCGCTCCCACGATTACGATCGGGATCCCCGCCGCATGGACCTCCGTGAGGCGGCCGGCTGGCTCACCCGGCTTCGGCATAGGGACCCTGCCTTGGTCGCCGACTGCGATGTGCAGCTCGCTGGGGGCGTCGGCGAGCATATGGGAGGGGTTGTTCGTCGCCCACGTAGCGGCAGGGGAGCCGAAAAGGCCGTTGGCCTGGCGGCGGCTCTCGGAGAGGACGAGCGCTTTTTCGCTGTCGTCCCAGAACACGTACTGGCCACCCATCCCGGCCGGCCAGGCGTACTGCAGATCGGGCCGGAACTGCGCGATGATCTCGATGGGCCGGACCGCGTTCACTTCCAGAATCACTACGACGGCGGGCTCGTCCAAGGGAGCGAACAACCGTTCGGTAACGGTGAAAGCGGGGTGGCCGTAAACGACGCTCGCCCCGGCGGGAGTCACCTCCACCCGGCGGGCGATGTCTCGGCCGAGCACCGGGGAGTCGTACAGAGGGGTCTGGAATTTGAGCTCGAAGCCGTGGAGCAGCTTCAACGGCCACGCCCAGGCTTCGAAGCTGCCGGTTTCGGTGCCGAGGAGGGCGGCCCGACGACCGATGACGCTGAGGTATCCCGCAGTGCGGGCGGCGCCGCTGAGGTCGACCCCGAACCTCCGCCACGCCAGTGAGATAGGACGCGGTGTTTCCTGGGCGGCCAGCAGCGCGGGCGCCAACACGAGGGCGCGGCACAAGTTGCGCATATCACTTGCGGGGTGAGTGTGGCCGGGTAAGCTATAGGCCACGCCCTGACCCTACCAGCGGAGGAGAGATTCGATGCTTGAGCCTCTGGATGTGACCGAGAGCGGCTGGACTGGCCCTGGGATGATGGAACCGACCTTCCCGTCGGCCCCCCCAGCGCCGCCGATGCCGTCCCCGATGGGTGCGCCGGAGCCGATGCGGGCGCCCAAGCCGAAGAAGAAGGCGCGCCGGCAGAAGGCGAAGCGGAAGGCGGCGAAACGGAAGGCCAAGCGGAGCCGCCCCAAGGCGAGGAAGCGAGCAGGCAAGAAGAGGAAAGCCACACGCCGGAGGCGGCGGCGGTAGGCCGCCAAAGCGGCGTAGAACCCGTCGACGACACACCGCGGGAGCGCTCTCCGGATGGCGGCGGCCATCACCTCGAGGCGCTCCCGCGGCGCGTGGTGTGTCGGGCAGCGGGTCTGCTGCTGGCCGGGCTCGCCGCCTGCTCCGCCCCGAAGATCCCTCTCGGCAATCCCCAGGTGGAAATCGCAGCGATGCTACGGCGCTCCGCCGCCGCTTGGAACCGCGGCGATCTGCCCGGTTTCATGAGCGACTACGCGCGCGACTCCCTGACCAGCTACGTGTCGGGCGGCCACGTCCAGTACGGCTGGCAAAAGCTCTTCGACCGCTACCAAGCCTACTACTTCTCCCCCGGCAAGTCGCGCGACTCGCTGAGCTTCGAGGAAGTCCGCGTGCGGCCCCTCACGATGGACCTCGCGTACGCGACCGCGCGCTTCCAGTTGCACCGGGGCGATTCGCTGGTGGCGAGTGGACCCTTCACCCTGATCCTGCAGAAGCAAGGCGACCGCTGGCAGATTCTCCACGACCATACGTCCCCGGATCCGAAGCCATGACCCCGCTCGCCTCCCGTTTTCCGATTGCGGCGCTCGTGGCCTTGGTCTGCGCAGCCTGCGCCGCTCCGGGCAAGGACACGATTGCGCTGGAAGGCGCGACGCTCATCGACGGCTCGGGTGGGCCACCCCTTCAGGACGCGCTCATCCTCATTAAGCACGGGTACATCGAGGCCGTGGCCCAGGTGAGAGACATCCCGATCCCGCGGGGCGCCCAGCGGATCAACCTGCTGGGCAAGACGATCATCCCGGGACTGATCGACGCTCACGCTCACCTGCAGCGCTGGGCCATCCCGCGCTACCTCGCCTGGGGCGTCACGACGGTACGCGATGTCGGCAATAACAACGATACGGCGTTCGCGCTGAAGACCGAGCTGAACACCGGCTCGGTGTTCGGGCCACGCATGTTTTCGGCAGGGGCGATGATCGACGGGGTGCCGGCGACGTATCCCACCGCCACAGCGGTCGCCAGCGGCGACGAGGCTCGCAAGGCGGTGGACCAGAGGGCGGTGGCCGGAGCCGACTACCTAAAGATCTACACCAAGATCACTCCCGAGCTGCTGCGGCCGCTCCTCGATGAGGCGGCGACGCTGCGCCTCGGCGTGGCCGCGCATCTGGGCAAGACCGACGCCCTCACCGCCGCACAGGCGGGCGTGATCTCGCTCGAACACATGGCCGGCGTCGTGCAGGCCGCGGCCCGCAACCCGCGGGCCTATCTCGTAGCCCACAATCAGTTCCTGGCCGGCTGGACGCTCGAGGAACAAGGCTGGGCGTCGCTCGATTCGGTGACCCTCGCCCGTCTCGCCCGCGCGCTCGCGGCCACGCACGTGGCCATCGTGCCGACGCTGGTGCTACACGAGACACTCGCGCACCTAGCCGACACCGCCCTGCTGGCCCGCCCCGCGATGGCCGACGTGCCCGCCGACCCGGGGAACGTGGTCCGGCAGGTCGCCAGCCTGCTGCGGCGCAGCAACTGGCGCCCCAGCGACTTCACGGCCTTCCGTCGCTCTCGGCCAGTGCAGGACCGCTTCGTGCGCGAGTTCAAGCGCGCCGGCGGCCTCGTCGCCGCCGGCACCGACGCCGCCAACCAGCTGCTCATTCCCGGCGAGGCCCTGCACGAGGAGCTGGCGCTGCTCGTCGCCGCCGGGTTCACGCCGGTCGAGGCGATCACCGCAGCCACGCGCCACAACGCCGAGCTGCTGCGCGCCGACTCACTCGGCCGCGTGGCCGCGGGGAAGGTGGCCGACCTCGTCGTGCTCAACGCCAACCCTGCCGGCGGAGGGGGGGGAGGGGGTGGGGAGGGGAGCATCACGGCCACGCGGAACATCGCCTGGGTCATGACCCGGGGCCGCATCGTGCGGCCCGATTCCCTGAGGGCCGAATGGAAAAAGCGCTGACCCGGTACGCCACACTCGCCTTCCTCCTGCTGGCGGCTTGCGTCCGGCCGGCCGACCGCGAGGCGGCAGTACCGACCTACGACAAGATCCTCACGGGCGGCTGGATCGTGGACGGCAGCGGCAACCCGCGCTGGCGCGGCGACGTGGCCGTCTCGGGCGACCGCATCGCGGCGGTGGGGTTCTTGGGAGCCGCGCAGGCGCGCGAGACCCTGGACGTCTCGGGGCTCGTCGTGGCCCCCGGGTTCATCGACATGCTCGGCCAGTCGGAGACCAACGTCCTGATCGACAGCCGGGCCCTCAGCAAAATCACCCAGGGCATCACCACCGAGGTGACAGGCGAGGGTGGCTCGGTCGCCCCGCTCACCGAGGCATTGGCGGCGCTCGACTCGGAGTTCATGAAGAAATACCACCTGAACGAGGACTGGCGGGATCTGGACGGCTACTTCGCCCACCTCGCCCGCACCGGCTCGGCGATCAACATCGCGACGTTCGTAGGGGCGACCCAAGTGCGTGCCGCGGTCATCGGCTTCCAGAACCGCCACGCCACGCCCGCCGAGCTCGCCCACATGACGGCGCTGGTCGACACGATGATGGCGCAGGGCGCGCTGGGCGTCTCGACGGCCCTGTTGTACGCCCCCGCCATCTACGCCCCCACCGACGAGCTGGTCGCGCTCGCCAGGGCGGCGCGACGCCACGGGGGGATCTACGCGAGCCACATCCGCAACGAAGCCGCGCACGAAGAAGAGGCGCTCGATGAGGCGTTCCGCATCGGCCGCGAGGCGGGCATCCCCGTAGAGATCTGGCATCTCAAGGTGTCGGGGAGGCCGCGCTGGGGCAGGATGCCGCGCGTCCTGGCGAAGATCGACTCGGCGCGGGCGGCCGGACTGGACGTCACGGCCGATCAGTACCCCTACATCGCCGCCGCGACCTCGCTCGACGCTTCGATCCCGCAATGGGCCCACGCCGGCGGGATGGACTCGCTCATCGCGCGGCTGAGAGACCCGGCGACGCGCGCGCGTCTTCACCGCGAGATGCAGCGCCCCGCCCTGGGGGACGAGAGCACGTACGAGAACGCGGGGGGCGCCGATGGCATCCTGATCGCCGGGCCATTCCAGGACTCGCTGCACTACCTCGACGGCCGGCGGCTCTCCGAGATCGCCCGCGCGCGCCATGCCGACCCGATCGAGACCCTGTTCGACATCGTGATCGCGGACCACAGCCGCACCGGGGCGATCTACTTCACGATGAGCGAGCCCGACGTGGAGGAGGCGATGAAGACGTGGTGGGTCGCGGTGGATTGCGACGCGGGCGGCGTCGCCCCCGACGGGCCCTTCGGCAAGGACGGCACCCACCCGCGGGCGTACGGCAGCTTCGCCCGCATCCTGGGGCACTACGTGCGCGAGCTCAAGCTCATGCCCCTCGAGTTCGCGGTGCGGAAGATGACGTCCCTCCCGGCCCAGCGGGTGGGCCTCAAGGACCGCGGGTTAGTGCGCCCGGGGATGTACGCGGACATTACGGTATTCGACGCGGCGAGCGTCGCCGACCGCGCGACGTTCGACCGGCCGCACCAGCCCTCGGTGGGGTTCGCGTACGTGCTGGTCAACGGGCAGGTCGTCCTGAATCACGGCGCGCTCACCACCGCGCGTCCCGGACGGGGGCTGCGACGAGGGAAGTGAGCCTCGACCGGCTGGCGCTCGCCTGGCTGCCGGTGGCGTTGCTGTTCGTCGTGACGCCACCGATCGGGTACCGCGAGGACGTGTCCGCCGGCAACAGCTATTTCGTCTGGTCATACAGTCGCTGGGAAGTCCGGTGGCGTCTGGTCGAGGCGGCGGTCGTCGTGCTCTTCGGCTCGCTATGGTTTGATACGTTGGGCGCCGGCGGCTGGGGGGTGCTGTTCTTCCTGGTCGGGCTCCTCGTCGCCTTCCCGCGCCGGCTCGTCATGTGGCCGTACGTCGAGCCGTCCCGACGGCGGACGCTGCTCGTCCATGCCTGGCTCGACGTGGCCCGGTACGTGGCGGCCGGCGGCCTCCTCGCCTGGAGGCTTGGCTAACGGCTGGCTTCGAGTCCATCTTCCGTCCACTATGTCGTCGCAGCCCAAAACCACCGTCCGGCTGACCGCCTTCTCGCACGGCGCGGGCTGAGCCTGCAAGCTCGGCCCTGCCGAGTTGGCGCAGGTCTTGCGCCACGTGCCCGCCGCGACGGATCCCCGGATCCTCGTCGACGCCGCCGCCCGCGACGACGCCGCCGTGTTTCGCCTGTCGGCCGACCGCGCCATCGTGGGGACAGTGGACTTCTTCACGCCCATCGTCGACGATGCCTATGACTTCGGCCGCATCGCGGCCGCGAACGCCTTCTCCGACGTGTACGCCATGGGGGCGACGCCGCTGTTCGCGCTGAACGTGGTCGGCTGGCCCCGCGACACGATCCCCTACGATGTGTTGGGCGAGGTGCTGCGGGGCGGAGCGGCCATCGCACGGGAAGCGGGCGCGTTCGTACTGGGCGGCCACTCCATCGATGATCCCGAGCCGAAGTACGGCATGGTGGCGATCGGGGAAGTTCACCCGGATCGCATCGTCACCAATGCCGGCGCCCGGCCGGGCGACGCACTGGTGCTGACCAAACCGATCGGCACCGGGGTGCTGGCCACGGCGCTGAAGCGCGACCTGCTTGATGCCGCTGCGCTCGCCCCCGCCGTGGCCGTAATGACCACGCTCAACGCGGGTGCCGCGCGCGCCCTGCACGCCGTCAGGGGAGGGCGTGGCCCGCACGCGGCCACCGACGTGACGGGCTTCGGGCTGCTGGGCCACCTGCACAGCCTGCTCGCGGCCAGCGGTGCGGCGGCCGAAGTGACCGCCGCCGCCGTCCCCGTGCTGGCCCATGCGGCCGAGATGGTCGGGCGCGGCGCCGTGCCCGGCGGCACGAAACGCAACCGCGAAAGCCTGGAGGGGGAGGATGCCGTTTCGTGGCGACCCGACGTACCGGAGACCGACCGCGTGCTGCTGTGCGACGCCCAGACGTCGGGCGGCCTGCTCATCGCTCTGCCGGAGCGGGACGCCCCCGCCCTGGTGGCGGCCTTACAGAAGGAAAGGGCACCGGCGGCGGCGGTGATCGGGCGCGTCGTCCCAGGGCACCCCGGCGCAATCGTGGTGACCTAGGCCCCCCCCCCTTCCCCCTCGCCCTCAGATGGCCGCCATCCCCGAGTACCACACACTCACCCCCGACGCCCTCGATGCGCTTGAGCACGCGGTGCGCGAGCATCGCCGGGTGGCGCTGATGCGTCGAGGCACCGAATATGTGGTGATCGCCGAGCGGCTCGAGACGGCGGACCGGGAAGAGCTCTTGGAGGCACGGTTGCCGATGACAGGTGAAGTGTTGGCGTTCCGACTGCGCGAGCTCGAACGGTTCGCGGTCCTCCCGTGAAGGCCGCATGTTCACCCGTCTGCTGATCGGTCTCGACGGCAGTCCGCGAGCGGACGCAGCGCTGGAGCAGGCGGTTCAGCTCGGCCATCGGTTCGGGGCCACTCTGGTTGCCGCGACCGTTCACGAGGGGGGTGGCGGATCGGAAGCCGGGAACGGGGCGGCACTGCTCGCGCGGGCCCGGGAGCGCGTCGAGGCAGCGGGGCTCGCGGTCGAGCTGATCGAGGGAGAGGGCAGCCCCGATCTCGTCCTCGCCGAGCTCGCCAAGGCGGTGGACGCCGCGCTGGTGGGGCGACGCGGCAGCGTGACCGCCGCCGACGCGCTCGGCCCCACCGTCAGCTCGTTGATCACGATCGCCGAGAAGTGCGTCATCGTGTGCGGCGGGACCCCGTCCCCGATGCGAACCTGCGCCGTGGCGTTCGACGGTGGGGAGACCAGCCGGCGGGCGCTCGACCTGGCGGCGCGCTTCGCCAGCATCGTGGAGAGCACCGTGCACGTGATCCACGCGACCGGCGACCGCGAGGCCGGCGTGCAGGTGGTCGGCGCGGCCGAAGCCGTGCTCTCGATGCTGGGCGTACCGTTCGTGACCCACATCGAGGGGGGCTCGCCGGGCGAGGTGGTCGCCCGGGTGATCGCGCGCACCAGCTGCGACGCCCTGTTCGCCGGCGCGCACCTGGAGCGACGGTCAGGCCGTACCAGCCAACCTGTGGTCTCCCACGCGGAGGAAATCTTGCGGCACACCGACATCCCGGTCGTGATCCAGCCCTGATGCCCGAGGCGCCTTCCATCCCGGTGTTGGTGCACGCCGACGAGAGCTGCCTGGGAAACGACTCCACCAAGCCCAGCCCGGGCGGCAACGCGGCGCTCATCGAAGCGCCCGCCGGCGACAGCGTCGCTCGCTGGGATTTCTACGAGTGCTCGCCGCAGACGACGAACAACAAGATGGCCATCGCCGGCGCCATCGCGACGCTCGAGTGGGTCCGCCGCCAGTGGGCACACGCGCGTGTGCGGTACGTCTCCGATTCCGAATACCTCGTCAAGGGTGTGACCGAGTGGTTGCCGGGATGGGAGCGGAAGGGCTGGAAGCGGAAAGGCGGCGAGCTCCAGAACGCCGAGCTCTGGCAGAAGCTCGCCCAGGTCATCCGGGCGCATCAGGTGGAGTGGCGCTGGGTGCGCGGTCATGACGACAACCCCAAGAACGAGTACGCCGACCGCCTCGCCGTGGGCGCCGCCGAGCGTCAGGAGCGGTCTAACGGCCTGGTGCCGTCGGGGTTCGACACGTGGCTCGCGCAGCAGCGCGCGCGGGGCAAGTACGGGGCCTACGACCCCGACAGGCCGGTGCATGAGCGTCTTTAAAGACGGCGTCCCTGCCAACACGCACCCGCTCAATGTTCTCCCCGACGGCACGCCGCAGCCGCCCGTCGAGCGCATCCCGTTGTACGAGGTGTACATGCGGATGGCCGAAGAGCTGGCCAAGCGCTCCACCTGTGCGCGACTCCAGGTGGGCACGGTGATCACCGACCAGGCACTCGAGAACGTCCTGGCGATCGGCTATAACGGGAACGCGCGCGGACTCGCCAATACGTGTGACTCGGCCGTGCCGGGAAACTGCGGATGCATCCATTCGGAGATGAACGCCCTCGTCAAGGCGCCGGGCAACGTGCGCGACAAGGTGATGTTCATCAGCGCCTCGCCGTGTGTCATGTGCGCCAAACTCATCATCAACTCAGGTGTCACCCACGTCTTCTACCGCAAAGCCTACCGCGACCCGTCGGGGATCGAAGTCCTGCAGGAGGGGCGGCTCGCGCCGGTGCTGTACGACCGCTGGGTGCGGGAGTGGAGATGATGCAGATTGCGGATTGCGGAATAGCAAGGAGAGTC
>CAZXKD010000002.1:44299-49916 GCA_964641215.1 uncultured Gemmatimonadaceae bacterium
GCGTGGATGAGCTGGATCGGCTGTTCGAGCGGCTGGTGCAGGTGCTGGCTAGGGATGCGCGCCTGGCGGTGCCGTTCCCCGCGACCGACGTGTACGAGCGGCTCGTGCCCTACCGCTTGAACCGCTCGCACCTGCGGGTGGCGACGCACCAGGACTACGAGATGGCGGTGCTGCGGCTGCTCGCGGGCGAGCGCGGCTATGTGCGGCTCGAGCCGGACGACGTGCGGGAGGCGATGCAGCGCGAGGTCGCGACGGTGAACCCCGACCCCGCCATGTTTCGCACCTTCCCCGACGCGCGCGTGATGATCAACCGCCTCGCCGCCGAGCGGTTCCTGCGCGGCGCAGCGGTGTACGCTCCGCCACCGCCCCCCCCGCCGCCCGAGGAGGAGCCCGAGCATGAGGAGGTTCCCTCATCCCCGTCCCCCTCCCCCTCCGTCCCCGAGACCCCGTTCGAGCTCGCCGAGGACGAGGACGCGCCCGGTCGGCAGTGCGCCTACTGCGGCGGCATGCTCCCCCGCAACCGCAAGGTGAATTTCTGCCCGCACTGCGGCCAGCCGCCGTCGGGAGAGGAGCTGAAGTGTCCCGCCTGCGGAGCCGAGGTGGACGTCGGTTGGGCCTACTGCGTGAGCTGCGGCCGGGGAACTGGATTCGAGTGAAGCGTTACCGCATCGCGGTGATCGCGGGGGACGGGATCGGACCGGAAGTCGTCGAGGCCGCCATCCCGGTGCTCGACGCCGCCGCGCAGCAGCATGGCTTCACCCTCGCCTGGGAGCGCCTCCCCTACTCCGCCGACCACTACCTGAAGACCAAGGAGACGCTCCCCGACCAGGCGTTCCGTCACTTGCGGGACGACGTGGACGCGATCTACCTCGGTGCGTTGGGCGATCCGCGCGTGCCGGGGAACGAGCACGCCCGCGACATCCTCCTGGGGCTGCGGTTTCGGCTGGATCTCTACGTCAACTTTCGACCTGTGCAGCTCCTCCATCCTGACCTCACACCCTTGCGGTTGAACAGTCCGACAGTCCGTCCGTCGGACCGTCCGGCAGTTGACTTCGTGATCTTCCGGGAGAACACGGAGGGCATGTATCTCGGACGGGGGCGCGTGGCAGGTGATGAGCACATCGCCGAAGAAGTGCACACCGTGAAGGGAGTCTCGCGCATCATCCGCGCGGCGTTCGACTGGGCGCGGGCGCACGGCAGGACGCTGATCACCATGGGGGACAAGTCGAACGCCGTCCCCACCCACCATCTCTGGCAGCGACTGTTCCGCGAGATCGCCGCGGACTACCCCGGGATCGAGGCCGAGCATCGCTACATCGACGCCCTGGCGATGGAGCTGGTGCGCAAGCCGGGGCGGTTCCAGGTGATCGTCACGAACAATCTGTATGGCGACATTCTGTCTGATCTCGGTGCCGCGTTGGTGGGCGGGCTGGGAATCGCCCCCAGCGCCAATCTCCACCCGGGTCGCGCCGGCTTGTTCGAGCCGGTGCACGGCTCGGCGCCGCGTCACGCAGGCCGCGGTGATGCCAATCCGATGGCGGCCATCCTCACCGGTGCCCTCATGCTCGCGGAGCTCGGTGAGCCGGGAGCGGCGGGAGACCTCGAGCAGGCGGTGAGAGGCGCGCTCGCCGCCGGTGTGCGGACGCCGGACGTCGGGGGCCAGGCGACGACGCAGGAGGTGGCGCAAGCCATTACGGCCGCGCTGTGAGTCGCGACTGACGTCGCGCCCTACCGCGGCCTGTTCCGGCCGCCCATATTCCGCCGTCTGAGCGCACTTACGCGGAGCTTTCCCCCATGAAGACCCAGGGTACCAATACAGACGTCGTCTTTCTCTCAGGGGTGCGGACCGGGTTCGGGACTTTCGGCGGCTCGCTGAAGGACCTTTCGGCCACCGACCTCGGCGTCGTCGCGGCCCGATACGCGCTCGAGCGCTCCGGCGTGCCCGCCGCCGACATCGGCCACACCGTCTTCGGCAACGCCCTCCAGACTTCGGCCGACGCGATCTACTGCGCCCGCCACGTGGGCCTCAAAGCGGGGCTGCCGATCGAAGTGCCCGCCGTCACCGTGAACCGGCTGTGCGGCTCCGGATTCGAGGCGATCACCCAAGGTGCCCAGCTGATTCTGCTCGGCGAGGCCGAGGCGGTGCTCGCGGGCGGCTGCGAGTCCATGAGCCAGGCGCCCCACGTGGTGCGCGGCGCCCGCTGGGGGCTGCGGCTCGGGCCGTCGGCTCCCCTCGAGGATCTGCTGTGGGAAGCCCTCAAGGATCCGCAGTGCGGCCTCTCCATGGCGGAGACCGCCGAGAAACTGGCCGAGAGGTACCACCTCACCCGTCAGGAAGTGGACGAGGTCGCCCTCGCCTCGCAGCGGCGTGCCAAACAGGCCTGGGATGCGTGCGTCTTTCAGGACGAAGTCGTCCCGGTGCCGGTGAAAAAGAAGGGTCAGACCGTCGAGTTCCGCGCCGACGAGCACATGCGGCCGGAGACGACGCTGGAGGTGCTGCTCGGTCTCAAACCCTACTTCAAGAAGGACGGTCTGGTGACTGCGGGGAACGCCTCCGGCATCTGCGACGGCGCCGCGGCCACCGTGATCGCCCGCGATTCCTACGCCACCGCCCACGGCGCCAAACCGCTGGGCCGGCTCGTCGCCTGGGCGGTCGCCGGCGTCGAGCCTGAATACATGGGCATCGGTCCTGCGCCGGCGGCGCGCAAGGCATTGGCCAAAGCGCAGATGAAGCTCGAGCAGATGGACCTGGTCGAGGTGAACGAGGCGTTCGCGCCCCAGTACCGCGCCGTGGAGAAGGAGCTCGGGCTCGACCGCGACCGGACCAACGTGCACGGCGGCGCGATCGCCATCGGCCACCCACTGGCCGCGAGCGGCACGCGCATCACCATCCACCTGTTGCACGCCCTGCGGCAGCAGCGCCAGCGGTTCGGCCTGGGCTCCGCCTGCATCGGCGGCGGTCAGGGCGCGGCGGTGATTGTGGAAGCCTTCCCCGCCTAGGAGCGTCCCATGGACAACCTCCTCCTGCCGATCCTCCTCGGCGTCGGGTTTTACCTGTTCTCGGGCTTGCGCGTGCTGCGCGAGTACGAGCGCGCGGTCTACTTTTTCCTGGGACGGTCCTGGGGAGCCAAGGGTCCCGGGCTGATCTACTTGCCGCCGCTCTTCGCCCGGATGCAGAAGGTCTCGCTGCGCGTGGTCGCGATGGACATCCCGCCCCAGGACGTGATCACCCGGGACAACATCTCCATCAAGGTGAACGCCGTCCTCTACATGCTGGTGAAGGATCCGGTGAAGGCCGTGATCGGCGTCGAGAACTACCTCTACGCCACGAGCCAGCTCGCGCAGACGACGCTGCGCTCGGTGCTGGGCGAGACCGAGATGGACGAGCTGCTGATGAATCGCGAGAAGATCAACGCCATTCTGAAGAACATCATCGACACGCGTACCGAAGACTGGGGGATCGAGGTCTCGGCGGTGGAGGTGAAGGACGTCGACCTGCCGCCCGAGATGAAGCGCGCCATGGCCCGGCAGGCCGAGGCGGAGCGCGAGCGGCGCGCCAAAATCATCAACGCCGAGGGGGAGCTGCAGGCTTCCGAGAAGCTGGCCCAGGCGGCGCGCATCATCGGCTCCGAGCCGGCCGCCATCCAGCTGCGCTACCTGCAGACGGTGACCGAGATCGCCTCCGAGAAGAACTCGACGACGATCTTCCCGATCCCCATCGACTTGTTCAAAGGGCTTCTCGACGCGATCAAGGGGGGAGGCGGCCGGGCACCGGCCTTGCCCGCGAAGGCCTCCGGTGAATCCCTGCCGGCGGCCCCGCTGTCCAGCAAGGACAGGGTGCAAGCCTAGCGATGCCTGGCGAGCTGATCAGTCGCGAGGCGCTCGACCGCATCCTCCAGCGCGCCGCCGAGCTGCAGGCCGGTGAGCACGACATCGGCGAGGGGCTCACGGAAGCCGAGCTGCTCGCCCTCGGCAAGGACGTCGGCATCCCCGCGCGGTATCTGCGCCAGGCGCTTCTCGAGGAGCAGACGCGCAGCGTGGCTGAAGTCCCCCGCGGTCTGTGGGCGTGGCTGACCGGCCCCTCGCGGCTCTCGGCCAGTCGCGTCGTGCCCGGCGATCGCGCTGCGGTGGAGCAGGCGCTCAGCCGCTGGATGGAGGAAGAAGAGCTCCTCCAGGTCAAACGCCGCTATTCGGACCGGACGTCGTGGGAGCCGAAGGTGGGGGCGTTCGCATCGATTCAGCGCGCCTTGATGGCCCACGGTCGCCGCTACGCGCTCGCCCAGGCGACGGAAGTGACGGGACAGGTCACCCAGCTGGAGCCGGGCTTCTGCCACGCCCAGCTCGTGGCCGACATCGCGAAGCCGCGCGGCGCGCGGCTGATCGGCGCGTCCCTGGCCCTGGGGGCCGGGGTCCTGGCGGCTGTGCTCGCCGGTCCGCTCGGGGCGGTCGCCTTCGTCCCCTATGTAGCCGCGGGCGGGATGGCCGTGGCGTCGGTGGTCATCGCGCGGCGTCACCGCCCCGAGAACGAAAAGATCGTGGTGTCGCTGGAGCAGGTGCTCGACCGGCTCGAGCGTGGCGAGATCCGTGCCGAGCATGCCCTGCCCGGCCCGCGAGCCACCGCGTTCGTCCGGATCGCGGCTGAGATCCGCAAAACCTTCCAGGTCTGAGAGCGAAATGGCAGAGATCCAACGTGTCGGGGTGCTGGGGTGCGGCCTGATGGGCAGCGGGATCGCCCAGGTGGCGGCGAGCGCCGGTTACGCGACGACCGTCCGCGACGTGTCGAGCGAGATCCTCCAGAAGGGCCGAGCGGGGATCGAGAAATCCTTCGCGAAGCTCGTCGAGAAGGGCAAGCTGGCGGCCGAAGCCCGTGAGGCCGCGCTGCAGCGCCTCGCCTTCACCACGAACACCGCCGAGCTCAGGTCCTGCGACATCGTGATCGAGGCAGTCACCGAAGACTTGGACGTGAAGAACGCCTTGTGGAAGGAGTTGGACGCCCTGTGCGGGCCCGCCGCGATCTTCGCCTCCAATACCTCGAGCCTGACGATCGCGGCGATGGCGGCGGCCACGCGGCGCGCCGACCGGTTCGTCGGACTGCACTTCTTCAATCCCGTGCCCCTGATGCCGCTCGTCGAAGTGGTCCGGACGGTCACGACCGCGGAGCAGACGTTCCAGCGGGCCTACGCCTTCGCGAAGTCGCTCGGCAAGGAGCCCGTCGCCGCGAAGGACAACTCCGGCTTCATCGTGAACCTGCTGCTCGTTCCCTACCTGCTCGACGCCATCCGAGGACTCGAGCGCGGTGTAGGATCGGTAGCCGATATCGACAAAGCGATGCAGTTGGGCTGCGGGTATCCGATGGGACCGCTCACCCTGCTCGATTTCGTGGGGCTCGATACGACCTACAAGATCGCCGAGATCATGTTCGCCGAGTACCGCGAGCCGAAGTATGCCCCCCCGCCGCTGCTCAAACGGATGGTGCTGGCGGGGATGTACGGCAAGAAGAGCGGCAAGGGGTTCTACGACTATTCGGTGAATCCCCCGTCCGTCTCCACGCTTGGCCTTTGACCCCTAGCCCCTAGCCCCGAGCCCCTGGACACCTATGCACATCTTCGGCTACGAC
>CAZXKD010000002.1:50016-52573 GCA_964641215.1 uncultured Gemmatimonadaceae bacterium
CCCCTAGCCCCTAGCCCCGAGCCCCTGGACACCTATGCACATCTTCGGCTACGACATGCCTCGCCTGCACGCGGCACTGAACGACCTGCCGGCCGCCTTGCTCGTCGTCGCCGTCCTCTTCGAGCTCGGCTCCTGGGCATTGAAGCGGGAGTCGCTCAAGTGGGCGGCCGTGTGGACACTGTGGGCCGGCGTGATCGGCGGCTGGGGGGCCGTGATCGCGGGCGAGCTGGCCGAAGACGTTATCGAGCACGGCGAGGCGATCCACGAGCTGATGGAAACCCACGAGACGCTCGCGCTGACGACGATGATCCTCTTCACCGTCGTGCTGGGCTGGAAGCTGTGGCGGCGATTCCACGTCTCCCCCGCCGAAGAGTGGGTGCTGCGGATCCTGTCCGTCGCGGGGCTGGTGCTGGTCACGGCGACCGGCGTGTATGGTGGAAAGCTGATGTTCGAGCACGCCGCCGGCATCCCCATGAAGACGATGCGCGCCGAAATGGAAGACCGCGAGGCCGTGCACCATCACGAAGGGGGAGCCGAGGAGCAGGTGCACCCGACCGCCGGGAAGGACACGGCGCACCACGATGCTTCCGGGACGCCGCCGCATTCCCACTGAGAGGCGTCGGACGGTCGGACAGTCGGACAGTCGGACGGATCGCCGAGAGTGGAAGGGTGGTCTGTCGGTCAGTCCGACCGTCCGACTGTCCGTCGCCCTTCTAGTCAGCGCCTGCTCGCCGGTCACCACTCGACCACCCTTCGCGCCGTTCCCCGAAGCGCCGGCGGTGGTACTGGACGCGCCTCCGGTGCGCGTCTTGGGAGAGGTGCAGACGTGGCTGACGGATCAGGGGCTCAAGCTCGAGCGAGCGAGCGTGGAAGATCGCTTCGCCGAGACCGCATGGTACGACACCCGCGCCAAGCGCTCCGCCGGCGGCCGCGGTGACGGCCTGGACCCGCGGGCGACCGTCAAGATTCGCTGCTGGATCGACCCCGACGCGCCGGGGAAATCGAAGCTGACCGTAGAGGCCGTGGTCCGCCCGGTGCTGGACCCGTCACGGGTGGAGCGGGATCTGGAAGTGTTCGCGCCGGTGGGACACGAGGGCCGGAAGCTGGTGGACCGCCTGCTGGAGGCGGTGAAGAAGAAGCTCGGGACCTAAGCTCCGACGAGGCCTTTCACCCAGCTCTCCATCATCGCGAGATCGAGCACCGCATCCCGGCACGGGCCGTTGGGCAGCTGCATCGTGAGGCCGAGCACGGGAAGCTTGCCCGCCACGTCGTGCAGACCCGTCAGCATGTCCCGCTCGCACGCTACCGCCACGACGGCCCGCGGCCGCCGCTCGCGGATCACGCGCCGTGCCAGCTGGCCGCGCGTGGCGACGAACACCGGGACTTCGTAGCGTCCCGCGATCGCCAGCACCCCGTCCAGCGCGCCCTTCGAGAGGCAGCGGGGGATCAACACCAACAGCTCACCCTTGCCGACGGTTCGACCCCGGCGCACCGCGAGCGTGTTGTAGACGTCGATGGCGGCGTGCTCGACCCAGTCACGGCGGCCGAGCCAGCGCGCCAGGCGGGAGGCGACGTTCATCAAGCGCAGGTAGGGACCCCGCTCGAGCATGCTCTCCGGAAGCAACGACACCGGGCCATAGAACGAGGCGAGCAGGATCACGAACCAGAGGATAGCTAGGCCCCAGCATCCCGCGAGGATCCAGCCGAGCGCCGCGGGGAGCGGCGTCCACAAAGCGCGCAGACGCGGCGCGAGGATAAACAGGAGGCCGACGACGGCGGCGCCGACGACGAGCAGCGCGAGTGCGGCGTACGCGAAGAACAGCCGGGGGGGCGAAGAGTAGTCGCCGTTGTTCGGAAGTGGCTTGCCGTCCCACTCGTCCCATTCATGGCCGAGGCGGCGGTCGGTCTCGATATGGATGAGCTGGGCGCGCTGAACCGGGGCGGATGTGGCCATCTGGAGGAGGAAGCTTCACGCCGCGCTCCGACCATGTCAAGTTAGCTGCGTGTCCCCCAGGGAGCGGCATGCCCGGCGGGAGCGTGGGCCACGGGCGCGGCGTCCTCAACCCCGGTGTTATACTTCCCGCGGCCGATTGGGCGCCGCTCGCCGAGCTGAAGGTGGGGACCGACGTTGCCCCGATTCCCGACGACATCGCCGCAGGTCTCTGCGAGCTCGAGCGCACGGCGGCCTGGGGCACGCCGAAGCTAGAACTGACGCGCGCGACTCCCTGGTCCCGAACCCCGAGCCCCGCTCGTTCATGGACATCTACCGCGAACCCCGGATCACGCTCATCGCTCGACCCCAGTTCCTCGAGCCCGCGCACTTGCCGGTACAGTGGCTGGGCGAGGCAAGCGACGGCGAGCGGCTCGCCGAGTATGCCGGCCGGCTCTGTTATATGAGCCAGCGCAATCCGATCCACCGCACCACGGTTGAATACCTCGAGAACATCAAGAAACAGGGTCACGGTTCGGTGCTGGAGCACTCTGTCTACGTGCTGCTGATCGAGGGGATCTCGCGCTCCTGCTCCCACGAGCTGGTGCGGCACCGCGCCGGGTTCGG
>CAZXKD010000003.1:0-46591 GCA_964641215.1 uncultured Gemmatimonadaceae bacterium
CGGTATGGGATCTAGCACCCGCCTGCACCGCGTGAACCTTATCTGTGTTCTTCTTCGAAGCCCGTTGTTGCGACGCTGCCAACCCTTTGCTGGCCGTCTCTTGCGGGCTCGCGCGCGCCCGGAGCTTGCCATGAGACGCCTCGAACTCGCTCTCGCCGTCACTGCCCTCTTCGCCGTTGGATGTACGAAGGATCAGCCGGTACAGCCGCCCACTAACGCGGGGCCGGCGTTTCTGATTTCGGATGGAACGCACGCCGGCGGGAACGCGAACTTCTTCTTCCTGCCGCCGCTCGTCCCGGATCCTAGCGGGAGTCTCAACTTCAACGCGGCCACGTTCAATCCCAAGCTCTCGCCTGTCGTCGATGTATGCCGGTTGCAGGACAATCCTCTTTCAGTCCCCAGCACGGACTGCCTCCTTGATGCCCAAGGCAATCCGGTGCTCGTGTTCGGGCCTGCGCCCATGCCTTTGGACGGTCAGCAGTACCACCTCAATTGGGACACTGGGTCCCCGACGCTGCTGGACCCAAACGGGTTCTATCGCATCAAAGTACGCGGCGCGCGCCAGGGCACCGTGCTTGGCTTCCTCGATCTGGACCCAGTGACCGGAGGCGTGAAGAACCTGAGGAGCGGGGAGGTCGTGCAGTTCCAGGATGGCCGCACACTGCCGATCAAGGTGCGAATCCAGGAGGGGGCGTTTGGGTCGACAAACCCGGATCACGTCGAGCAGACGGTGGGCAATGTTGCGACGATCGTGACGACGAATACCGGGTTCGCGGGCGCGTCATTTCCGGACGGTTGGATTCCCCAGAACGCAGTGAATGCAGGGATCACCCAGGTCGTCGTCATCGTCGAACGGAAGCCGGTGCACGACGCGACGCCGTCAACCAGCTGCCTGCAGAGCGGCCTCGTCGAGCTCGAGGGCTGCTATCGGTTCCGGACCGACCCCGATCTGCACCAGTTCGGGCCTTTCAGCGTCCATGTGATCGAGGGAGTGTGCTTCCAGATGCCGATCAACACTCAGGCGCCGTTCCAGTTGTTCCGACGGGCGGAAGATACCGAGGGTAACCCGAAGAGGCAGACCGTCGCGCTGGAGGACGCATACGCACCGTTCCTGCAGTGCGCCACCTTCGCCGTGACCCGGCCGGCGCTGACGCTGCGTGCCCTTAGATCTGGCCACTTCCAACAGTTTGCCAGTGCTGGTTGGCACGCGATCCTGCGGGGCATCGGGCGCCTCCTCACCCCCGAAGCGCTGCACGCGGTTGACCTCGGGGCCGGTGGTAGTACCGATGGGTTCAGCGTCTCGGGGTACGCCCGCGGGGCGACCATGACCAAGACGGCGGCCACCGATAATCAGAGTGCCACCGCGGGTATGGCGGTGTTGCGAGCTCCAGAGGTGTGCCTGACCTTGTTGCATCCGACCCCCGGCGCGCCGCTCGTAGGGGACCCCGTGACGTTCACGGTTAAGGCTGGTGGCGGGACAGTTGACGAAGCGCCCAGCGCAACGGTGCTCACGGGGACGGACGGGTGTGCGCATGTTCCCTGGGTCTTGGGGTCGACTCCGGGCGCCAATAGCCTGGAGGCAACGGCGCTGGCGTTCGGAAGCCCACAGCCGTTCACCGCGACGGGAACGGCGCCCCCCGTGGAGATCGCCGCCAACAACTTCGTGATCGACCTGCGCGACGGTATGATCGCGAACGCGTCGGTCTTTAAGGGGGGTGGGTTCTACAAGGGCACGCAGGTTGTCTTTGCTTCAGGGCTCGTGTACGGCACGAGCGTGAACGACGTCCTCGTGGGCTATAACACGAGGAACGGTACCTCCGATTTCGACCTCACCTCGGCGCCGACGCTAGCGGGCACGAATCCGCTACATACTTCGGCCCAGCTCAACCCCCGTGCGCCGGGCACCGGGATTTCAGGAGTGAGCGTCGCCCAGGAATCCTTCGCGTACAGCAGCGCTCCGGACGCCGATTACGTGCTGCTCAAATACACGTTCACGAACACAGGCGGGGCTGCGGTGACGAACGTTTTCGCTGGGTACGTCGCCGACCTGGATCTGCTGTATTCGGGAACACCCGATGATGATCTCGCGTCCTTCGCGGCGGCCCTCGGGGTGACGGAGGCCACTGAGTCGCACTCGGCGTCGTTCCCGCAGGTCATCGGGATCGTGCCGATCTCGAGCGCGGGCGCGGGGCTCAACTACCAGGGCTACGTGAGACCGGACCTGGCGACCGGGACGCAGCCGAGAGATCCGGTGACCTCGGCGGGGTACTTCAACCGGATGAGTCATGGCATCTTGAACCCCGATCTTCTCGGCCCCAGCGACATCCGCCAGCTGGTCGGCCTGGGGCCCTTCTCCATTCCGGCTGGGGGCTCGCAGGTCGTCTGGTTCGCCCTCGTCGGCGGCGACAACAGCGCCGCCTTCGCGGCGAATGTCACGGCGGCTCGGACCAAGGTGGCGGCCCTCAGTTCCTCTTTGCCGCGCTTGGCATGTAGCCTCGAGCCGACCTTGCACTCGATCACGGGCGACGTGTCAACCTCCATCCAGTTCATGAACCAAACGTCGGGGCCTGTGACGGTGTATTGGCTCAACTACCAGGGAGAGCGAGTGATCTATAACACGCTCCTCGCCGGACAGTCCTACGACCAGCAAACGTTCCTCACTCATCCCTGGGTAGTGACTGATGCGAATGGCGTCTGTCTGGGAATCTGGTTGCCCTCGGCATCGCCAGGCGTTGCTGTGATCGGGGGGTGACAAGGGGCTAGGGGGCGGCTCCCAGGGAGCCGCCCCTCGAATTTACGGGCCCCGCACGGGCGACTAGCTTCCCTCCCGTGCGCCCCACCACGCTCGGCATCATTGGCCTCGGCGCCATCGGCGGCTCCCTGGCGCGCCGCGCCAAGGTCGCCGGCATCGCCACCGTCATCGGCTGGTCGCCCGACGGCCTGGAACGGGTGACCGCCGTACAGCAGGGCGCTCTCGACGACACGCCGCACCACGCCCGCGACGTCGCCCGGGCCGTTCAGTTGCTGGTGCTCGCCGCCCCTCCCGCCGCCAACCTGGAGCTGCTGCAAACCCTCGCCCCCCACCTCTCGCCCGGAGCCCTGGTCACGGACGTCGGCTCGGTCAAGCGCGCCATCGTGGCCCGGGCCGAAGCGCTGGGCCTAGAGACGCGCTACGCGGGGAGCCATCCTCTCGCCGGCACCCAGCGGCGCGGCTTCGAGGCGTCGCGGGCGGACCTGTTCCGGGGAGCCGTGGTGTACGTGACGCCCACCGCCGGCGGCCACGGCGCGGCCCGGGAAGTGGCGCACTTCTGGGACACGGTGTGCGAAGCGCACCCCGTCGTGCTCGACGCGGCCCGCCACGATGCCCAGGTGGCGATCACCAGCCACCTCCCCCAGATCGTCGCGTCGCTGCTCGGCATTTTCCTGGCACGCCACCTGCCGGCCGGGGCCACGCTGGGTCCCGGCGCGCGGGACACGACGCGCATCGCGGCGAGCGATCCCGGTCTGTGGACCGAAATCCTGCTCATGAACCGGGACGAGCTGCTCCCCGCGCTGCGATCCCTCGAAGAGCCGCTGGGAGAGATCGAGCGCGCTCTCGAGGCCGGCGATGCCGGCGCGCTGCGCGGATGGCTCACCCGCGCCGCCCTGTGGCGGCAGAGGATCGACGGGTGAAGGTCGCAGGCACCGTGCGCGTGCCGGGAGACAAGAGCATCTCCCACCGCGCCCTGATGCTGGCCGCGCTAGCCCGGCCCAGCGGCACGAGCGAGCTCACCGGCCTGCTCACAGGGGAGGACGTGAAGAGCACGGCGGGTGTGTTGCGACAGCTCGGCGCCGACATTTCGTCCATTCGGGAAGGCGGGAAGGTTGCGGTTCACGCATCCCGCATCACGCATCCCGCATCCACGTTGTACTGTGGCAACTCCGGCACCACGGCCCGCCTCACCCTCGGGCTACTCGCTGGACACGCGTTCCGGGCGCGGCTCACCGGCGACGCTTCGCTGCGCAGGCGGCCGATGCGACGGGTGACCGAGCCGCTGCGGGCGATGGGTGCCCTTATAGAGGAAGAGCGCGGCGACGGCCTCCCCCTCACCATTCAGGGGGGGCGACTCCGGCCGCTCTCCTACACGACGCCGGTGGCGAGCGCGCAGCTCAAGAGCGCGCTCCTGCTGGCGGCGCTGACGGGGCGCGTGCCGGTGACGATCCGCGAGCCGTATCGCTCGCGCGATCACACGGAGCGGCTATTCGTGCATCTGGGGCTCGACCTGCATCTCCACGACGGAGCCGTCAGCTATCAGCCGTCGGCCGTCAGAGTCCCGGCGTTTCGGCTCACCGTGCCCGGGGACGCCTCCAGCGCCGCCTTTCTCGTCGCGGCAGCCGTGCTGGCGGAAGCCGGCGAGTTGCTGATCGAGAACGTCGGCGTGAATCCGACGCGCACGGGGTTCCTCGTCGTCCTGGAGCGGATGGGCGCCCACGTGGAGCGGGTGAACCTCGGCGAGGAGGGCGGCGAGCCGGTGGCCGACTTGCTGGTGCGACCGGCCGCGCTGCACGCGACGAGCGTGGCGGAGGCGGAAGTGCCGACCCTCGTGGACGAGATCCCGGTACTCGCCGTGCTGGCGAGCCGAGTCGAGGGAGGGGGGGAAACGGTATTTCGGGAGGTCGGGGAGCTGCGCGTGAAGGAGAGCAACCGGCTGGAGCTGCTGGCCGCGAATCTGCGTGCCGTCGGCGTGGCGGCGGACGCCCGCGGCAATGACCTGCATGTCCGAGGCACCGAGCGCCCGCCCCGAGGCCGCGTCGACACGGCGCGGGATCATCGGCTCGCGATGGCGTTCGCGGTGCTCGGCACCCTCCCGGGCGCGGACGTGCGGCTCTCCGAGCGGCGCTCGGTGGCGATCAGCTACCCCGGGTTCTTCACGGACCTGAACAGGATCACGCCGCGTGCTACGCGTCATCGCGATTGACGGACCGGCGGCCTCCGGCAAGTCGACGACCGCGGCGGCGGTGGCCGGGGCGCTGGAGTGGGCGCATCTCGATTCCGGAGCGCTGTATCGCGCCTTGACGCTGGCCACGCTCGACACCATCGGGGAAACGGGAAAGGGGAAAGGGGAAACGTGGAGCGCCCAGCGGATTGTCGATCTGGGGAACACTCTGCCCGTACAATTGGCATTGATCGGGGGAGCATTCCGGCCGGTCGTGGCAGGGGTGGACGTCGAGGAGGCGATTCGCTCGGAGCGGGTCACCCGGCATGTGTCGGCGGTGGCGGCGCTCCCCGAAGTCCGGGCCTGGGTCAACGCGCAACAGCGCCGCGCGGTCGAAGCGCATCCGGCCGGCGTCGTCGTGGACGGGCGCGACATCGGCACGGTGGTCTTTCCTGAGGCGCCGCTCAAGGTCTTCCTGACCGCTCACCCGGAGGAGCGAGCCCGACGCCGCATCACTCAGCGAGGGGGGGGAAAGGCCCCCGACGACGCCACGCTGCGGCGCGAGAGCGAGGCGCTTGCCGCTCGAGATGCGGCCGACGCGAGCCGCCCGGTGGCGCCGCTGCGACCGGCGGCCGACGCGGTTCAGCTCGACACGACGCGCCTGTCGTTCGAGGCCCAGGTCGCGCGGATCGTGGCGCTGGCGCGGGAACGGTTCCCTGGCTAGCTTCCCCCGTCCCTTAGCCACCTCCGGGCGCGTGCCCGGGGTTCGCTCGTGTCCAAACTCGCAACCGAACCGGTGTAGCGAATGCTGGTAGAAGCGCAGGACCTCGAGGATTCCGCGCCCGAGCGCCCTCCCAAGAAGACCACCCACTCGCAGCTGCGCAGGATGTCCGGTGTCGACGAGGAGTACTCCCCGGACGAAATCGCGAAGATGACGGAGCTGTACGAGGGGACCCTCTCGAACATCGAGGAAGGCGAGATCGTCAAGTCCAAAGTGCTGCGCGTGACCGATACCGCCGTCATTCTCGACGTCGGCTTCAAGTCCGAAGGCGCGGTGCCGATCGACGAGTTCAAGGATCCCAAGAGCCTCAAGGAAGGAGACGAGGTCGAGGTCTACCTCGAGCACCTCGAGGACCAGGAAGGCGCGGTGGTCCTCTCGAAGAAGAAGGCCGACTTCATGCGGGTGTGGGAGCGGATCCGCGAGGCCTACGAGAAGGATGAGCCGGTCTCGGGCACGCTGGTGAAGAAGATCAAGGGTGGCGTGGTGGTGGACCTGATGGGCGTGGACGCCTTCCTGCCTGGCAGCCAGATCGCGCTGCGGCGCGTGCCGAACATCGACGAGCTGCTGGGGCAATCCTTCGAGTTCAAGATCATCAAGCTCAACAAGCGGCGTCGCAATATCGTCGTGTCGCGCCGCGTGCTGCTCGAGGCCGAGCGCAAGACCAAACGCGACGTGCTGATGAAGGAGCTCTCCGTCGGCCAGGTCCGGAAGGGCACGGTCAAGAACATCACCGACTTCGGCGCGTTCATCGACCTGGGCGGCGTGGACGGCCTGCTGCACATCACCGACATGAGCTACGGTCGCGTCTCGCACCCCTCCGAGATGGTGCACATCGGCCAGGAGCTCGAGGTGAAGGTGCTCGACATCGATTGGGAGCGCGAGCGCATCAGCTTGGGCCTGAAGCAGCTGCTGGCCTACCCGTGGCAGAACGTCGCCGCCAAGTACCCGGTCGGCACGCGCGTACAGGGCAAGGTCGTCTCGATCACCAACTACGGCGCGTTCGTCGAGCTGGAGCCGGGCATCGAGGGCCTCGTGCATATCTCCGAGATGAGCTGGACCCGCAACGTCCGGCACCCCTCGAAGATTGTCTCCATCGGCGAGACCATCGAAGCGGTCGTGCTCAAGGTGGACGAGACGGAGGAGAAGGTCTCCCTCGGCATGAAGCAGACCGAAGAAGATCCGTGGATGGCCCTGCCGCAGAAATACCCGGTCGGCACCCGTATCACGGGCAAGGTCCGCAACCTCACTTCGTTCGGCGCGTTCGTGGAGATCGAGCCGGGCATCGACGGCCTGATCCACATCTCCGACATGTCCTGGACGAAACGGGTCCAGCATCCCTCGGAGGTCGTGAAGAAAGGTGACGAAGTCGAAGTGCTGATCCTCAACGTGGACGCAGAGAACAAGCGGATCTCCCTGGGCCTGAAGCAGGCGCAGGAGGATCCATGGCTGCGCATCGGCGAGACCTATCCGGTCGGCACGGAGCTGCGGGGCCGCGTGCTGCGCCTGATGGACAAGGGCGTGGTGGTCGACCTCGGCCACGATATCGAGGGCTTCGTACCGATGTCGCAGCTGGGCATCCCCGACATCCAGAACCCCGCCGACGCGGTGAAGGAAGGGCAGGCGGTGGAGCTGAAAGTGCTGGAAGTGGACCCCATTCACCATCGGATCGTGCTGGCGGCCACCGGATTCCCCAAGGACGAAGGCGGGGAGACGGCGAGCGTGCAGACAGACGCCTAGACGTCTAGACGCCCAGCGGGATGCAGGAACGAGGGGTCAGGAGAAGCCTTCCTGACCCCTTCTTACTGCGTACCGCCAGCGGTCTAAACGTCTAGCCGTCTGCCTATCCGTCTGGCCGCCTGGCCGTCTATCTTTTCGGCCATGGGCATGCGAGAAAAGCTCGAGCAGCTCCAGCGGCAGCGTGCCGCGTCGGAGCAGGGCGGTGGCCCCGACCGCGTCGCCACGCAGCACCAGAAGGGCAAGATGACGGCCCGCGAGCGGCTCGACGTGCTGCTCGATCCGGGCTCGTTCGTGGAGCTGGACAGATTCGTCACCCACCGCGCGACCGATTTCGGGCTCGCCGAGGAGAAGTATCTGGGCGACGGCGTGGTCACGGGCTGGGGCCGGATCGACGGGCGGCTCGTCTACGTGTTCTCACAGGATTTCACCGTGTTCGGCGGCTCCCTGTCGGAAACCCACGCCGAGAAGATCTGCAAGGTGATGGATCTCGCGGTACGCAACGGCGCGCCGATCATCGGCCTCAACGATTCAGGCGGGGCGCGCATTCAGGAAGGCGTCGCCTCGCTGGGCGGGTACGCCGACATCTTCCTGCGCAACACTCTCGCCTCCGGGGTCGTCCCCCAGATCAGCGCGATCCTCGGCCCCTGCGCCGGTGGCGCGGTCTACAGTCCGGCCATCACCGACTTCGTGTTCATGGTGCGAGGCCTGTCCTACATGTTCGTCACCGGCCCCAACGTCGTGAGGACGGTGACCCACGAGGAGGTTGATTTCGAGCGCCTGGGCGGGGCCGACGTGCACGGCGCCACCTCGGGCGTGGCGCACTTCGTTCATGACTCGGAGCTCGAATGCCTGGCCGCGGTCCGCCGGCTGTTGGGCTTCCTGCCCGGGAACAACGTGGATCCGCCGCCGCGGATGCCGTGCACCGACCCGGCCGACCGCCGCGATGAGGCGTTGCTCGACATCGTTCCCGATAGCCCCAACAAGCCCTACGACATGCACGACGTGATCCGCCACGTCGTGGACCAGGGCGAGTTTTTCGACGTACAGCCGGACTACGCCGGGAACTTGCTGGTGGGTTTCGCGCGTCTGGATGGCCGGCCGATCGGCGTCGTCGCCAATCAACCGGCGCTGCTCGCGGGGGTGCTGGACATCGCCGCCTCCCTCAAGGGAGCTCGCTTCATCCGCTTCTGCGACGCCTTCCACATCCCGATCGTGACGTTCGAGGACGTTCCCGGGTTCTTGCCGGGCGTGGCGCAGGAGCATGGGGGTATCATCAAGCACGGCGCCAAGCTCCTGTACGCGTACTGCGAGGCCACCGTCCCCAAGCTCACGGTGATCACCCGCAAGGCCTACGGCGGCGCCTACGACGTGATGAACTCCAAGCATATCCGCGGGGACTACAACGTCGCCTGGCCCACCGCCGAGATCGCCGTCATGGGCCCCAAGGGGGCGGTCGAGATTCTCTACAAAGATGAGGCGACGGAAGCGCGCGAGGCGGAGTACCGGGAGAAATTCGCCCATCCCTACGCGGCGGCCGCGCGTGGTTTCCTCGACGACATCATCGATCCCCGCGACACGCGCCCCCGCCTGATCGACGCGCTGCGGACGCTGGAGACCAAGCGCGACCGGACTCCCGCTCGCAAGCATGGCAACATTCCTCTGTAGCGTCGTCGCGTTCGCGACGCTGCTCCAGGGAGGAGGGGGCGGGGGGGGGCACCGGCGGATACCCTGGCGCCGTTGCGCTCGCGCATTGCCAAGGATTCCGGAGACGGAGAGGCCTGGTTCCAGCTGGGTGAGGGATACCTGCGACTCTCGGCACTGTATCACATGCATCGGAGTCCCGGCGGACGGGGGGAAGGGGGGGGAGGGGGGGAGGGGCTGGGCGACACCGCTTGGGCGCGCGCGATCCTCGACACCGCCGACGAGGCGTTCGCGCGAGCGGGGACACTGCGGGCCGGCACAGCCGCGGGCGACTCGGCTCGCGTCCTGCGCGTCTTCGCGTGGGGCGAACGGGCCTTCCTCGCCTGGGAGCTGGAGGGAGCGGGCGCGGCAGCGGCGCGGACCTGGAGCCTGTTGCCTCCGGACGCCAAGCTGCCGCCGGTTCTCCAGGAGCTGGGCGAGAACCTGCTTCGCGCCTGCCCGCGTCACAGCGTGCTCCTCACGGGGGAGCCGGCGGGCACGCATGCCGCCTGGTTCATGCGGTTCTCGCGCGGGCTGCGTCCCGACGTCGTCGTGCTTCCCCTGACCGTGTGGGCGACGGATAGTGTGTTCCGGCGTGCCGTGCTTCGCGAGCTGAGGCTGGCGCGGGCCGGCCGGACGCCGGATGCGTCCTTCGGCCCGGTGCTGGCGCGGCGGCCGCTGTGCGCCGGCATGGGATTCGAGCGGCCCCCCGAGGTCCGGCCGCGGGTCCGGTGGAGGACGCGGCCGCTCGTCTGGGCGGCCGGCCCCGGCATCGGTGACAGCCCGGTCCCGCCGCAGGATTTCGTGTTCGCCGCGCTGAAGCTCGCGCTCGATGCCAACGACACATGGGCCCGTCCAGCGATCGCCACCTACCGGCGAGCGGCGGCGCTCACCCCCGCGCTGTGCCGGACCATGGCCGGCTTCGCGGTGCCGTCGGAGAAGGTCGGGTGCCGTCGCTGATCCGGCGCGTGCTCGTCGCCAACCGCGGCGAGATCGCCCTCCGCATCATCCGGGCGTGCCATGAAGAAGGGCTCGAGGCGGTCGCGGTCTATTCCGAGGCCGACCGTCTCGCTCCGCATGTGCGCGCCGCGGAGATCGCCGTTCTGCTTGGAGCCCCGCCGGCCGGCGAATCCTATCTCGACATCGCCAAGCTGATCGCGGCCGCTCAGGCGACGGGGTGCCAGGCGATTCATCCCGGATACGGGTTCCTGTCCGAGCGCGCCGCGTTCGCTCAGGCTGTGGTGGATGCGGATCTGATATTCGTCGGACCGCCGCCGTCGGCCATCAAGGCGATGGGGGACAAGACCGCGGCCCGGCGCCGCATGCAGGCGGCGGGCGTGCCGATCGTCCCGGGGATCTCGACGACGCTGCGTGACGCATCCGAGGCGCGGCGTGAGGCCTCCCGTCTCGGCTACCCAGTGCTGCTGAAAGCGACCGCGGGCGGCGGCGGGAAAGGGATGCGGTTGGTGGAAGCCGAGGGTGCGATGGAGGCGGGGTTTTGGGCGGCGCAGAGCGAGGCACACAAGGCGTTCGGCGACGGCCGCCTGTACGTGGAGAAGTACGCGCGGCGGCCGCGGCACGTCGAAATCCAGATCCTCGCCGACACTCATGGACGGGTCGTGGCACTGGGGGAGCGGGAGTGCAGCATTCAGCGCCGCCATCAGAAACTGGTCGAGGAAGCGCCCTCTCCTGCGGTCTCGCCGGCGCTGCGGCGCCGCATGGGCGAAGCAGCCACCGCCGCGGCGGGCGCCGTGGGGTACGTCGGAGCCGGAACGATCGAGTTCCTGCTCATGCCCACCGGAGAGTTCCACTTCCTCGAGATGAACACCCGCATCCAGGTCGAGCATCCCGTGACGGAATTGGTGTATGGAGTGGACTTGGTCCGCGAGCAGCTGCGGATCGCGGCCGGGGAGCCGATGCGCATCCGGTGGGGAGGAGGCGGGGGTGGCGGGGCCATGGAACCACGCGGTCACGCCATCGAATGCCGCATCACCGCCGAGGATCCCTGGAACGATTTTCTGCCGGCCGCCGGCGTGGTGCAGTACCTCCGCGTGCCGGGCGGTCCGGGGGTGCGATGGGATGGTGGGGTGGAGGCCGGCAACGAGGTCACGCTGTTCTACGACCCTCTGCTCGCCAAGCTCATCGTGTGGGGCGAGACGCGCGATGCGGCCATACGCCGCATGCGCCAGGCCCTGCGCGAGCTGGTCATCGTCGGCCTGCCGACTTCGCAGGCCTTTCACCTGCGCGTGATGGAGGACCCGGACTTCCAGCGCGGCGAGCTCGATATCACCTACCTCGAGCGCGTGGGTCCGCGACTGCTCGGCGTCCCGCCGGCCCCAGCGTTGCTTCGCGCGGTGGCTGTGACGGCCGCACTGCTTGCTGACGAACGGCGTTCGGCAGGGCGTGTGCGCCCGGTCGCCGACGGTCGCGCGGGCGATCTGTCGCCGTGGGGGCAACTGGCGCGGCGCGACGGGCTCCGCGAATGAGCGACACGGTGACCATCACGGGAATCGCCGCGGGCGGCGACGGCGTCGGCAGGCTGGCGGACGGGCGCGCGGTGTTCGTGCCCCGCACGGCGCCTGGGGAGCGCGTTCGCCTGCGCACGGGGGAGGGGCAGGAGGGCGGGGCAGGGGAGCTCAGATTCCACAAGAACTTCGCTCGCGGCGAGGTCGCCGAGATCCTCGAGACGGGAGCGGCGCGCGTCACACCGCCGTGTCCCCATTACGGGCAGGACCGGTGCGGCGGCTGCCAACTGCAGCACCTGGCGTACGACGCTCAGCTCGCCGCCAAGCGGACGATCGTGGGGGACGCTCTCCGGCGCATCGGTAAGCTCGACGTTCCTGACCCGGAGATCGTCGAGGCCGTGGAGGAATGGCGGTATGGGACGCGGGTCTCCATGGCGGCCAGGAGCGCCGCACGGTCGGACGGACGGACCGTCGGACTGCACCCGTACGATAGCCCCGCACGCGTCTTCCCACTCCTCGACTGCCATATCGCGGACTTCCGGCTGATGGGGCTCTGGAGGGAGCTTCGCGCGCATCCCGAGCTGCTGCCGCCGCGCCTGACGGGGCTGACGTTGCGGTTGGATCGCGAGGGACGCCGGCACGTGATCGTCGAGTCGGGGGGAGAGCCATGGCAGACGGCCGAGCGACTGCGGGCGCTGCTGCCGGACGCCGCCCAGGTGGTGTGCTGGTGGCAGCCGGCCAAGGGCGCGGCCCGCGTCGTGGCCGGTCCCAGCTCCGGTTTTCGGGGGATCGCCTTCGAGCCGGTGAACCCTGAGATGAGCGCGCTGGCGCGCCGCTGGGCGGTGGAACAGCTGGGCGACCTGCGCCGCCAAGTGACCTGGGACCTGTACGGCGGCATCGGGGATACGGCGGCGCTGCTGGCTGAACAAGGCGCGGAGGTCCTAAGCGTGGACGCCGACGAGCAGGCGAGCGCCTGGGCCGCTCGCCGGGGCCTGCCGGACTCGGTCCGCTTCATCGCCGGCCGGGCGGAGGATGTGCTCCCCAGCCTGCCGCCGCCCCACGCGGTCGTGATGAGCCCGCCGCGGGCAGGCCTGCACTGGGACGTCATTCTGCGGTTCACCGGCGAGCCGGTTGCGCATCTGGTCTACAGTTCTCGCGATCCGGCGACGCTGGCGCGCGATCTCCTCCGGCTCAGCGTCAACTACCGGGTCGCCGCCGTCAAGGCGTTCGACCTGTTCCCCCAGACGGCGCGTGTGGAGACCGTGGTCGCACTGGAGGCCGCATGACCAGGGAGGAAGGGTGAAGTACTACGTGCGAGTAGGGAATCGCGACCAACCGTTCGAAGTCGAGGTAGCGGGAGGACGAGTGATCGTCGACGGGGTGGGGTTCGAGGCACACCTTGCGGCTGTCCCGGGCACGCCGCTACAGCACCTGCTCCTCGCCGGCGACTCTTGGACCGTGGCCGCGCAGCTGCTGGAGGGATCGGTGCCGCTGCGGCTGGCGCTGGGGGCAGTGGGGGAGCGGTTCGACGTGGAGGTCGTCGACGAGCGGACCCGACAGATCCAGGCTCTTACCGGAGCGCCGCCAGGCCCGGCGGGCGGCGGCACGGTCCGCGCGCCGATGCCGGGGCTCGTCGTGCGCATCGAAGTCGAGGCGGGGCAACGAGTGGAGGCGGGGGCCGGCCTGGTGGTGGTGGAGGCGATGAAGATGGAAAACGAGCTGCGCGCGCAGCGGGCCGGTGTGGTCGCGGCGGTGCACGTGACAGTGGGTCAGGCGGTAGAAAAGGGAGCGCCGCTCGTAACCGTCGAAGGCTCGGAACCTTCGGGTTGACAGGCCCTTACGCCCCTGGTAAGATTTCCGTCTGCCAATTTTTCGGACCGCGAGGGCGATGAAGACGTATACGCTGAAACCGCAAGATGTGGAGCGCCGCTGGTTCGTGGTCGACGCGGCTGGGCAGCCGCTCGGCCGCTTGGCCAGTCGCGTGGCGCAGATCCTGCGGGGCAAGCACAAGCCGACCTTCACGCCGCACGTCAACGGTGGCGATTGCGTCATCGTCGTGAACGCGGAGCGCATCGCCCTGTCGGGCAGGAAGCTCGAGCAAAAACGCTACTTCCGGCACACGGGCTACATGGGGCACGAGCGGTTCACCCCCCTCAAGTCACTGCTCACGAAGCATCCCGAGCGCGTGATCGAGAGAGCGGTGTGGGGGATGCTCCCCAAGACCACGCTCTCCCGACAGAAGGTCAAACAGATGCTGAAGGTGTACGCCGGGCCCACCCATCCGCACGCGGCGCAGCAGCCGCAGCCGCTGACGCTCGCGGCGGCCGAATGACCGCGACGCCGGAGCTGCGCTGGCACGCGATCGGACGGCGCAAGGTCAGCGTGGCGCGGGTTTACCTCACGCCGGGCTCGGGAAAGTGGAACATCAACGGGCGCACGCTGGGCGACTACTTCCCGCGGCCGTCGCTCGTGTCCCACATCCAGCAGCCGTTCACCGCGACCGACACGCTGGGCGCCTTCGACGTGCGGGCGCGGGTGGCGGGCGGCGGCGTGACGGGGCAGGCGGGTGCCGTGCGCATGGGGATCGCGCGGGCGCTGTGCCTGGCCGACGACCGGCACCGCAAGAAGCTGCGCGAGCAGGGCCTGCTCACGCGCGATCCGCGCGCCGTGGAGCGCAAGAAGCCCGGGCGCGCGGGAGCGCGGAAGCGGTTCCAGTTCTCGAAGCGGTAAGACAAGCTCTCAGCCGTCAGCCATCAGCCGTCAGTGCTGAGGGCTGTATGCTGATGGCTGATGGCTGATGGCTAAATCCACACGTCGCTTGATCCCGTCGGGGTCTCCGCAGCGCGGAGTGAAGCGGGAGGCGAGAGCGGCGGCGGCATAACCCAGGAAAGGAAGTGCATGGCGCAGCCGCAATTGCAGGACCTGCTCGAAGCCGGTGTCCACTTCGGGCATCAGACCCGCCGGTGGAACCCGAAGATGCGCCGCTTCATCTTCGCGGAGCGCTCCGGCATCTACATCATCGACCTCCAGAAGACGCTGCGACAGCTCGAGCAGGCCCAGGAGCTGTTGCGCTCGGTCGTGCTCAGGGGCGAGGGCGTGCTCTTCGTGTGCACCAAGAAGCAGCTGAAGCTGATTCTCCAGGCGGAGGCCGAGCGGTGCGGCGCCTTTTACGTGACGGAGCGCTGGCTGGGGGGGACGCTCACCAACTTCCAGACGATCAAGCGGCAGATCAAGCGGCTCAAGGAGCTGGAGCAAGGCTCGGTCGAAGGCGACTTCGAGAACTACACCAAGAAGGAGCAGCTGCTGTTCGACCGCGAGCGCGTGAAGCTCGAAAAGAATTTGTCGGGCATCAAGAACATGTCCCGCCTGCCAGGCGCTCTGTTCGTCGTGGACGCGAAGAAGGAGCGCATCGCGGTGGCGGAGGCCAACAAGCTCGGCATCCCGGTGGTCGCCATCGTGGACACCAACGCGGATCCCGACCTGATCACCGTGCCGGTGCCGGGCAACGACGACGCGATCCGGGCCGTGTCGCTGATCACGGCGGCTCTCTCGGACGTCATCGCGGAGGCCCGGCGCCAGCAGCCGTTGCGCGAGCCGGGTGAGGAAGGCGAGGGCGTGACCTACTCGACCGAGACCGGGGTCGAGGCGGAGGTGGAGGGTGAGCGCAGGAAGAAGCCGGCGCGGCGCAAGCGGCGGCCCAAGCCGGAGGCGATCGCCGCGCGGCTGAAGAGCGAGGACACGCCGGCGGCGGGCGAGGCCCCCGCGGGGACCGAGGGCTGACCCGGTCTCCTCGGCCGCGCGTGACAACCTGACCGCCGCCCTCCCGGCCCCACGGCGCGAGGGCGGCGTTTTCATGAGGAGTGACACCTGGTGGCGACTGTGAAAGAGATCCCCGCGAAGCTGGTGGCGGAGCTCCGCGCCCGGACGGGCGCGGGGATGATGGACTGCAAGAAGGCGCTGGAGGAAGCCGGCGGCGACCTGGCCAAAGCCGAGGAGATTCTGCGCGTCAAGTACGCCACGAAGGCCGCGCGGCGCGCGGAGCGCTCCGCCAAGGAAGGCATGATCGAGGCCTACATTCACTTCAACGGGAAAGTGGGCGTGCTCGTCGAGCTCAACTGCGAGACCGACTTCGTCGCCCGCACGGATGAGTTCCGACAACTCGCCAAAGACGTCGCGCTGCAGATCGCCTCCGCCAAGCCCCTGGCCGTACGGATCGAAGAGCTGCCGGCCGAGGTCGTGGAACGAGAGCGGCGCATCTACGAAGCCCAGGTCGCCGAGCAGAAGAAACCTGAGCCCATTCGAGCCAAGATCGTCGACGGCATGCTGAAGAAGTACTTCGAGGAGCCCTGCCTGAGTCGGGCGCCCTTTATCAAGGAGCACAAGATAACAATCGGGAACCCGGGCCGGTCCTGTGCGGGCCAGAACGGGGAGAAGGGGGAGATCCGCCGCTTCGCCCGCTTCGGGCTAGGGGGGGAGGGGGGGGGGGGGGCCTGAGTGGCGGCATCGCTCGCCTACCCGCGCGCCCTGCTCAAGATCTCCGGCGAGGCGTTCGCCGGGGGTCGGGACTCGGGGATCGACTTCGGGGTGCTCGACCGCCTCACCGAAGAGCTCAAGGGCGTGGCCGCCCTGGGGGTGCAGCTGGGCCTGGTCGTCGGGGGCGGCAACATCCTGCGCGGCGCCACGGCCAGCGAACAGGGGATGGACCGCGTCTCCGCCGACTACATGGGGATGCTGGCCACGGTGATCAACGCCTTGGCGCTTCAGGACATCCTCGAGAAGAAAGGGCTCGACACGCGGGTCATGACGGCGATCCGCATGGAGGAGTTGGCCGAGCCCTACATCCGGCGTCGCGCGGTGCGCCACCTGGAGAAGGGCCGGATCGTCATTTTCGCGGGCGGCACGGGAAACCCGTACTTTTCCACGGATACGGCCGCGGTGCTCCGGGCCCTGGAGATCGAAGCCAAGGTTCTGATGAAGGCGACCAACGTGGACGGCGTCTATACCGCCGATCCGAAGAAGAACCCGAAGGCGCGGTTCATTCCCGAGCTGTCTTTCCAGGACGCGCTCGTGAAGGGATACGCCGTGATGGACGCGAACGCGTTCGGGCTGTGTAAGGAGAACCGGCTGCCGATCGTGGTGTTTAACATCAACCAGCCCGGCGCGACGGCCAAAGTGCTGGCCGGCGAGCGCGTCGGCACCATCGTGCGATGACCACGCTCGCGGAGCACCTCAAGCAGGCGAAACAGGCGATGGACAAGTCGGTGGAGGCGGTGAAGCGCGAATTCGCCACCGTGCGCACCGGGAAGGCCACCACGTCGCTGCTCGACCTCGTGCGCGTCGAGGCCTATGGCAGCGAGATGCCCCTCAACCAGGTGGCGAGCGTTGCCGCCCCGGAGCCCAAGCTCCTGACCATTCAGCCCTGGGACAAGAGCCTCGTCAAGGCGGTCGAGAAGGCGATCCTGGCCTCCGATCTGGGACTCACGCCCTCCAACGACGGCAACCTCATCCGCATTCCTCTGCCGCCGCTCACGGAGGAGCGCCGCAGGGAGCTGGTGAAGGTCGTGCACAAATTCGCCGAAGAGGGGCGTGTCGGCGTGCGCCGCGCCCGCACGGAGGCGATCACCAAGATCAAGAAAACCGAGCACGTCTCTCAAGACGACCAGAAGCATGCCGAGAAGGAGGCGCAGAAGCTGCACGACGATCATCTGAAGCTCGTGGAAGAGCTGGTCAAAGCCAAAGAGGCGGAGATCATGGAGGTCTGACGTGGGCGACGACCTCCTCGCCAAGATCCGGTTGGGGGGCGCGGTGCCGCGCCACGTCGCCATCATCATGGATGGCAACGGGCGCTGGGCGCGCGAGCGGCACCTGCCGCGCCCCCTGGGGCATCGCGCCGGGATGAACGCGGTGCGCGAAGTCGTGGAAGGGGCGATCGAGGCCGGTCTGGAGGTGCTCACGTTGTTCGCCTTCTCCGAGGAGAACTGGCAGCGACCCCCGACGGAGATTTCGGCCCTGATGGACCTGCTGGAGGAGTACATCGCGCGGGAGGTGGAGGAGTTGCGCGAGCAGGGAGTGCGCGTGCACGTGCTGGGCGACCGCGCCCGCCTGGCACCCGGCGCGCGGGCGGCGGTCGAGCGCGTCGAGCGCGATACGGGGAATGGCACGCGCCTCTCCCTCAACCTGTGTATCTCCTATTCGTCGCGCGCCGAGATCGCCCGGGCGGCGCGGCTGCTGGCCGAGCAGGTGCTCAAGGGCGTCACGAAGCTCGAGGCCATCGACGAGGCGGCGCTGCAAGAGCAGCTGTACACGGCCCCCTGGCGCGACCCCGATCTGCTGATCCGCACCTCCGGTGAACAACGCCTCTCCAATTTCCTGCTGTGGCAGTTGGCCTACACCGAGCTCCACATTACGCCCGTGCTGTGGCCGGACTTCACCCGTCGTGAGCTGTTCGAGGCCATCCTCGACTACCAGCGGCGTGAGCGGCGCTTCGGCAAAGTCACCGCGTAATGACCTCCAACCTGGGGCAGCGCGTCGCCGTCTCGGCGATTGCCATTCCGTTGGCGGTGGGCCTCATCCGGCTGGGCGGCTGGCCGCTCGCTGCGGCCATCGCCGTCCTGGGCGTCCTCGGCACGCGGGAGGTCTACGGCCTCGCGCGGCGTCAGGGCATCGAGGCGCTGCCGCTGGCGGGCTACGGTGCCGCCGCGGCCATCCCGCTCGCCGCGCTCTGGGCCCAGGGCTCTCCGCGCCAGTGGGCGGAGCCCGCGCTGTACGCCGGCGCCGTCTGGCTGATGGTGGTGCTGGTCACCGCCATGGCGCGCGGGCCGGGCGCGCGCCCGCTCAGTGCCGTGGCCATCACGATCTTCGGGGCGCTGTACGCATCGGGGCTGCTGTCGTTCCTGCTCGCGATTCGGCATGGGAAGGGAGGGGCCGGAGGGAACGACGGGGTCGCCGCCGCGTGGCCTGCTACCTGGCTGGTGCTGCTCCCGCTCGGGCTCACCTGGATCGGGGACACGTGCGCCATGGCCGCCGGAACGCTGCTGGGCGGCCCCAAGCTCGCGCCGGTGCTGTCCCCCAGGAAGACGTGGGCCGGGGCGATCGGGGGCACTGTGGGAGGGCTGGCCGCGGCATTGCTCATCGGACGGCTGATTCTGCCGCGCGTCGGCGTGCACCTGGCGGTGTGGCAGCTGGCCACGGTGGGCGGGATCCTGGCGGTCGCGGGGCAGGTGGGAGACGTCGCCGAGTCGTTGCTCAAGCGCGAGGCGGGCGTAAAGGACTCCTCCACATTGATCCCCGGCCACGGGGGGGTGCTGGACCGACTGGACTCGCTCTACTTCGTGCTCCCCTCGGCTGCCGGCCTGTACAAGCTGCTGGGGATCGTATGAGCGTCGGCGTCGCCGTGCTCGGCTCGACCGGCTCCATCGGCTGCTCCACGCTGCAGGTGCTCGCCCGGCAGCGGCAACGATTCCACGTTGTCGCCCTCACGGCGCACTCCAACCGGGACCTGCTCGCCCGCCAGGCGGACGAGTGGCAGCCCGCCTACGTCGGACTCGTCAATGACGGGGCTCGGGGCTCGGGGCTCGAAGCTCGGGGCTCGGGCGTCGGCTGCCTCGTGGAGGCGGCGACGCATCCCGACGCGCGCATCGTCGTGAACGGGATCGTCGGCGCGGCCGGGCTCGAGGCGACGCTCGCCGCCCTGCGGGCCGGCAAGCGCGTGGCGCTTGCCAACAAGGAGACGCTCGTCATGGCGGGCGAGCTGGTGACACGCGCCGCGCGGGACGGCGGCGGCGAGATCGTCCCAGTGGACTCCGAGCACAGCGCCGTGCTGCAGTGCGTCGCCGGCCGGCGGCCCGTCGAGCTGTCGCGCCTCATCTTGACGGCGTCCGGCGGGCCATTCCGCACCTGGACGCCGGCGCGCGTCTCGGACGCCACCGTCGAGGAGGCGTTGCGCCACCCCACCTGGAAGATGGGCAGGAAAATCACGGTGGATTCCGCGACGCTCGTCAACAAGGCGCTCGAGGTGATCGAAGCCCACTTCCTTTTCGGCATCGAGTACGACCAGGTGGAGGTCGTGGTGCACCCCCAGTCCATCGTGCACGCCTTCTGCGAATTCGTGGACGGCTCGGTGCTGGCGCAGGTTGGCTTCCCGACTATGGAGCTTCCCATCCTGTACGCGTTGACGCACCCCGAGCGGGTGCCCGACTCCGGGACGCGGCGCTTCGACCCTGTGGCGGTGGGCAGCCTGACGTTCGAGGCGGTCTCGGCGGAACTGTTCCCCGCCTATGCGTTGGGTCGGGCCGCGGCGCGCGCTGGCGGCACCGGCCCGGCCGTGTTCAACGCCGCCAACGAGGTCGCCGTGCAGCTGTTCCTGGAGGGCAAGATCCGGTTCGGGCAGGTCGCGGGAATCATCGGGCGCGCGCTCGACGGGCACCGGTCCGGCGACGCCGCGACCTTGGACGGGGTGCTCGCCGCCGACGCCGAAGCGCGGCGGCTGGCGCGGGAGGCCGCGTGCTGACGATCGTGGCGTTCCTGGTCGTCATCGGCGTCCTGATCCTGGTGCATGAGTCCGGTCACTTCATCGCCGCGAAGGCCGTCGGCATCCAGGTGCTGCGGTTCTCTCTCGGCTTCGGGCGTCCGCTGCTGGCCTGGCGACGGGGCGAGACGGAATACTGGATCTCTTGGTTGCCGATCGGCGGCTACGTGAAAATGGCCGGGCTGGAAGACGAGGGCATGGCCGGCGAGGTCGAAGGCGGCAGATCGGACGTGCCGGTCGACCCCGCCCGGGCCTTCGACCGGCAGCCGTTGTGGGCTCGCGCGGTGGTGCTGCTGGCCGGCGTCACCATGAACCTCGTGCTCGCATTCCTGGTGTACACAGGGCTCGCCGGCTCGGTGGGTGTGAACCGCACGAACACGACGCAGATCGACACCGTCTGGTCCTCGGTCTTGCCCAAGGGAGCCGAGGGGCTGGGCCGGCTGCAACGGGGAGATCGGATCGTCACGATCAACGGGGATTCCGTTCACACCTGGGAGGAAATCATCGAGAGGCTCGCAACCCAGGCCCCGCCCCTGCGCATTGGGGTCGCGGGGGGACGGTGGGACGGGGGGAGGGAGGGCACGACGCCCATCGTGCTCGACGTGCCCCGTGAAGAGGGAGCGCGCCTCGCGTTGCTTCACGCGATCGACTATTACTTCCCGGCCCGCATCGAGAGCGTGCAGTCCGGTCTCCCGGGGGACCGCGGTGGCCTGAAGCCCGGGGACCTGGTCGTGCGGGCCAATACCGACACCATCACGTCCTGGATGCAGTTTACGCGGCTCATCCGACGGAGCATTCATCGCCCCGTGGACGTGATGGTCGCGCGCGACCATCGGCCGGTCGTCGCGCGGATCGTGCCGGAGCGGCGGTACGGACCGGACCCTCACACCGGGACGGATGGCGCGTACGGCTTCGTGGGCATCGGGCCGGTGACTCCTTCCACGCGTCAGCACTTCGGTGCGATCGGCGCCCTCGAGGAAGGAGCCCGGACGACCGTAGGAATGGTCGGGCAAATCGTCTCGATCGTGAAAGGTCTCGTCAGCGGGGAGCTGTCGGTCCGGCAGCTGGGCGGCCCGATCGCCATCGCGCAACAATCGGGTCAGGCGGCGCGACTGGGCTGGGAGAGCTTCCTCGTCTTCCTGGCGTTCGTGTCGGTGACTCTCGCGGTGTTGAACCTGCTCCCCATCCCGCTCCTGGACGGCGGCCAGGTCGTTTTCCTCCTGGCGGAGGCGATCCGCCGCCGGCCGCTGTCGGTGGCGCTGCGGCAGCGTCTGACTCAGGTTGGATTCGTGCTGATCGTCGGCCTCATGCTCCTGGCGACCTCCAACGATTTGATCCGCCTGTTCAGCAGTGTCTTCAGCCATTAGCCTAACCCTCCAGGCTTTCCTGGCCGGGCGCGTCCCCGCCGAGCGTGTCGTCGCGATGGTGGCGGGGACATACTACCGGGAAACGGGAATCGGGACACGGGAAACGTGGGGGCCGCTGATAGAGGTTATCGAGCGAGCTCACCCAGGGATTGTTCAGCTGGCCGGAACCGCGGACCGTCCCGGGTTTGCGGTCCGGCTGGCCGAGCGGCCGTTCCCGAAGGAGTACGAGCCTGACTTGAAGCGCGCCGCCGCCGCGATTCTGCTGACGCTCGGGGAAGACCGAGGGGAGACGGGAAACGAGAGCCGGCCGATCGGCCTGGTGGGCAGACTCTTGGGGAGCGTACGCCGTCTGTTCAGCGCATCAGCTTGACCACCAACGCGATCAGGATCACCAGGCCGACGACCACGCCAGCGATCAGCATCCACGCCGTCCGCGATCGCCGGCGCAACTGGCCCGTGATCGCCAGGTGTTGGTAGGTGGCGATCGGGGCCGCGCCCACCTCGATCGTCGCCCGCCGCTTGTCCGAGACCTCCTGCAGGTCGGCAAGGAGCTCGTCGGCGACCTTGTAGCGGTCGTCGGGATGCTTGGCCAGGCACTTGAGCACCACCCGCTCGAAGCGCTTGGTCAGGTCGGACCGCTTCTTGCGCAGCGGCGGCGGGGGATCCTCGACGTGCATCCGGGCCAGCTCGAACCAATCGGTCGACGTGAAGGGCACTTCGCCGGTGGCCGCTTTGTACAGGGTCACGCCGAGCGCGTAAAAGTCCACTCGCTGGTCCAAGGGGCGACCCTGCGCCTGCTCCGGGGAGAGGTAGTGCGGTGTGCCGATCGTCATGTTCACGCCGGTCGAGGCGACGTAGCCGGAGACCGCGCGGGCGATGCCGAAGTCGGTGATCACCGCGCTGCCATCGGAGCGAATCAGGACGTTATCGGTCTTCAGGTCGCGGTGGATCACGCCCTGGGCGTGCGCGAAGCCGAGCGCCTGCGCGAGGTCCTGCGCCAGACGAACGATGTCGGCTTCAGGGAGTGGGCCTTCGCGGGCGATGCGCGCGCCCAGGCTGTCGGCACAGAGATCCATCGCGAAATACACGTTCCCGCCGCTTTTGCCGACGGAGCGGATGTGAATGATGTTCGCGTGCTGCAGGTACGCGGCCGTCTCAGCCTCGTTGCGGAACCGCGACTCGAACTGCGGATCGCCGGCGTAGCGCGGTTTCAGCACTTTCACCGCCACCGGTGTGCCGTCGGCCTCACGGCCAACGAACACCCAGGCGAAGCCGCCCTGGCCGAGGAGCCGTTCCAGCACGTAGGGGCCAAGCGACTGGCCGACGAGATCCGTAGGGGCGTGGGTCACGAATGGGCTTTACAAAGGGTTGGGGTGCCTCTAACTTACGCCGCGACTAACGATTAGGGAACTCGGGATCATGTACGACAAGACGACGCCGGTTCGGAAGTACGGGCAGCACGACAAGGACACCGGCTCCACGCCGGTCCAGATCGCGCTGCTCACCGAGCGGATCAACAGCCTCACCGATCACTTCCGGGTGCACGCCAAGGACTACCACGGGCAGCGGGGCTTGCTGAAGATGGTGAGCCAGCGCCGCCGCCTGCTGGAGTATCTGAAGCGGACCGACCTGGCACGGTATCGGCAGCTCCTCGACGAGCTGGGACTCCGCCACTAGATGATCAAGGCGTCGCGCGGGGCGCCCCGGGAAGAGCACCGGGGCGCTCGGCGTGTTTTCCTGTGCTCTAGACAGGCAGCAGAGTGAAGCACGTCGAACGCACTTTCGCGGGCCGGGCCCTGAAGGTCGAATCGGGCCGACTCGCCAAGCAGGCAGCCGGGGCCTGCCTGGTCCAGTACGGCGACACCGTGGTGCTGGCGACGGTCACGGTCTCCGACACCCTCAGCACCCTGCCGTTCTTCCCTCTCACCGTCGAGTATCGTGAGAAGAGCTACGCCGCCGGGAAGATTCCCGGCGGCTTTCTCAAGCGGGAAGGTCGCCCCTCCGACGAGGAGATCCTCGCGGCGCGGGTGACGGACCGATCCATTCGCCCGCTCTTTCCCGAGGGATTCAAGAACGAAGTCCAGGTGTTCATTTACGTTCTGTCGGCCGACCAGGAGAACGACGCCGATGTCCTCGGCGTGACGGCGGCGTCCGCGGCGCTGTCGATGTCGAAGGTGCCGTGGACCGGTCCGATCGCCGCCGTGCGGGTGGGCCGTGTGGAAGGCGCGTGGATCCTCAACCCCACCTTCCAGCAGCTCGAGTTCAGCGACGTCGACATGGTGGTGTCCGGCTCGCGCGACTCGATCGTCATGGTGGAGGGCGGGGCACTCGAGCTGACCGAGGCGGAGATCGCGCACGGACTCGAGGTCGCCCAGAAAGGCATCCGCGAGCTGCTCGACGCCGAGGAGGAGTTGATCGCCGACATGCGGCAGCCGAAGATGGAGTGGACGGCCGCCGAGGCGCCGGCGGAGCTCACGGCGCGGGTGAAGGCGCTCGCCGAGCCGCGGGTGGCCGAGGCGCTGAACCTACCGGAGAAGGCAGAGCGGGCCCAGGCGCTCGCGGCGCTGAAGGCGACCATCCAGGAGCAGCTCGCGGCCGAATTCCCTGAGAATGTCAAGGACGTGGCGACCGCCATAGAGGCGATTGAGTACCGCACGATGCGTGAGCAGGTGCTCGCGCGCGGCGAGCGCGTGGATGGGCGCGACCTCGACACGGTGCGGGCGATCAGCTCCGAGGTGGGGGTGCTGCCGCGCACGCACGGGTCGGCGCTGTTCACGCGTGGCCAGACCCAGGCGCTGGTGTCGGTGACCCTGGGAACGGTGAGCGACGAGCAGCGGATCGACTCGATCGACGTGGCCCAGGAAGTCACGAAGTCGTTCATGCTGCACTACAACTTCCCGCCGTTCTCGACGGGCGAGGTCAAGCCGATCCGGGGCACGTCGCGGCGCGAGGTGGGCCACGGGGCGCTGGCCGAGCGGGCGCTGCAGGCCCTGCTCCCGCCCTACGAGCAGTTCCCGTACACCATCCGCATCGTGTCCGATATCCTCGAGTCGAACGGCTCATCGTCGATGGCGACGGTCTGCGGCGGCTCGCTGGCCCTGTTCGATGCCGGCGTGCCGATGACGGCCGCCTGCGCCGGCGTAGCCATGGGGCTCATTAAGGAAGGGGACCGAGTGGCGGTGCTCACCGACATCCTGGGCACCGAGGATCATCTGGGGGATATGGATTTCAAGGTCGCCGGAACGCGGGCCGGCGTGACCTCGATCCAGATGGACATCAAGATCGAAGGACTCGGTTCGCGCATCATCGGGGAGGCGTTGGAGAAGGCCAAGGCAGCCCGGCTGCACATCCTCGACATCATGGACAAGGCGATCCCGCAACCACGATCGCAGCTGTCCAAGTACGCGCCGCGCATCATCACGGTCCAGATCCCCGTCGCCAAGATCGGTGACCTCATTGGGCCCAAGGGGAAGATCATCCGCAGCATCCAGGAGCAGACCGGCGCCGAGATCAACGTGGACGACAACGGTCTCGTGACGATCTCCGCGGTGGGCGAAGGGGGCGAACGGGCGCGCGACATCATCGCCGGGATGATCCAGACCCCCGAGGTCGGCAAGGTCTACGAGGGGGTCGTGAAGAGCACGACCGCCTTCGGGGCCTTCGTCGAGATCCTCCCGGGCGTGGAAGGACTCCTGCACATCTCCGAGCTGCAACACGGTCGCACCGAACGCACCGAGGACGTGGTCAAGAAGGGGGATCATGTCCAGGTGAAGCTCCTCGAGGTCGATGAGCGCGGCCGGATGCGGTTGTCCCGGAAGGCGCTGCTCGAGAAGCGGTAGCCGGACGATGGACACCGTCCTGCTCGACCAGTACACCACCCAGACCACCGCCCCGAACGGCGTCACCGTCCTGACCGAGCGGGTCGCCCATGTGCGCTCGGCGGCCCTGGGCATCTGGGTCCGCACGGCCAGCGCCCACGAGCCCCGCCCCAAAATGGGCGTCTCGCACCTGCTCGAGCACATGGTCTTCAAGGGGACCGAGCGGCGCACCGCCCAGCAGATCGCGCTCGAGCTGGAAGCGCGGGGCGGCTCGCTCGATGCCTACACCTCCCGCGACACCACCGCGTTCCAGGCGCGGGTCCTCGACGCGGACTTGCCGCGCGCGGTGGACGTGCTCACCGACATCGTGCGCCACCCGGTGCTCCGCGAGGCCGACCTCAGGCTCGAGCGCAACGTCGTCCTCGAGGAGATCAGCACCGTCGAAGACACCCCCGACGACTTGGTCTTCGACCTCTCATCGCAGGCGTTGTGGCCGGAGCACCCGTACGGCTTCTCCATTCTCGGCACGCGGGAAACGGTGAGCGCCCTTTCGACCGACGATCTGCGGCGGCTCCACGGGCGGGCCTACTATCCAGGCAACTGCGTCATCGCGGCGGCGGGCAACCTGGAGCACACCCGGTTGCTCGAGCTGCTGGCGACCGAAGGGTGGTTTGCCGACGGGCGAGCCGGGCAGGGAACGGGGGAAGGCCCGCCGCCCAACCTGACCGCGCGCCCCGCCGAACGGGGGCGCGAGGCGCGGTTCGCCAAGGATACGATGCAGACCCATATCGTCGTCGCCACCGACGCGGTGCCGTTCGCGGATCGGCGCAAGTACGCGCTGATGGTGTTGTCCAATCTGCTGGGCGGCGGCATGTCGAGCCGGCTGTTCCAGCGCATCCGCGAGGAGCTGGGGCTCGCCTACGCGATCTATTCCTTCTCGTCCTTCTTCCGGCAGGTGGGGGTCGTCGGCACATACGTGGGGACGCAGCCGGCGACGGCGGCACAGGCAGTGGCCGCGATCCGCGACGAGTACGCGACGCTCGCCCGGGAGGGGCTGCAGGGCGCGGCGCTGCAGGAGGCCAAACAGCAGACGGCCGGGCAGCTGGTGCTGTCCCTGGAGAGTCCCACGGCGCGGATGTATCGTTTGGCGAGCCTCGCCGTCCACGGCGAGCCGTTCCACAGCCTGGACGACCTGGTCGCGGCGATCACATCGCTCGGCGCCGACGACCTCGCGGCCGTGGCTGCGGAATTCCTGGCTCCCGAGCGCCAGACAACCGTCTGGCTCGGGCCGCAGGCGGCCACGGGGGCCGGGCCGGGGAAGGGGGGCGGGGAGGGGCCGGCATGATCGTCGGAGTCCCGAAGGAAATCAAGACCAATGAGAACCGGGTGGCGCTGGTGCCGGCCGGGGCCGAGTCGCTCGCCGGCGATGGGCATGCGGTGCTGGTAGAGCAGGGAGCCGGCCTTGGCAGTGGCTTCGCCGACGCCGCCTACGAGTCGGCCGGAGCGACGATCGTGCCGCGGGCTGACGCGGTCTGGGCCAAAGGCGAGATGATTCTGAAGGTGAAGGAGCCGGTCGAGTCGGAATGGCCGTGTCTGCGCAAGGGCCAAGTGATCTTCACGTACTTCCACTTCGCCGCTTCCGAGCCCCTCACCCGGGCAGTGATCAAGTCGGGCGCCATCGCCATCGCCTATGAGACCGTGCAGCTGGCGAGCGGTGAGCTGCCCCTGCTCACACCGATGAGTGAGGTCGCCGGCCGCATGGCGGTGCAGGAGGGCGCCAAGTACCTGGAGAAAGTGTTCGGTGGCAGCGGCATCCTGCTGGGCGGCGTCCCGGGTGTGCTGCCAGCGGAGGTGCTGATCATCGGTGGCGGTGTGGTCGGCACGAATGCCGCCAAGATGGCCGCGGGCTTGGGCGCGCACGTGACCCTGCTCGACATCTCGCTCGATCGCCTGCGCTATCTCTCCGACGTCCTGCCGCCCAACGTGGACCTGCTCTATTCGAATCGCCACAACATCCTCGACCAGCTCCGGAAGGCCGATCTGGTGATCGGCGCAGTTTTGCTCCCGGGGGCCAAAGCGCCCAATCTGGTGAAGCGCGCCGACCTGAAGCTCATGAAGCCGGGATCGGTGATCGTGGACGTGGCCGTGGACCAGGGCGGCTGCATCGAGACGATCAAACCTACGACCCATGAGAACCCCACTTACATCGTGGACGGTATCATTCACTACGCCGTCGCCAACATGCCCGGGGGCCTGCCGCGAACCTCGACCCTGGCGCTCACCAACGCCACGTTCCCCTATGCCAAGCGGCTCGGCAGACTGGGCTGGAAACGCGCCTGCAAAGAGGAACCCGCGCTGTTCCTCGGGCTCAACGTGATCGAGGGCAAGGTGGTCTACCCAGGCGTCGCGGAGGCCTTCGGGCTGCCGCTGGTGGATCCCAGGGCACTGGTCTAGAACGAATGGGGAATGGGGGATGGGGAACCGGGAATGGGCGATCCTGCCCACCCGTGCTCTGCTATCACCGCGTGGGCGGTCCGCTCGAGCTCGGTGTGACCCGCGTCGCCCGGTCGGTGTTCGAGCGCCAGATGACGGCGCTCGCCAGGTCGGGTTGGTGGACGCTGACGCTCGATGAGTTCGGGGAAGCACTCCAGGCCCGCCACTCCGCACTCCGCAATCCGCAATCCGCATTCTTGTTGACCTTCGACGACGGCTACTCCGACCTGACCGAGCATGCCTACCCGCTGCTGGCGGGCCTCGGGTTCACGGCCACGACGTTTGTCGTGACGGATTTTGTCGGCCGCGCCAACACCTGGGATGTGCGCTACACGTGGCACCGGCTGCGTCACCTGGATTGGCACGCCATCGAGCGCTGGCAGGCCCGGGGCTTCTCTTTCGCTTCCCACGGGGCGAGCCACGCGCGGCTCACCTGGCTCTCGGACGCCGCAGTCGTGCAGGAGCTGGGGAGCTCGCGAGAGACCCTGAGGAGTCGACTGGGGGCCGGTGCGGCTCGCGCGGTCGCGTATCCGTTCGGCGCAGTGGACGCCCGGGTGCTCCGGCTGGCCCGGGCCGTGGGATACGAGATGGGGTTCGGCGGTGTGCGGGGAACCAGGGGGAACCTGTTGCATGTGGCGAGGGTCCCTGTCTACATGTGGGACCTGGGAGACGTGCCCTTTGGGCTGCGGAACGACCCGCTCAGCACTCTGGGGCGGCTCGTCGCCGGTGCCGCCAACCGGTGCTCAGTGGGGTCAAGCGTCCTGAAGAGACTGGTGAGCGGTGCGCGGTGAGCAGTGGGCGGGAAAGCAGTACCGCGCACCGCTCACCGCTTACCCTCCGAGCCCCTCTCCCACTGCGACCGCCATCCCCATGGCGTGGTAGCCTTTGTCCACGTAGATCGTCGAGCCCGTGATGCCGCTCGCCAGCGGGCTGAGCAGGAATGCGGCCGCCATCGCGACCTCATTCGCGACCAGCTCCTGGGCCAGGGGGGCGTTGGCGGCGTAGTACTTCACCATCTTGTCGATGCCGCCGATCGCGCTCGCGGCGCGGGAAGCGAGCGGTCCGGCGGAGATCGTGTTGACCCGGATGCCGAACTTGCGGCCCGCCTCGTAGGCCAGGGTTCGCGTATCGCTCTCCAAGGCCGCCTTGGCTGACGACATGCCGCCTCCGTAGCCGGGGACGACGCGCTCGCTCGCCATGTAGGTGAGCGAGATGAAGGCGCCGCCGGATCGCATCAAAGGGCCCAGGCGGGCCACCATCGACACGAGAGAGTAGGCGCTCACGCTCACCGCGGCGAGATACCCGGGGCGGCTGGTATCGAGCAGCGGTTTTTTCACTTCGGGGCCATTGGCGAGCGAATGGACGACGATATCGAGCGGGGTGTCCCCGAAATCCTGCACCAGGCGCTGGCGCAATCCTGCCACCGAGAAATCCCCCACGTCCTTGTAACGTTTATTGGCGCGAATCTCCTCGGGGGCGTCGACGAGGGTGTCATAGGCCGCGTCCAGCGGGTAGATCTTCTCAAACGTGAGTAGCGAGCCGTCCGCCAGTGACCGAGCGTCGTCGATTTTGCCGCGCTCGAGCAGGTTCAGGAAGATGTTCAGCGCCGGCGGCCAGGTGCCGGTGCACACCGTCGCGCCGGCCTGGGCCAGCGCCTTGGCGATGGCAAACCCGTAGCCGGCGTCGTCGGCCACGCCTGCGACGAGGGCTCGCTTGCCGCGTAAGTCAATACTCAACATTGCGCTCTACTCCCCGGGCGTGACGGGCCGTCAGCCTGCAGCCTTCAGCCGTCAGTGACTGATGGCTGAACGCTGATAGCCGATGGCTCACAAGAAGAATCTCGCCGCCACCGGAATCAGCTGCGGGTGTCTCACCAACGCGTGGGCGAAGATCCGGCCCAAGGTGCGCTTCTCCTGCGGAATCCGGTTCATGGTGCGCGCGAGCCCGTTGAAGAAGTCGTCCTTGAGAGGCTCGAGGGCCTGCTTGATGCGATAGTACTTGAGGTGATCCTCGCCCAGGAGTTCCATCCAAGCGCGGTGGTAGGGTGCCAGACGGTGCTCGCTGGTATCTCCTTCGCGGATGGCGGCGGCGGCGGTGCGGCCGGCGAGGCGTCCTGCTTTCATAGCGTTGACGATGCCGCCGCCTGAGAGCGGATTGATCATATGCGCCGCGTCTCCAACGAGGAGCACGCCGTCGGCATAGGTCTTCTTGACGGTGGTGTGGAGGATGACGCCGCCCACCGTGTAGCCGACACGCGCCGCGCGGGGGTAACGCCTGGCGATCCATTCATCCAGGTACTCCCGCGCGTTGCGGCCGTCGCTTTTCAGCGCCACCAGGCCGAGCCCGACGTTTGCGACTCCGAGGCCTTTGGGGAACACCCAGGCGTAGCCGCCCGGCGCTACGCGCTCGCCCCACTGGATGTAGATCGCGTCGGGGTCGGCGTCGATGCCCTGGACTACGTACTGGGCGCAGGACTCCATATCGCGGGCCGGCACCCGGGTGTCGAGCCCTGCCCACCGGCCCACCATCGCCTCCACCCCGTCTGCGCCGATGACGACCCGAGCGCGGACGGTCTCCTCGGCGCCGGCCCCGTGCAGCCGCACGTGCCAGCGGCCGTCGGGACAGCGTTGCATCCCCGTCGCCTCGATGCCGACGCGGAGGTCGGCGCCGGCGGCGACGGCCTGCGCGGCGAGGTGCGCGTCGAACCGCGTGCGGTCGAGGATCCAGCCCACGTCGTGCTCGGCCACTCTCACTTCGGTCTCGTCGGGGGCGACGAAGATCACCCGCGTGATCTTACGGGCGACCCAGGGCGCCCCTTCCGGGTCCGCGAACTCCCGCAACCCTGCGTCGCCCACCCCCTCCGCGCAGCGTACGGGGGCGCCGACTGCCCGGTCCCGCTCGATCAGCAAGACATCGAGCTCGGGGGCCGCTTGTTTGGCCTCCGATGCCGCCACCGCCCCCCCGGGGCCTGCGCCGACCACGAGGACGTCGAGGTCCTGCATCAGGCGGCCACCATAGCGAGGGCTCCCACCGGGCAGGGAGCGATGCACTTGCGGCACCCGGTGCACGTCCCCCGATCGATCACCAGATCGTTCAGGTCGAGGTGGATCGCCTCCGGAGGGCACAGCGGCAGGCAGAGGCCACAGCGGTCGCAGCTGGTGAGATCCACGACGGCCACTTCACTGGCCCGGGTTGGCGGCATGCGCGGAAGCCTAGTGTCCGCCGGGAATGACGTCAAGCTTCGAGCTTGTTTGCAGTTACGCGTCCCGGTAGGTTTGGAGTCCTGGCCGTGGTTGGCTCTCACCCTAGCGGAGTTAGCGTGATCCGCAAAGCGCTGCTTCTCACCCTCACTCTCTCGCTCCCGACCCTTGCTCGAGCGCAGTCCCTCCTCCCGGCGGTGAGTCCCGAGTCGTTGCGTGTTCATCTGTTCGCGCTCGCCGCGGACTCGATGGGCGGTCGCCAGACCGGCGAGCTCGGCGACTGGAAGGCCCAGGAGTGGGTTGCGGCCCAGTTCCGCAGCGCCGGCCTCCAGCCCGCAGGGGAGGGCGGGACCTACTTTCAGGTCATTCCCTTCCAGCGTGTCTTTGCGGACACCGCTACTCACATCCGCACCGCCACGCTGGCCTTCGCGATCGGGCGGGACGTGGTGCCGCTCGGCTCACCGGTGTCCTGGTCCCTCGATGGCGTGCGCGCGGTGTTCGCGGGCTCGCTCGATCGCCCGGATTCCTGGATCGATTCGGTCGCCGCGCTCGGCCGGCTGCTCGTGCTCAGCGTGCCAGATTCCATGCGCGACCTCCGGAGCCTCGGGTCGTTGCTGGCGCGGCTGCGGCAATCGCCGATCTATCGGGCGTGCAAGGGGGTGGGGATCCCGGCGCTGGACCGGGTCGCGCCGGATCTCATCCCGCAGCTGCTGGCCGGCAGGATCACGACTGACACGGTGATTCCCGCTCCGCCGGGCTTCCGCCCGTTGCTCCTGACGACGGTCGCCGCTGCGCGCGCGCTGCTCGGCGTCGACCCCGCTGCCGCCGCGGTGAGCGCACTCGGGGGCCCGCTCACAGGCGGAGTGCGCTACGCGCGGGCGCCGCTCGCCTTTGCCGCCCGCAACGTGATCGCTGTCCTGCCCGGGAGCGACCCGACTATGCGCCATTCGTACGTCGCGATCAGCGCCCACCACGACCACGTCGGCTTCACAGGGCGTCCGGTGGACCACGACTCGACCTTCGCGTACAATCGGGTGGTGCGCCCGATGGGGGCCGATTCCCCGATGCGTCCGGCGACGCCCGCCGAGGCCGCCCGCATCGCGGCCATCCGGGACAGCCTGCGCGGCCTTCGGCCTTCCCGGCCCGACTCTGTCTTCAACGGCGCGGACGACGACGGATCGGGGACGGTCGGCCTCGTGGCGATCGCCCGCGCGCTGTCGGGGGCGCGTCCACGGCGATCCATCCTCCTGGTGTCCCATGCGGCGGAGGAGCGGGGGCTGCTGGGCTCCGCGTGGTTCACGGACCACCCGACCGTACCTCAAGATTCGCTGGTTGCCGAGATCGACATGGACATGATCGGGCGCGGTGGCGCCACGGACCTTCCCAAGGGGGGACCGGCCTACCTCGAGGTGGTCGGGGCGAAACGGCTCTCCCGGGAGTTCGGCGAGCTGTTGGAGCGCGTGAACGCCGGGCAGCCGGCGCCGTTCTTGTTCAACTATGAATTCGACGTGCCAGGTCACCCGCTGCAGTACTACTGTCGCGCGGACCACTACAGCTACGCCCGCTACGGCATCCCCTCGGTCTCCCTGTCGCGGGGGGAGCACGCCGACTATCACCAGGTGACGGACGAGCCACAGTACATCGATTATCAGGCCCTGGCGCGGGTGACGACGCTGGTGCGGGACTTTGCCCGGGCGGTGGCCGATCTCGACCACCGGCCGGCGCTCGACGGACCCCGGCCCGCGGATCCACACGCGCAGTGCCGGCAGTAAGGCGGGCGCGCCATCCGGCTTGTTAGGGGTTCGGCTTTTCATTAGGTTGAGTCGCCCGTGCTGCGCCCGCCCCACTCTTTCACCTGACGACACGTGCCACTACGCTGGCCGAATTGGCGAATCGGTGCCTGGAGTCCTGCGAACGAGATCGCTGTGGATCTCGGCACCGCCAATACGCTCGTCTACGTCCGCGGTGAAGGCATCGTGCTCAACGAGCCCTCGGTGGTGGCGATCGAAAAAGCCACCGGCAAGATCAAGGGCATCGGGCTGGAAGCGAAGCGCATGTTGGGACGGACGCCCGACGGCATTCTGGCGGTGCGACCCCTGAAGGACGGCGTCATCGCCGACTTCGACGTGACCGAGAAGATGCTGCGCTTCTTCCTCAAGACGATCATCGACCGCCATCTGTTCCGCGTCAAGCCGAAGGTCATCGTCTGCGTGCCGAGCGGCATCACCGAGGTGGAGAAGCGGGCGGTGCGGGATTCGGCGCAGTCGGCGGGGGCCAAAGAGGTCTACATGGTGGCCGAGCCGATGGCGGCCGCCATCGGCGTGGGGCTCCCCGTCGAGACGCCGACCGGGAACATGGTGATCGACATCGGGGGCGGCACGACCGAGATCGCGGTGATCGCGCTCTCCGGGATCGTGTCCGACACGTCGATCCGCACGGGTGGCGACGAGCTCGATCAAGCGATCGTGCAGTTCATGCGCAAGAACTACAACCTCCTCATCGGCGAGCCGACGGCCGAGCAGATCAAGATCCAGATCGGCTCCGCGGCGCCGGTGGGCGAGGAGCGGGAGATGGAGGTGAAGGGGCGCGACCTCGTGTCGGGGATTCCCAAGATCGTGCGCGTCCACTCGAGCGAGATCCGGGAGGCGGTTCAGGAGCCGATCCAGCAGATCGTGGACGCGGTGCGGCGCGCCCTGGAAATCACGCCGCCCGAGCTCGCGAGCGATATCGTCGACCGCGGCATCGTGATGACCGGGGGCGGCGCGTTGATCCGCGGGCTCGACGTGCTCCTGCAGCAGGAGACCGGCCTGCCGATCCATCTCGACGAGGACCCGATGACCTGCGTGGTCCGCGGGACCGGCCGGATCCTCGATGATCCGGAGAAATACCGCAACGTCCTGACCACGTAGCCGCGATGGCGCTCGGAGCGGATCGGTACGCGTCGCGGGCGGACACCTTGCTCTTCCTCGGGTGCGTCGCGTTGTCGCTCGCGGCGATGAGCCTGCCGCCCGCCTGGCGCGACCCCGTCGCCGCCGCGCTGCGCCAGACGGTCCTCGCGCCGTTCCTGCAGCTGCAGCAGCAGTCGGAGCTGCTGCGGACCTCGCAGAGCCGCTTCGAGCAGGTCGTCGCCCAGCGCGACTCCGCCGCCCTCGCGGCGACGTTTCTGCCGGAGTTGCGCAACGAGAACACGCGCCTGCGGGCCCTCCTCGGTTTGGGGCAGCGACTCGGCACCGGGTATACCCCCGCCGAGGTCCTCCACCAGGCCGCTCCCACCGACCCGCTCACGCTCGACGTCTCCGCCGGCCGTCGCCAAGGGGTCCGCCCGCTTGCCGCCGTCGTGAGTCCCGCAGGCCTCGTGGGGATCGTCTTCGCGGTGGACGCGCAGACGAGCGTGGTCATCACCTGGGCCCACCCGGAGTTCCGGGCCAGTGCCATGGCGGCTGATGGCAGTGTGTACGGCATCGTGGCGCCGCGCGGCACCGAGGGCCCCGGGGTGTGGCTGCTGGAGCTGCGCGGCGTGCCGTACCTGCAAGCCATCCCGGTGGGGACGGTGATCCTCACCTCCGGCCTGGGAGGCGTGTTCCCCCGCGGGATTCCGCTCGGCACCGTGATCGGGGTCGCCCCCGAGACAGAACGCTGGGAGCGGACCTATCTGGTACGGCCCGCCGTCCAGCCCGCCGCGGTCACACATGTGATGATCCTGGGCGGGGCCGGCAGCCGGCCGGATGCCCAAGGCGCCTTTCCGCCGGGGCCGGAAGCGCCGTGAGACGCAGCGACAAGTATCGGTTCTGGGTGATCCTGGCGATCCTGGTGGCGCTGCAGTTCTCGGTGCGCAGCCGTCTGGGGGATGAGCGCACCGCGCCCGACTTCCTGCTCCTCGCGCTCCTCATCTACACGATCCGCGCGCAGCCCGGCCGCAGCGCCGCGGCGGGGTTCCTGGTCGGGCTGCTGCGTGACGCCCTCACGCCGGCCAGTTTCGGGGCCGGAGCCCTCGCCCACACGCTCGTTGGCTACCTCTCCGCCTGGGGCAAGGCCGTGTTCTTCGCCGAGAACCTGTTCGTCAACGGGTGCCTGTTCTTCGCGGGAACGTGGTTCCGCAACCTCGTGGTGGCGCTGGCGTCGGGCAAGCTGAAGGGCACGCAGTTGGGCTGGGAGCTGCTCGTGTGGTCACCCCTGCAGAGCCTCACGACCGCGGTCGCGGGGGTGGCCGTGCTGTGGCTGTTCGGTCGCTGGCTCGCGATCCGGTTGAGCGAGACATGACGGCGTTCCATCCCTTCCGCATGGATCGTCGGCTGCGCGTCGCGCGCGGGATCGTGTGGGGCACGATGGGCGTGATCGTGCTGGGGTTCTTCCGCGCCCAGATCCTGGAGCACAATCGGTATCAGCTGAAGGCGCGGACCAACCGGCTCAAGGCGATCACCCTGCCGGCGCCGCGTGGCGTGATCACCGACCGCCGCGGCGCGATCTTGGCTGAAAACGTACCCGGCTACACGGTGTCCCTGCTGCCGGCCGACACCGCCGCGATGCGCGCCACCTTGTGGCGTATCGCTCCGATCGTGAAGCTCGACAGCGCCGCTATTGCCCGCGTTCTGGTACGCTACGTACGGGCGCCCTACCAGCCGGCACTCGTGCTCGCCGACGCGCCGTTCAAGGTCGTGTCCACCCTGGAAGAGCGGCGCCTGCTCATCCCGGGCTTGGTGATCCAGACGGAGCCCAAGCGGCACTACCCGGACAGCGCGAGCGTCGCGCACCTGATCGGTTACGTCGGCGAAATCACCGAGCAGGAGCTCGCGCAGCGGCGCTATTCGGCGCTCGGGCTCGGTTCGCTCGTCGGCCAGGACGGCCTGGAGCGCGAATACGACGACTCGTTGCGCGGCGCCGACGGCCTCCGCTTCGTGGAAGTGAGCGCCCTGGGGCATGTGGTGCGCGACCACGGGGCTTCTCCCACCTTGCCGCCGGTGGCAGGCGCGCCGCTGCGCACCTCGATCGACCTGGACCTCCAGCGCTACGTGGCGCGGATCTTCCCCGCCGGCCAGCGGGGCGCGGTGGTGGCCATGGATCCGAACACCGGGGAGATCCTCGCGCTCTACAGCGCACCGGGATACGACCCGAACCGGTTCGTGGGTGGCGTGGCGCCGGACTACTGGCGCACGCTGAGTGAGAACGAGGCGCATCCGTTCTTCGACCGCGCCATCCAGGCGCGCTACCCGCCCGGCTCGACGTGGAAACTGGCCCTCGCGGCGATGGCGCTGCGGCGCGGCATCGTCACGATGCACAGTCACATGCCGATCCCCTGTCGCGGCGGGCTGCAGTACGGCAACCGCTTCTTCCGCTGCTGGGAGGCGAAGGGGCACGGCGATCTCACGCTCCAGGAGGCGATCGCCCAGAGCTGCGACGTGTTCTTCTATCAGCTGGGCCTCAAGCTCGGCCTCACCTCCTTGCTCGAGGACGCCAACGCCTGGGGCTTTCGGGGCCGGACCGGCGTCGACCTGCCGGGCGAGATCCCACCCGAGTTCCCGACGGGCACCGATTATTACGATCGCATCTACGGGGCGCGGCACTGGACCTCCGCCGTCACCCTCAACCTCGCCATCGGCCAGGGCGAAAACGCGCAGACGCTGATCAGCATGGTGCGGCTCTACCAGATGCTCGCCAGCGACGGGCGCGAGCACACCCCCTACCTGGTGCACCCGAGCATCCCGTCCGACGTCAGCCTGGAGCTCTCCGATGAGCAACTCGCCGGCCTGCGTCGGGCGATGATCGCCGTAGTGGAGCGGGGCACGGCCCGCGGCGCCCGCCAGGAAGCGATCACCATCGCGGGCAAGACCGGCACGGCGCAGAACCCCCACGGCCCGAACCACGGGTGGTTCATCGGGTTCGCGCCGGCCGACAAACCGCGGATCGTCGTAGGCGCGGTCATCGAGTTCGCCCGAGAGGGGCCGTACGTGGCGCCCCTCGTCGCCCGGGTGATTGCGCGCTACCTGGGTGCGGATACCACGGCCGCGTCCGCCGTCCGGATGGTGCTGCCGTCGGACACCGCGCCCCTCACCGTGCAGGTGCTCCCCAGCGCGGTGCCCGACAGTGGCCCGCGCGACACGCTCCCGCGAGACACCACGCGCAGAGACACGACCCGTGTTCTCCCGACTCCGCGAAATCGATAAGCCGGCCCTCGGGGTCACGCTGGCGCTCGCGGCGTACGGCCTCGCCACACTGTATTCGGCGGGACAGACCGAGGTCCCCACCGGCGTCGCCACTATCTGGATCCGGCAGGTTCTCTGGCTCGCCGTGGGCGCCCTCGCTGCCACCCTGATGTTCCGTACCTCGCCGCGACTGCTCGAGTGGGCGTCCCCCTACGTGTACGCGGCGGTGGTGCTGCTGCTCATGGTCACCCTGGTCATCGGCACGGGGGCGGGAACCGCCGCGGGGAGCAAGTCCTGGATCACCATCGCCGGCCACCGCTTGGGCCAGCCCTCCGAGCTCGGCAAGCTTGCCCTCATCCTGATGCTGGCGCGCTGGCTCGCCGACCGTCGGGAGCCACCCGCCACCCTGCGGGAGCTGCTCTATCCCGGGGTCATCCTCGGGATCCCGTTCGTGTTGGTCATGCTGCAGCCCGATCTGGGGAGCGCCATCGTGTTCGTGACGATCCTGTTCGCGATGCTCTTCTGGGCCGGGACCAAGCCCCAGTTGCTGGTCCTCCTCGCGTCGCCCGCCATCGGCTTGATCCTGGCGTTCTCGACCATCGCCTGGGGGGCCTGGATCGTCCTGCTGTTCGCCTTGCTGCTGTGGTGGCGGCCCTATGTCTGGGAAGGCTTGACCGTCATGATGGCCAATGTGCTGATGGGGGTCGTGGCCCTCCCGTTCTGGCGTCATCTCGCCCCGTATCAGCAGAATCGCCTGCTCGCATTCCTCAACCCGGAAGTCGACCCTCGTGCCACCGGCTGGCACGTGATCCAGTCCAAGGTGGCTGTGGGGTCAGGGGGCTTCCTCGGGGAGGGGTTCACCCTGGGCAGCCAGAAGCGGCTCGCCTTCCTCCCCGCTCAACACACCGACTTCATCTTCTCGGTGGTGGGAGAGGAACTGGGCTTCGTCGGGGTGGTCGTCGCCTTGGCGCTGTTCATGGCGCTGTTGCTCGTCCTGCTGCGTATCGCCCGCCGGGCCACGGATCCCTACTCCAGCCTATGCGTCTTCGGCATCGCGGGCCTGCTGTTCACTCACATCGTCGAGAACATCGGGATGACGGTCAATCTCCTCCCCATCACCGGAATCCCCCTGCCGTTCTTTTCCTATGGGGGCTCGTTCTTGCTGACGTGCTCGATAGGAGTGGGGATGGCGCTGCGCGTCGCCTGGGAGTCCCGCCAGAGCGGGTACACTGAGCTTTGACAATGGGTTACGCGCTCGGGACTGGCGTATCCCCCAGGCCACTCCCAAATTGTGCCCTTCCCGATCCCCTCCACCGCCCGAATGGCCTGGTTTAAAAAAGAACGCAAGCCGCGCACGTCCGAACGGGTCAAGCTGGAGATCCCAGCCGATGCCTGGGAGAAATGCGACCAGTGCGGGCACATCGACATTAAAGAGCGATTCGTCCGGGCCCTCAATGTCTGCCCCAATTGCGGTTATCACCGCCGCATCTCCGCTCAGGAGTACATCGACCTCCTGGTGGATGAGGGCTCCTGGCATGAGGTGGACGCCAGGCTCAAGTCGGTGGACCCCCTCAAGTTCGAGAGCTACCCCGAACGGCTCAAGCTGGCGGTGAAGAAGGCGGGCCCATTGGAGGCGATCCGCACCGGCTACGCCAGGCTCCACGGTATGCCGGTGGACCTGGGGGTCATGGATTTCAGCTTCATGGGCGGCTCGATGGGGTCGGTGGTGGGCGAAAAGATCGCCCGGTTGACGCGGCGCTCGATCGACAAGCGTATCCCCCTGGTGATCGCCTCGGCCTCGGGTGGGGCCCGGATGCAGGAGGGGGTGCTGTCACTGATGCAGATGGCCAAGACGTCCGGCGTCCTGGCCGAGCTGGCCTCCGAGCGGATCCCCTTCGTCTCGATTCTGACCAACCCGACCACCGGGGGCGTCTCGGCGTCCTACGCCATGCAGGGCGACGTGATCCTGGCCGAGCCGGGGGCGGTGATCGGGTTCGCGGGACCGCGGGTGATCAAACAAACGATCGGCCAGGACTTGCCGGAGGGGTTCCAAACAGCCGAGTTCCTGCTGGAGCACGGCATGGTGGATGCAGTCGTGCCCCGCAGCGAGCTCCGCGACACGACGGCCCAATTGCTGCGCCACATGGCCGGCCGCCGGCCGGCGGAGGCCGCCGACTGAACCGGTTGTCCTTCGCGGACGCCTGCCGTTTTCTCTTTCCCCGACAAGCCGGCCGCATCAAGTGGAGCCTCGGACCCACCGAGGCGCTGCTCGACGCGCTCGGTCATCCGGAGCGCCAGTTTCCATCCGTCCACGTCGGCGGGACCAACGGCAAGGGGTCTACCTGCGCCTTCATCGCCGCGGAGCTCCGGAGCCGGGGGTTTCGGGTCGGCCTCTATACGTCCCCGCACCTCGTCTCCGTGTGCGAGCGTATGACGGTGAACGACCGACCGATCTCCGAAGACGCGTTCGCCGAGTGGACCGCCATTCTCCGGCCCCACATCGAGCGAACGGAGGCCAGCTTCTTCGAGGCGACCACGGCGATCGCATTCGCGGACCTGGCGGCTCGTGGGGTGGACATCGCGGTGGTCGAGGTGGGACTGGGCGGGCGGCTGGACAGTACGAACGTCATCACGCCGCTGGCGAGCGTCGTCACCAAGATCGCCCTGGAACACACGGACTACCTCGGGCACGACCTCAGGGGCATCGCCCGGGAGAAGGCGGGCATCGCCAAGCCCGCCGTACCGTTCATTACCGGAGAGCGGGATCCGGAGATCCGTGAGGTCCTGATGCGCGAGGCGGAAGCGCGGGATGCGGACCCGATCGTCCTGGTGCACACCGCCCGCGCTCCGCGACCGGGGACGCGGCTTGGGCTGCGCGGCCCGCACCAGTGGGCGAACGCGTGGGTCGCGCTGGCGGCCCTCAACGCCCTGCCGGCCCCGTTCGGGCTCGCTGGAGACGACGTGCCCGCCAGCTTCGCCGCGGCACACGTCACCGGGCGATTCGACGTCCGGGCCGGCGGCCGATGGATTTTCGACGTGGCCCATAACCCCGACGGGATCGAGGTGCTGGTCGCGGCGTTGCGGGACTACGGCCCGAGGCGCCCGATTCACGCCCTGGTGGGCATCCGCAACGACAAGGAGTGGCGCCCCATGCTGGCGCGGCTGCTGCCGGAAGTGGACCGGGTGGTGCTCACGGTGGCGCCCACGGTGCCGGGGCATCAACGCTGGATGCAAGCGGAGCTCGGTGGGTGGACCAACGATCGCGTGATTGGCCAACCGGTGGTGTTCGAGCCGGATTTTGTCCGGGCGCTCGAGCTGGTGCAGGAGGGCGCGGCGACGACGCTCGTGACCGGCTCGTTCCACACCGTCGGCGACGCGCTCGCCGCCTTGCCGGGGTTTGCGCCGGTCGGCTAAATTCTTGCGATGCAAGGACAAGCCCTCCCAGGCTTTCGCGACTTTTACCCTGACGACTTAGCCCTCCGGAACTACATCTTCGCGACGTGGCGTGAGGTGGCACGGCGCTACGGCTTCCAGGAGTACGACGGCCCGCCGCTCGAGTCGCAGGAGCTGTACACGGACAAGAGCGGTGAGGAGATCGTGCAACAACTGTATGCGTTCCCCGACAAGGGGGGGCGGCCAGTGGCCTTGCGTCCGGAGATGACGCCGACGCTGGCGCGCATGGTGGGAGCGCGGGCCCAAGCGCTGAAGAAGCCGATGCGCTGGTTCTCGATCCCGCAATTGTTCCGCTACGAGCGGCAACAACGCGGCCGGTTGCGGGAGCATTTCCAGCTCAACATGGACATCATCGGGGAGTCCGCACCCGCCGCCGATGCCGAGATCATGGCAGCGGCGCTGGACGTCATGCGGGCCTTCGACCTCGGCCCCCAGCACGTCCGTCTGCGCCTGTCGGATCGCCGGATTCTCACGTCCGAGTTGCGGCAGAGGCACGGGGTTTCTGATGAGGAAATGCCTGGGGTACTCGATGCCTTGGACAAGTGGCAGGCACGCGCGCCGGCGGAGGCTGAGGCACGCCTGCATAAGGCGCTGGGCGAGAGCGCAGACCGCTTGGCCTCGATCTATGGTTTCCTCGGCGCTCTTGGGACTCACGACCAGGCCCTGACCAGAGCATTGCTCGACTCCCCTCACGCCGAGCCGCTCAATCAGGCCCTCCGTGGCCTCGAGGCGATGGGGCTGGACCAATTCGTCGAGGTCGATTTCCGGATTGTACGGGGGCTCGCCTACTACACGGGCATCGTGTTCGAGCTCTACGACGTCCATCAGTCGCTGCGCGCGATCTGCGGCGGTGGCCGCTACGACGACCTGCTCGAGCAGATCTCCGGCATCGATCTCCCCTGCGTCGGGTTTGGTATGGGAGACGTCGTCCTCGGCGAACTCCTCCGGGAGCATGGGAAGGAGCCCGAGGCGCCGACGCAGCTCGACGCCTTTGTAGTAGCGGTCGGCGGGGAGGACGTGGACCCCGTGCTGCAGCTTGCCGCGCAGCTCCGCGGCAGGGGGCTGGCAGTGGAGTACGCGCTCCGGAACCAGCCGATCCGCAAGCAGCTCGAGCTCGCGGCGGCGCGGGGGGCGCTCCGGGCGGTCATCATTGGCCCCGACGAGCGCAAGGCAAAGGTCGCGATCGTCCGCGACTTGAAGACCGGCCGGCAGCGCCGGGTGTCGCTGGCGAAGGTGCGGAAGGGAATCTTCCGGTAATGGCGCAAGCGCAGCGGATCACCCCACGCGCGCAGGACTTCAGCGAGTGGTATAACGACGTGATCATGCAGGCCGAGCTGGCGGATTACTCGCCGGTACGGGGCTGCATGGTCATTCGTCCGCTCGGCTATCGCGTCTGGGAGCTGATGCAGCGCGCCCTGGACGACATGTTCGCCACGACGGGGCACCGCAACGCGTACTTCCCCGTGTTCATCCCGATGAGCTTCCTGGCCAAAGAGGCCGAGCACGTGGAAGGGTTCGCCAAGGAAGTCGCGCTGGTGACCCACACGCGGCTCAAAGCCACGGGCAAGACGGGGGCTGGAGCCGTCGCCGTGGACCCGACGTCGGCGTTGGAGGAGCCGCTCGTGGTTCGGCCCACGTCCGAGACGATCATCTACGCGATGTTCGCCAAGTGGATCCAGAGCTACCGCGACCTGCCGCTGCTCCTGAACCAGTGGTGCAACGTTGTCCGCTGGGAGCTGCGGACTCGCCTGTTCCTGCGCACGACCGAGTTCCTGTGGCAGGAGGGCCATACCGCACATGCTACCGAGCAGGAGGCGGAGGCGGAGGCGCGGCTGATCCTGGGCATCTACCGCCGGTTCGCCGAAGAGTGGATGGCGATGCCGGTGCTCACCGGCGTAAAGACCGAGAGCGAGAAGTTCGCCGGCGCGCTCCGGACGTACGCGATCGAAGCGCTGATGCAGGACAACAAGGCGCTCCAGGCCGGCACGTCCCACAACCTCGGCCAAAACTTCGCCACAGCGTTCGGCGTGCAGTACCAGACGGCGGCCGGCGGGCTGGAGCACGTGTGGAACACGTCGTGGGGTGTTTCGACCCGCCTCATCGGCGGGTTGATCATGACGCACTCCGACGACAATGGGCTGATCGCGCCGCCCAAACTCGCGCCGCTACAGGCGGTGATCGTCCCTATATGGAAGACGGATCAAGAACGGTCCCAGGTGTCAGGTGTCGGGGATCAGGTGAAAGCGGCTCTGAGCAAGGCAGGCATCAGGGTCGAGCTCGACCTGCGGGACAACGTGAAACCCGGCGCTAAATACTTCGAATGGGAGGCCAAGGGAGTGCCCCTGCGCCTGGAAATCGGCCCTCGCGATCTGGCGGCGGGGCAGGCGATGGTCGCCCGGCGGACCGGCGGCAAGAGCCCAGTGAAACTGGACAGCATCGCGGCGGCGGTGACGCAAGCGCTGGCAGAGACCCAGGCGGCCTTGTTCGCCGCGGCCAAACAGCGACGTGAGGAGCACTCGCTCCGCGGCGCGACGAAGCAGCAGTTCCGGGAATTCATGAAAGGGCCTGGCGGATTCGTGTACGGCGGCTTCTGTGGCGACGCCGCGTGCGAAGCGGCCATCAAGGCGGAGACTGGGGCCACGGTGCGCGTCCTGCCGGACCCCGAGTTCCGCTCCAAGGAGGTGCCGCGGACGTGCCTGTGGTGCGACCGGCCCAGCGTCGCGGAGGCGGTGTGGGCGCAGGCGTACTAGGGTTCGACCCGGCGCTGCTCCGGGCGATCGCCGAGCGCGTCGGAACCCCGGCCTACGTCTACAGCGTCAATCTCATCCGCGCTCAGTACCACGCGCTGGACGACGCGCTGCAAGGCTCCCGCCATCGCATCTGCTACTCCGTCAAGGCGAACGGGAACCTGGGTGTGCTGCGCGTGCTGCAGGGCCTCGGAGCGGGCGCCGACATCGTCTCGGTGGGAGAGCTGCGACGCGTGCTCGCCGCCCGCTTCGATCCCGATGCGATCGTCTTCTCGGGCGTCGGCAAGACGCCCGCCGAACTGGAGGAAGCGATCCGCGCGCGGGTCGGGTTCCTCAACATCGAGTCGACCAGCGAGCTGGACGTGGTGATCGCCGTGGCGCGCGAGGTCGGCCAACGCGCGACCGTCGGGATCCGGGTGAACCCCGACGTGGCGGCGGAGACGCATCCGTTCACCAAGACCGGCGAGAAGACCGCCAAGTTCGGGGTTCCCTTCGACGAGGTCGTGACCCTCGCCGCGCGGATCGCCGGGGAGCCGTTGCTCCGCCTGCGCGCCCTGGCCATGCATCTCGGCTCGCAGATCACCGACGTCCAGCCCTACCATCGGGGCACGGTCAAGCTGCTCGAGCTCGTGACGGCGATCCGAGCTTCGGGGATCGACACGCTCGAGGCGCTCGACGTGGGCGGCGGGCTCGGGGTGCGCTACCACAATGAGAAAGCGCCCAGTCCCGCGGCCTTCGCCGGCGCCGTGTTGCCGGCGGTGAAGGCCGCGGGGCTGGGGCTGCTGTGCGAGCCGGGTCGCTACCTCGTCGCCAACGCGGGGGTGCTGCTCACCCGGGTGCTCTACCGCAAGCACGCCGGCGGCAAGGAATTCGTGATCGTGGACGCCGGGATGACGGATTTCGTGCGCCCCAGCCATTACAACGCGCATCACGAGATCATCCCCATCACCGACGGCAGCCGTGGGGACGACCGGTCCGAAGAGGTCGTCAGTGTGGTGGGCCCCATCTGCGAATCGGGGGACTTCCTCGCCCTTGATCGGAAGCTGCCGCAAGTGCGACCAGGCGAATACCTGGCTGTGATGGGGACCGGGGCATACGGCTTCGTCATGAGCTCGACCTACAACGCCCGCCCCCGCCCGCCCGAGGTGGTGGTGGAGGGAGACCGCTACTACGTGGCGCGCCAGCGCGAGACCCTGGACGATCTGGTGCGCGGCGAGGTCGTCGAACCGACGACCTGGTACCGCCCATGAACCGCATCCTGATTCTCGATTACGGCTCCCAGTTCACCCAGCTCATCGCGCGACGGGTGCGGGAGGCACATGTCTACTGCGAGATCCATCCGCCGATCCGCGGCGAGGAGGTCGCCTGGATCACACGCTTCGCCCCCCAGGGCATCATCCTCTCCGGGGGGCCGAGCTCGGTGTTCGATCCGGGCGCGCCCACAGCCGATCCGACGCTCCTGAGCCTCGGTGTACCGGTGCTCGGCATCTGCTACGGTATGCAGCTCCTCGCCCACCTGTCGGGAGGCGCCGTCCGCCCGTCCGGTGAGCGCGAGTACGGACGGGCCGAGATCGTGGTGCAAGAGGGCGCCGGGCTGTTCGCCGGCTTCGAGCCGCAAGAGCGCATGACGGTCTGGGCGAGCCACAGCGACAGGCTGGATGCGCCGCCCCCGAGGTTTCGCGTCACCGCGTCGAGTGCCAACGCCCCGATCGCGGCGATGCAGCACGAGACGAAGCCTCTCTTCGGCGTGCTGTTCCACCCCGAAGTTGCCCACACCCCGCGCGGCGGAGAGATCATTCATAACTTCTTGTTCGGGATCTGCAGTTGCGCGCCCGATTGGACGCCGGGCCGCTACATCGAGCAGGAAGTCGCGACGATTCGCGAGCTCGTCGGCCCCACGCGGCGCGCCATCTGCGGCCTCTCGGGCGGGGTGGACAGCGCCGTGGCCGCGGTGCTCGTGCACCGCGCCATCGGCGAGCGGCTGAGCTGCATCTTCGTGGACCACGGCCTGCTGCGACGCCATGAGCGGGAGCAGGTGGAGCAGACCTTCCGCGCCCACCTCGGCATCGACCTGCGCGTCGTGAACGCGGGGGCGCGGTTCGTGCGCGAGCTGGACGGCGTCGCCGACCCGGAGGAGAAGCGACGCCGCATCGGCCATGCGTTCATTGACGTGTTCGAGGAAGCGGCCCGCCACGTCGAGGGGGACGTTGGCTTCCTGGTGCAAGGCACCCTGTACCCCGACGTCATCGAGTCGAGGTCGCCCCAGGGCGGTCCCTCGGTGACGATCAAGACGCACCACAACGTCGGCGGCCTGCGACCCAACCTGCCGTGGAAACTCATCGAGCCGCTCCGGGAGCTGTTCAAGGACGAGGTGCGCCAGGTGGGCCGGGAGCTCGGCCTTCCCGAGGAGATCGTCGGCCGGCACCCGTTCCCGGGACCGGGCCTCGCGATCCGGGTGATCGGCGCCGTGAGTGAGGAGCGGCTCGAGGTGCTGCGGCTGGTCGATGCCATCTACCTCGAGGAAATCCGCGCCGCTGGGTTGTACGATCGGATCTGGCAGGCGTTCGCGGTGCTGCTCCCCATCAGGTCGGTGGGAGTGATGGGCGACGGGCGCACCTACGAGCACGTGGTGGCGTTGCGCGCCGTGACCAGCCGGGACGGGATGACGGCCGACTGGTTCCCCTTCCCGGCGGAGGTGCTGGCGCGGATCAGCAATCGCATCATCAACGAGGTCCGCGGCGTCAACCGAGTGACCTACGACATCAGCTCGAAACCGCCGGCCACCATCGAGTGGGAGTGAAGGGGTGCGAAAGCGCCGTTGCGTCCGGCGAGCCCGTTGCACAATGCGAGACCGGCGGGACGGCGGGGAATTCGACGGCGAGGGATAAGTGTCGCTCCCACAAGGTATAACGGCTGCGCACGGAAAGGGCATGGCCTTTGCAGAATGAACGCGCGGAAGCGTCTGCCCTCCAGTGTCCCCCGAGTGGGAGAGTGTCTGATGAACCGCAAAGGCTTTACGCTGATCGAGCTGTTGATCGTGGTGGTGATCATCGGCATTCTCGCCGCCATCGCGATCCCGAAGTTCGCCAACACGAAGGAGAAGGCGTACCTGGCGTCCATGAAGGCCGACCTGCGCAACCTGGTGACCGCCGAAGAGGCTTACTTCGCCGACTCGGTGAAGTACACCACGAACCTGGGTACGGCCTACAACACGACCACAGGCGTGGTCGGGCCGACGATCGCCACGACCGCCGACGGCTGGACGGC
>CAZXKD010000004.1:0-17479 GCA_964641215.1 uncultured Gemmatimonadaceae bacterium
CGGCGGCGCGAGCGATCGTGCCGGGGCGCAGGCGCCACCGCGCGTCGGGGTGGCGTGCCATCGTGCCGGTGGCCGAACACGGCGCGTCCAGCACGACCGCCGGCAGGGTGCCCGGCGTGAACGGCGCCGACAGAAGATCGGCAGCGAGCACGCGAACCGCCACTCCACAGCGCCGCGTCGTCTCGATCAGCCGGGGGAGGCGCTCCAAGCGCGCGTCCCCGGCCACGACGTGCGCCCCCGTCCCCGCTAGCGCGACCGACTTGCCGCCCGGTGCCGCGCACGCGTCGTAGACCTGCCAGCCCGCGGGGATCGCGGCGTAACGCACCACCAGCGCGTGTGCCGCGTCCTGCACGAGAAACCCGCCCTCGGCGAAGCCGGGGAACTCGCGAGGGGTCAGGTGTCGGGTGCCAGGTGCCAGGGAGGCCACACGCACCCCCGCTCCGAACGGGGCGTCTGTGACCCCGAAGCCTACCGCTCGGAGTCGACTCACCAAGGCCTGCTGGTTCCAGCGTGCGGGTTGCAGCGTCAGCGGTGGCTTCGCGTCATTCCAGGCCATCAGCCGTTCGGTCTCGTCCTGGCCGAACTGCGATGTCCACCGGCGCACCAGCCACTCGGGATGGGAGGTTCCGGACCCTGTCGCCTGATCGCGGGACGTCGCGAACTTGCGCAACGCCTGATTCACGTAGCGCGCCGCCGGTTCCCCGGCGGCTTCGCGGGCGAGCTCGACGCTCGTGGACACGGCGGCGTGGTCGGGAACGCGCCCCAGACAGCGGAGTTGGTAGAGCCCCAGGCGGAGAATATCGTGGAGGCGAGGGTCGGCGTGGGCCAGCCCGAGCGTGCGGTCGAGTGCTGCCCGGCGCCGCAACACGCCCGCAGAGAGCTCGTAGGCGAGGCGGCGATCGCGCTCGGTCAGGCCGGCGAGCGCACGATCGCGGGCGGCGCCGAGAGCGGCGCCCGCGCGGACCGCCTCGAGGACGGCCAGCGCCGCGCGCCGCGCGGCAGTCGCTCCCTTAATCCAGCATCCCCTCGGTCGGGCTCGACGGCATGGCCACCTCCCGCCGCGGCATGCGACCTGCCAGGAATGCCGCGCGGCCGGCGTCGACGGCGAGCCGCATCGCGTGCGCCATCCCGACCGGGTCCCGCGCTGCGGCGATGGCGGTGTTCATCAAGATGCCGTCAACGCCCTGCTCCATCGTGACGCAGGCGTCCGACGCCGTCCCGACGCCGGCGTCCACGACCACGGGCACCGACAGGCGGCGCTTGATGGTGCGGACGCTGAACGGGTTGAGCAGGCCGAGCCCGCTGCCGATCGGGGAAGCGAGGGGCATGACCGCCGCGCATCCCGCCTCCTCAAGCCGCAGTGCGGTGATCAAGTCTTCGTTGGTGTAGGCCAGCACCTTGAAGCCGTCCCTGACCAGCGTCTTCGCCGCCTCGAGCAGACCCGCGACATCGGGGAGCAGGGTCTCCTGGTCGCCGATGACCTCCAGCTTCACGAAGTCGTTGAAGCCGGCTTCGCGTCCGAGCCGCGCATAGCGGACGGCCTCAGCGGCGCTGTAGCAGCCGGCGGTGTTGGCGAGCAGCAAGAACCGCTTGGGATCGAGGTGGTGGAGGACGCTTTCGTCTTTGGTCCGGTCGAGATTCACGCGCCGGACCGCGACGGTGACGATGTCGGCGCCCGAGGCTTCGATCGCGCGCACCATCGTCTCGTTGTCCGGGTACTTCCCGGTCCCCACCATGAGGCGCGACTGGAAGCTGCGCCCCCCGATGATGAACGGCGTGTCGCGAGCCGTTTCTACGGCCGTCGTCATGGCTCACCCGCCTCCCACGAAATGCACCAGCTCGATCGCATCGCCCGCCGCGACAGTCACGTCCGCTAGGCCGGTCCGCCGCACGATGCGGCGGTTGTGCTCGACGACCACGGTGCGTGGGTCCAAGCCGAGCGTGTCCAGGAGCGCGAGCAGAGTGAGCCCCGACTCCACGGCTCGGGGCTCTCCATTCACGACAACGGCGATGCTCGCGTTCACTGGGTCAACTCCGTCACCATCCGCCGCGCCGCTGCTTCGGGCTCGGCGGCCTCCCACAACGCCCGGATGGCGGCCACGCCCCACGCCCCCGCGTGCCGGATTTCACGGACCCGGTCCACCGTCACCCCGCCGATTGCCACCACCGGGAGGCCGAGCCGCGCGACGACGCGCAGCGCGTCGAGCCCGAGCGGCGCTCGTTCGGGGTGGCTGGCTGTGGCAAACACGGGACCTACTAGAAGATAGTCGGCTCCCTCCGCCTGTGCGGCCACCGCCTCGGCCACGTCGTGGACCGATCGGCCGATCCACCATGCCGCATCGAGGCGCCGCGCGTCCGCGACGGCGAGGCTGCCGTAGCCCAGCTGTACGCCGGAAGCCCCGGTGGCCAGCGCGATATCCAGGCGGTCGTTGATGAACAGTCGGACTGACGGACTGTCGGACAGTCGGACAGCCAGTTCGTAGTGCTCGACCCCGGAGAGCTCACGGCCGCGGGCGTGGAAGGCCAGCTCCGCGCCGCCCCCCGCGGCGAGGTCACGGGCTACCTCACCGAGATCCGGTCGTCGCGCGACGCGCTCGTCAGTGATCGCGTGCAGCCGCGGCAGCAGTGGCCTCATGTGAAGCGCTGGCCGACTCGAACGCCACGCCCGCGGATCCAGTCGGTGGCGGGCATCCGAGCCTTGCCCGCCGGCTGGACTTCCTCCACCGCCACCGCCCCGGCTCGCGTGGCCAGCCGCAGTCCGCCGTCCGTCGCCAGCACCTCTCCTGGAGCGCCACGCCCGTCCGCCGCTCGCGCGTCGAACACCTTCACCTCCCGGCCGTCCAGCTCCGTCCACGCACCCGGCTTCGGGTCCAGCGCGAGGATGACGCGCACGACCTCGCCGGCGGGCCGGTCCCAGCGGATTCGTGCCATGTCGCGAGTGAGTTTCGGGGCGGGCGTCGCGCGCGTCTCGTCTTGTGGAACCGGCTGCGCGCGCCCTTGCTCCATCAGGCCGAGGGCTTCGATCAGGGCCTGCGCGCCGAGCTCGGCGAGGTGCTCGGATAGCTCGCCGCCCGTGATATCGGGCGCGACCGCATGCGGGATCTGGTGCAGAATCGGCCCGCTGTCGAGCCCCGCGCTCATCTGTATGACGGTGACGCCGGTCTTTTCCAGGCCGTTGAGGATGGCCCATTCGACCGGTGCCGCCCCGCGCAGCGCGGGGAGCAAGGAGGGGTGGACGTTCACCATGCCATGCGGCGGGATCGCCAGCAGTTCGGGGCTCAGGATGTGCCCGTACGCGACGACCACGCCTACGTCAGGGTGCAGCGCGCGGACCTGCTGATAGAACTCGGGCGTCGCCGGTCGCTCGGGCTCGAGCACCGGCACGTCCTCGGCCTGCGCGGCGACCTTGACTGCCGAGGGCAGCCGTCGTGAGCGAGAGCGGCCCTGGGGCCGGTCCGGCCGGGTGACGGCGGCGGCGACGTCGAAGCCCTCCCCCAGCAGGGCCTCGAAGGAGGGGACCGCGAATTCGGGCGTGCCGAAGAAGATGACGCGCACTACAACTCGCCCGCCGGCTCCGGCGTCACCTCCTTGACGTAGCCGGGCTTGCCCTTCCGGGCCTTCTTCCACTTGGCGAGGAGGAGGCTGCGCTTCACCGCGCTCACATGGTCGAGGAACAGGATCCCATCGAGGTGGTCGATCTCATGCTGGATGGCGCGCGCTTTGAACCCGGAGGCCTCCGTTGTGTAGCGGCGGCCGTCGCGATCGGTCGCCTCCACCGTAATCACGAGCGGGCGCGCGACGTCCCCAAAGATGTCGGGGATCGAGAGACACCCTTCCTCGGCCACCTCGTGCTCCTCGGCGCGCTGCCTGATCACCGGGTTGATGAGGACGAGCGGCGGCGGGGCGTCCGATCCGACATCGACCACGGCGACACGGCGCCCGACGCCGACCTGATTCGCGGCCAGGCCGACGCCTCTGGCGGCGCGCATCGTTTCGAACAGGTCGTCGACCAGGCGGCGGACCTCGTCGTCCACGGCTGCCACCGGGACCGCGCGCTGCCGCAGCACCGGCGAGCCGAGGAGGTGGAGGTCACGGACCGTCATGCCGACTTGGCCTCGGCGCCGCTCTTCAGGATCGTGGCGATGTTGCTGCGCATCACCACCAGCTTGGCCTCACCACTGCGAATCGTGACCTCGTTCTCCTTGAGGTGCACGACCTCACCGATGATCCCGCCGGAGGTCACGATCTGGTCGCCACGCTGCAACGCCGCGAGCAGCTGTTTGTGCTTCTGCTGCTGCTGGCGCTGCGGGCGGATCAGCAGAAAATAGAAGATCGCGACGAACGCGCCGATCTGGACGAGAAAGAGGGCGAGTCCCCCGCCGGTCTGGCCCTGGGGGGCGAAGAGGAGCGCGTTGAGTCCGGTCATGGTCATCCCGCGTGAGTGTAGCGGCGGCGCCACTCCGCGGCCCACCGCGAAAGGTCTGCTGCGCGAATCGCCGCCTGCAGCTGGGCGGCGAGTCGGATCAAGTACCGCACGTTGTGCAGCGACAGCAACCGCAGCCCCAGCAGCTCCTCAGCCATGAATAGATGGCGCAGGTAGCCACGCGAGAAGGTCGTACAGGTCTCGCAATCGCAGTCGGGGTCGAGGGGCCGCGGGTCTTCGCGGTGCGCGGCGTTGCGGATATTCACGGGACCATCCGGCGTGAACGCCGTGCCGTTGCGCCCGTTGCGGGTGGGAGCGACGCAGTCGAACAGGTCCAGCCCGCGCTCCACCGCCGCCACGAGATCCTCGGGGAACCCCACGCCCATAAGATAACGGGGAAGCGCCGGCGGCAGCCGCGGCGCGAGCGCCTCTAACGTCTCGTACATCGCGGTTCTCGGCTCACCCACCGACAGGCCGCCGATCGCGAGACCCGTCCAGGGCCCCAGCTCGAGCAGCCGCCGCAGACCCTCGGCGCGGAGCACCTGGTGCGTTCCCCCCTGGAGGATGGGCCAAAGCGTCTGTTGACCGTCCGACAGGTCTCGATGTCGCCGCGCGCACCGGTCCAGCCACCGCAGCGTTCGTTCGAGGGCATCGCGGGCGGTGGGTTCGTCCGCCCCGCCCGCCGCGACGTGATCGAACGCCATCGCGACGTCCGCGCCGAGGATCCACTGGATCTCGGTAGCGCCCTCGGGGGTGAGGCGGCGGCGCGTGCCGTCAACGTGGCTCTGGAACTCGACGCCGTCTTCGTCGACGCGCCGGAATCCGTCCAGCGAGAATACCTGAAAGCCGCCTGAGTCGGTGAGCAGCGGGCGGTTCCAGCCCATGAAGCGATGCAGGCCGCCGAGCGTCGCGACCACGTCCTCGCCCGGACGGACGTGCAGGTGGTAGGTGTTGGCGAGCACAAGGCTCGCGCCGACGGTCATCAGATCCTGCGGCGACAGCGTGCGCACGGTGCCCTGCGTGCCGACCGGCATGAAGACCGGCGTCTCCACCGTGCCGTGTGGCAGGGTGAGGCGCCCGGTGCGAGCGGGGCCGCTGGTGGCTTCTACGTGGAACTCGAACACCGGGACCTCAACGCGGTGCGTTCACACGATTGCCATTGCATCGCCATAAGAATAGAAGCGGTACCGCTCCTTCACTGCCTCCTGATACGCCGCCATCACTTGCTCGTAGCCGCCGAAGGCACACGCCAGCATCAGCAGCGTGGAGCGAGGAAGATGGAAGTTGGTCAGCAGCCGGTCCACCGCCCGGAAGGAATAGGGCGGATGAATGAACAGCCGCGTTTCGCCCACCCCCGCACGCACCCGTCCCCCCGCATCGGCCAGCGTCTCGAGGGCGCGAACCACGGTGGTGCCCACCGCCCACACGTTGCCGCCCGCGGCGCGGCGCGCGTTGATCGTCTGCGCTGCCGCCTCGCTCGCCGCATAGACCTCAGGGTGCATCACGTGCCGCTCGAGCTCCGGAGCGTCCACCGGCTTGAACGTGCCCGGCCCGACGTGCAAGTCCAGCCGCGCGATCGCGACGCCGGTCGCCGCCAGCCGCGCCATGAGCTCCGGAGTAAAGTGCAGCCCCGCGGTCGGCGCCGCGACGCTACCGTCGTGCTCGGCATAGACGGTCTGGTAGCGCTCCCGGTCGGCGTCCGTCGGCGGGCGAAGGATGTACGGCGGCAGGGGGACTTCACCGTAGCGGGCCAGCGTGGCATGCGCGTCCAGCGCTCCGACGAACCTCACCCGCCGCAGCCCACCGCCCAGGACCTCGACGATTTCGACGACGCTGTCGTCGCCGAACCGCACGCGTCGTCCCGGCTTGAGCTTTCCTCCCGGATGCCCCATGACGAGCCACGACCCGTCTTCGAGTTCGCGCACGACGAGGATTTCGGCCGGTGCACCACGCCGGCCGCGTCCCGCGTCCCGTTCGCCACGCAGTCTCGCCGGGATCACGCGAGACGTATTGAGGACGAGGACATCTGCCGGAGCGATGAGCTCGAGCAAGTCGGGGAAGTGCCGGTGTCGTACCGCGCCGCCGGCGCGCTCGAGCAGCAACAGCCGGCTGGCGGCGCGGTGGGGCAGCGGCTCCTGAGCGATCAGCGCGGCCGGCAGGGAGTAGTCGAAATCGGAGGTCTGGTAGCGCATGAAAGGAATTGCGGATTGCGGATTCGACCGTGGAAAGTCCAATCCGAAATTCGAAATCCGCAATTGGTTATCCGTCGAAGATGGTCGGTTGCTCCGGGCTCTTCGGTGGCTGGAAGCCGAAGTGCCGGTACGCCCCCGCGGTGGCGCAGCGACCGCGAGGGGTGCGGGCGAGGAAGCCCTGCTGCATCAGGAATGGCTCGTACACCTCTTCCAGGGTGCCGGGGTCCTCCCCGACGGCGGCGGCGATGGTGCTGAGGCCGACCGGCCCGCCCTCGAATTGCTCGATAATCGTCTTCAGGATGCGGCCGTCCATGTCGTCCAGCCCGAATTCGTCGACGTCGAGCCGCTTCAGCGCCTCCAGAGCGACGGGGGCGGTGATACTGCCGGCGGCCCGCACCTGCGCGTAGTCGCGCACCCGCTTCAGCAGCCGGTTCGCGACGCGCGGCGTGCCGCGGCTGCGCCGCGCAATCTCCACCACACCGCCCGGGTCCGCGGCGACGCCCAGGATGTTCGCCGAACGGGTGATGATCTGGACGAGGTCGTCCGGCGGATAGTAGGACAGCCGTTCCACCAGGCCGAACCGGGCCCGCATCGGCGGAGTGAGCAGGCCGAACCGCGTGGTGGCCCCGATCAACGTGAACCGCTCGAGCTGCATGGGGATCGTCTGTGCGTGCGCCCCATCGGCGATGCGCACGTCGACGCGGAACTCTTCCATCGCAGGGTACAGGAACTCCTCGAGCGCCGGCCGCAGACGGTGCACCTCGTCGATGAACAGGATGTCGCCCGCGGCCAGCGTGGTGAGCATGCCGACGAGGTCCCCGGGGCGCTCCAGCACGGGTCCCGAGGTGACGCGGATGTTCACGCCCAGTTCGCGGGCCATCAGCAGCGCCAGGGTCGTCTTGCCGAGCCCGGGCGGTCCGAAGAAGAGCGCGTGGTCGAGCGACTCCCGGCGCTGCTTGGCCGCGTCGATGGCGATCTGCAGGGATTCCTTGACCTTCGCCTGGCCCACGAACTCGGCGAGCCGGGAGGGACGGAGCGCGGCGTCCGTGATGCGCTCCTCCGGGAGCACCTCGGGCGTCGTGATCTCGGCGCGGGCCACGGCCTAGGTGCCCTTGGGCCGGGCCCGCCACCGGACCGGCCGGGTGTCGGGCTCCAGCTCGTGCCGGGCGTGGCAGGTCACACACACATCCTCGGCGCGGCTGGCGGTATCGGGCACCAGCCGCCGGTTCGTCGAGCCGCACCGGGTGCAGATCCATTCGGCGGTCGTTGGCATCGTCATCCGTGGGTGAGCAGGTGCAGCGCCCGGCGCACCAGCTGCTCGATATCACCGGGGGTATCGCCGTTGTCGGCCAGCGTCTGCCGCAGCGCGCGGTCGGCTTCTCCCGGGCTGTAGCCAAGTCGTTCCAACGCCTGCAGGGCCGCCTCCGCGGCGCCGCCCGCCACGGCCACCGACTCCTTCCCCGACCGCCCCTCGTCCACAAACTCGCCGACCTTGTCCGCCAGCTCGAGCGCCAGTCGCTCGGAGGTCTTCTTGCCGATCCCGCTCACCGACGAGAGCAGGCCGATGTTTCTCTCCCGGATCGCCTTCGCGCCGCGATCGGCGCCCAGGGCCGAGAGGAGCGCGATGGCGAGCTTCGGGCCGACGCCGCTGACCGACGTCAGCCGCTGAAAGAAGCGCCGCTCCGACTCGGCGAGGAACCCGTACAGCGCCCACCCGTCCTCGCGCACCACGAGCTCGGTGGCGAGTGTCACGGGCTCGCCGACGCCCGGCAACTGCTCCATCACGCCGAGGGGAACGACGACTTCGTAGCCGACGCCGCCGCTCGTCTGCACGACGACACGGTCGGCGGACTTGGCGGCGAGACGGCCGGTCACGCTGGCGATCATGTCCGGAGGATGTGGGTCAGGGCCACGGCCACGCCGTCGGCCGCGTCGGCGGGGCGGGGGGCGTGCTTGAGTTGCAGCAGCCGGGCCACCATCGCCCCCACCTGGCCTTTGCCCGCGCCCCCCCCCCCGCTGCCGACCACGGTCTGCTTCACGGTCGCCGGCGAGTACTCCTTGATGTCGAGCCCCGTTTGAGCGGCGACGAGCAGCACGACCCCCCACGCGTGCCCCAGCACGAGGGTGGTGCGGACGTTCTTATGATAGAAGGCGCTCTCCAGGGCGAGGGCGGTGGGCCGGTGGCGCACGATCAGCGTCCTGAGGCCGTCGTGCAGCTCGGCGAGCCGATGCGGCAGGGGGGTCTGCCGCGCGAAGCGGAGCACCCCGCATTCGACGAGACGACCCAGGCCCCGCGCGCCGTTGCCCGTTTCCACCACGCCGTAGCCGGTGACGGACGTGCCCGGGTCGATGCCGAGGACTCTCAAACTGCCGCCATCGCCTCGGCGTCAATATCGAAGTTGGAGAACACCTTCGCGACGTCATCCATCTCCTCCAGCGCCTCGACCAGGGCCAGCAGTCGCTTGGCGTCGCCGCCTTCGACCTTCACGGTGCTCTTGGGGAGCATGGCGATCTCGGCGCTCTGCACCGGCAGCCGCCGGCCCGTGAGGGCCTCCTGCACGGCGGGGAGCTGTTTGGGGGACGTCGTAATGAGGAAGAGGTCCCCCTCCCGGACCATGTCCTCCGCGCCGGCATCGAGCGCGGCCTCCATGGTGACGTCTTCATCGGCCTTGGTCGCGTCCACCGCGATCTGGCCTTTGCGGTCGAACATCCAGGAGACCGAGTTGGCCGCGCCGAGATTGCCGCCGTGACGTGAGAAAACGTGTCGGATCTCGGCCACGGTGCGGTTGGCGTTGTCGGTCGTCGCGTGGATCAGAATCGCGGCTCCGCCGGGTCCGTAGCCCTCGTAGGTGACCTCCTCATACATCACGCCGTCGAGCTCGCCCGTGCCCTTTTTCACGGCCCGCTCGATGTTATCGAGCGGCATGTTCTCGGCCTTCGCCGCGTCGATCGCGGTGCGCAGCCGCGGGTTGCCGGCGGGATCGCCGCCGCCTTGCTTGGCGGCGATGGTGATTTCGCGAATCAGCTTGGTGAAGGCCGCCCCGCGCTTGGCGTCCGCCACCGCCTTCTTCCGTTTGATCTGTTTCCACTTGCTATGGCCGGCCATGCGGACCTCTCAGCCAGACGCCACGACGCCAAGACGCCTGGCTGCAACTTACAACTTGACCGTCCCGCTGCGCCACCGGTAGCATTCGCTCCCATGTCACGCCCCTTCGTCGTGGTGACCGTCCTGCTGTGCGCCGTCGGCGCCTGCGAGCGGCACGGCCAGGACGCGTCCCGCACGGTGCTCCGCCAGGCGATGCGCGGGGCTCTCGCCTATCCCCGATCGACGCTCGTGAGCATGACCGCCGGCACCGACGCCGGCCAAATGGTGTTCACCTCCCCCGATGGCGTGGACACCGTCGCCCACTGGTTCCGGCTGGAGCTGCCGATGAACGGCTGGCAGCTGCAGAGCGATGCCAAAGCGGCTGACGGCACGGTGAGCATGTACGCGCAAAAGGGGATCAAGCCGCTGTGGATCGCCTTGAAGCGGAACGTCGGGGCGCCCGGAACCACCTATACCCTGATCGGTGCCGTGACCGACTCCACGAAGACCGACAGGCGATGAAAGCGGCGGCTTAGCGGTCGGGGTCGAGCATGTCCTCGAACCGCATCCAGCGCCGGTAAAAGTAGAGATCCACGAACCCGGTGGGACCGTTGCGGTTCTTGGCGACCACCAGCTCGGTCGCTCCTTCCACGCCGCTGCCCGGGTTGTACATCTCCTCCCGGAAGAGCGCGAGCACCACGTCGGCGTGCTGTTTGATGGCGCCGAGGTGGCCGAAATCGTCGAGGGTGGGGCGAGGGTTCTTGCGCTCGGCGGCGAGTCGCGGCAGCTGCGACACCACGAGCAGCGCGACCTGACGCTCGAGCGCCAGCGCCTTGCAGCGTCGCAGCACCAGCGCCAAGTCTTCGTCCTGACTCGCGCGCACCACGCCCGTCGGTGTGGGAATGAGCTGCAGGTAATCGAAGACGACGAGACCCAGCTGGCGCAGCGGATCGAGCTGCTCCGCCATGGCCTCGAGGTCCTGGGCCGCGAGCGGCAGCATCGCGAGCGGCAGTCCCCGCAACCGCACCGCAGCGGCGCCGATGCCGGCACGGGTCTGGTCATTGAGCGCCCGCGCTCCACCGCGCAGCTCGTCCACGGCGACCCGGCCCTCGATCGCGAGGGCGCGCTCCATGAGCCGCTCCTCGTCCATCTCGCCCGAGAGGTACGCGACCCCCACGCCCTGCTGCGCCACACGCAGCGCGAAGCCGAGGGCGAGGGCCGATTTTCCCGCCCCCACCTCCCCGCCCAGCACGATCAGGTCGCGCCGCCGAAAGCCACCGCCCAGGAACTTGTCGAGCGAGGCGAACCCGGAGGGAATGGTGTCCCCGGTTACCTCGCCCGGGCGGTGTTCATCCACGCGCTGGACAATGGCCTCCAAGGAGGGTCGCTTCTCGAGCCGCCGCGTGCTCATGCTATAAATGTACGCGCGCCGAGCGCGCGGCAACCGCCACCGCCTCGGCGGCCTCCGATCCCAGCACCTCCCGGGCCGGCGCCACGAGCTGCGAAAGCACCAGTGCAGCGGCCGCCGGGGTCGCCGGCTCGAGGTGGTGCTGGGCCGCGACCAGGGCCCGCTTCAGCGGCGCCGGCAAGGCCAACCCCCCAAGCCGGGCCTGGAGCGCTTGGAGGCGGCGCCGATGATTCTTGCCGCTCAGCGGGTGCGGAGGCAGCAGCCCCTCGGCGGCCCGCAGCACCAGCCACAACGCGAACAGCCCGTCGCGCTTGGCCCCGCGGCTCGCGCCGCTGAGCAGCGCGATCAGCCGCTCCTCGCAGGGGGTGGTGGCGTGCGTCATGCCGCGGTGCTCTCCACCGCTTCCAGGACGTCGGCCGGAGTGATGTCGCCGAGGCAGCGGTGATGGCCCAACGGGCACGTCGCCGTGCCCATGGCGGAGCAGGGACGGCAATCGAGGTCGCGCTGCAGCACGCGCGCGCGAGCGCGGTAGGGAAAGAACCCGAACTGCTCCACCGTCGGGCCGAAGAGCGCGACGACGGGCGTCCCGACCCCGGTGGCCATGTGCATCACGCCGGTGTCGTTGGAGACGAGCACCGTCGCCTGCGCGAGCAGGGCGCCGGTCTCCTGCAGTGAACACTCCCCGGCCGCGCTCTCGGCATGGCCGGCGAGCTGCTGGGCGCCGCCGCGGTCGTCCGGGCCTCCGACCACGATCGGTGCGTATCCCGCGCCGCGCAGCCGGTCAGCCACCGCGATCCAGTGTGCCACGGGCCATCGCTTGGTGGCGTGCGCCGCGCCGGGCGCGAGCGCGGCGAGTCGCGCGCCCGCAAGCCCGCGCTGAACGAGCCACGCCTCGGCGCGCTCGCGCGCGCCGTCGCCGACGTGAAACTCGGGAGGCCCGCCATCAGGCCGGACGTCCAGCCCGCGCGCCGCCTCGAAGTAGCGTTCGGCGACGGGGACGCGCCCATGGTAGAGGTCGAGCTTGGTGCTGATGAGCAGCGTGCGCGCGAGTTTTCGCTTGGCATAGCCGCGCCACCGGGTTCGCACCAGCAGGCGCAGCGCCGCCGTGCGCAGGTTGCCGTGCAGGTCGAGCCCGTGCGTGGCACCGAGCGGGCGGAGCCGCCCGGCCAGGTGCCGCACCGGCTCACCGGGCTCGAGCGTCACGATGCGCGAGAGCTGCGGGTTGTCGGCGACGAGGGGAGCCATGGCCCGCTTGGTGACGTACACCAGCTCGGCCTCGGGGTGGCGGCGGCGGAGCGCGCGCACCAGCGGCGTCGTGAGCAGGATGTCCCCGATGGAGCTGAAGCGGACCAGCAGGATCGTCAGCACGCGGCCAATGTATCGGTGCGTTGCCAGGCTTCGCCAGACGGACGAGTCCCGCGCGCCACCTCGGTGGGGTGCTCCCGTGATCCGCCGCCTCAGCCGCCCCTGGCATGAGGAGTTGGCGCGGCACTAGCTTTCGCCACGATGCCCCCGCCCCCCCCCCGCCCGAGAAGCATTCTCTGGGTCGACGACGAGGTCGAGGGGCTCGCCGCCCACCGCCGCTTCCTCGAGCAACAGGGGTTCGCCGTCCAGCAGGCGGCGCATGGGGACGATGCCCTGGCCCTGCTGCGCCGCCAGCCCTACAGCGTGGTGCTCCTCGACGAGCAGATGCCGGGGCGCCGCGGCCTCGAGCTGTTGGGGGAAATCCGCGCCATTGATCCGGCGATGCCGGTGGTGATGGTGACGCAGAGCGAGGACGAGGGAACGCTGCGCGAGGCGATCGGGATCGAGGTCGACGACTACCTCGTCAAACCCGTGCATCCGCGACAGATCCTGTCCGTCGTGACGCGCCTGCTCGAGGGCGACCGGATCCGCCAGCAGCGGCGGGCGCGCGACTTCGTGACGCGGTTCCGCGAGCTCGAGGGTCGGCGCGGCGCGACCCTCGCCTGGCGTGAATGGGTCGAGCTGATCGTCGAGCTCACGCGCTGGGAGGTGCGGCTCGCCGGCGCTCACGAGCCGGGGCTCTCCGAGGCGCTCCGCAACCTGCAGGAGAGCCTGCGCCGCGACTTCGCCGCGTTCTTCCGCCGCCACTACCCGAAGTGGCTCGCGAACCCGGAAGGGGACCGCCCGCCACTGTCGGTGGACGTGGGGGCGGAGTTTCTCGTGCCGGTGCTGAAGTCGGGCCGCGTGTTGTTCATCGTGATCGATTGCCTGCGGCTCGACCAGTGGGAGTCGCTACGGGACCTGGTGACGCCGATGTTCGATGTCGAGGAATCCCACTACTTCAGCATCGTCCCGACCGCCACGCCGTTCTCCCGCAACGCCATCTTCAGCGGGATGTATCCGATGGAAATCGCCGCCCGCCACCCGAACTGGTGGGGCGCCCCTTCCGACGAGGAGAGCCTCAACGCCCACGAGGCCGAGCTCCTCACCGAGCAGCTCCAGGACCTGCTCGGCAAGCCGGTGCCCGTGCGCTACGAGAAGTTGTTCAGCGCCTCGGACGGCGAGGAGCTGCTGCGCCGGCTGCCCGCGCACCTGGCGCAGGACGGAGTGACCGCGCTCGTCTTCAACTTCATCGACCAGCTCACCCACGGGCGCTCCGAAAGCGCGATCCTGTACGAGGTGGCGCGCGACGCCGACGCGCTGCGCGGGCTCACGCGCACCTGGTTTGAACGCTCCCCGGTGCTGGCGTCGCTGCAGGAGGCCGAGCGGCGCGGCGTGCCGGTGCTGCTCACCACCGATCACGGGTCGATCCACTGCGAGACGCCGGCCACGGTCTACGCCAAGCGCGATGCCACCGCCAACCTGCGCTACAAGTTCGGAGAGGACCTGCGCGCCGAAGATCCGGAGGCGGCCATCCTCGTCGAAGACCTCAAGGCGTACGGCCTCCCGGGGATGGGGCTGGGGGTGCGCATGCTGCTGGCAACCGGCGATCGCTTCTTCGTCTATCCCACCAAGCTGCGGGAGTATCAGGCCCGCTACCGCGGCTCCTTCCTGCACGGCGGAGTGACACCGGAAGAGGTGATCCTGCCGGTGGCCCTGCTCACGCCCCGCCGCGGAGCCCGGTGAATGCGGTCGGGCGCCCGGCTGCTCCAGCTCCTCCGCCCGTACTCCTTCCTCTTCAGCGCCGCCATCCTCGCCACCGTCCTGGCGTCGGTGCTGGACGGTTTCACGATCGCCCTGCTGATCCCGTTCCTGCGGACGCTGTTCGGCCTCCCGGCGCTGGCGCCCGCCGGCGGGTCCGCCGTCCAGGCCGTGCTCGCCCGCGTGACCGGGACGTTGATCACGGCGGGGGCGCCGCACGCGGCGCTGCGCAACGTGGTGGTCGTGCTGCTCGTCGCGCTGGTCCTCAAGAACGCCGCCGAGTACGCCTCCGCCTACTGGAACGTGGTGATCCAGGAGAGCGTCGTGCGCGACCTGCGGCTGCGGCTGTTCCGCCACCTGCAGGTGCTGCCGCTCGGCTATTTCCAGCGCACCAAGGTGGGCCAGAGCATCGCCCGGTTGATCTACGACACCGACGCCGTGAAGATGGTGGTCAGCGCGGCGCTCGCCTCGCTGCTGCAGAACAGTGTCATGATCCTGGTCTACCTGGCGATCATGGTCGGTCTGTCGCTGCGGCTCACCCTGGTGGCCCTGTTGTTCGCGCCCGTCTTGCTGTTCGTGATCCGCCCCCTCATCTCGCGGCTGCGGCGTCGCTCCACTGAGCTGGTGGCCGAACGCGGTGAGCTCACGAGCCACGTGAGCGAAATGATGAGCTCGGTGAAGCTGGTGCGCGCCTACATCGCCGAGGCCTTCGAGCTGTCGCGGTTCAAGGCGCTGGCCGACCGCTACCGCAAGCGGGTGCTGCGCGCCCAGCGGTTTTCCTCCCTCACCAGCCCCGTGACCGAGGTGTTCGGTGGGATGATGATCGTGGGCATCCTGTGGTACGGCACGCTCCTCGCCCTCGGCGACCGCCCGGTGATGCGGCCGGAAGAGCTGATCACGTTCCTGGTCGTCGCCTTGCGCCTCATGTCGCCGGTCAAGTCGGTGTCCAATTACCCCGCGGTCATGGCCGGCGCGCTGGCGTCGGCGGACCGCGTCTATGAAGTGCTCGACCTCCCCGCCGATGAGGGTGACCGGCCGGGGGAGACGGCCGCGCAGTTCGGTGCGCGGATCGAATACCGCCAGGTCTCCTTCGCCTACGGCGACGAGGCCGAGGTGCTGTGCAACGTGGACCTGGAGGTGCCGCGTGGTCAGGTCCTCGCGGTCGTCGGGCCGTCGGGGGCGGGGAAGACCACCCTCGTGGACCTGCTGCCCCGGTTCTACGAGCCCACCGCCGGCGCGATCCTCATGGACGGCGTGCCCATCACGCGGTACACGCGACGCTCGCTGCGTGGGCTGATGGGGATCGTCTCCCAGGAGACGATCCTGCTCAATGATACGGTGTTCGCCAACATCGCCTACGGGCGCACGGACTTCACTCTCGACCAGGTGCGGGCCGCCGCCGCCGCGGCGAACGCCGAGGACTTCATCGCGCGGCTGCCCGACCGCTACCACACGGTGTTGGGAGAGCGTGGCACGCGGCTGTCGGGCGGCCAGCGCCAGCGCATCGCCATTGCCCGGGCGGTGCTGCGCGACCCGCCGATTCTCATCCTCGACGAGGCCACGAGCCAGCTCGACACCGAATCGGAGCGACTCGTGCAGGACGCGATCGACCGCCTGATGCGGCACCGCACCGTGTTCGTGATCGCCCATCGCCTGGCGACCGTGCAGCACGCCGACCGCATCGTGGTGCTCCAAGAGGGTCGGATCGTGGAGCGCGGCACCCACGCCGATCTCCTCGCCGCTGACGGGCTCTATCGCCGCCTGTACAACCTGCAGTTCCGGACCTGACGCCATGCTGTCCGGCTTCACGATCGTGCGGAACGCGATCAAGCTCGACTTCCCCATCGTGCCGGCGATCCGCTCCGTCCTCGACGTGTGCGACGAAGTGGTGGTGAACGTGGGAGCGTCCGAAGACGAGACCCGCGACCTCGTGGCGTCCCTGGACGATCCGCGCGTGCGCATCCTGGACAGCCGATGGGACTTCACCAAGCAAAACGAGATGCTCTCGATCGAGACGCGGAAAGCCATGGCCGCCTGCCGGGGACGCTGGGGCATCTACATCCAGGCCGACGAGGTGCTGCACGAAGCCGGGGCGCGTCTCCTCAAGGAGCGCACCGCCGAGTGGGATCGGGACGAGCGAGTGGAAGGCCTGCTCGTCCAGTATCTCCACTTCTACGGCGGGTTCGCTACCGTGGCGACGAGCCGGCGCTGGTACCGCCGCGAGGTGCGGGCCATCCGGCTGGGCGCGGACATCCGTCCCTTCCAGGGCGCGCAAGGCTTCCGCGTCGGCGCCGGGTACCGGAAGATCCGCGCGCGCCTCACCGACGCCGTCATGTTCCACTATGGCTGGGCCCGCCCGGCGCGCGCCATCCGCGAGAAGTACGAGATCTCGAAGACCATTTACCCCTGGAGCAAAGAGCGCTCGGCTCGAGAGCAGACCAAGGGATACCTCGACTGGCTGCCGCTGCTGCGGCCGTTCAGCGGTGAGCACCCGCGGGCCGCGCGCGAATGGATCGCCGCACGCGCCCACGACCCCGAGCGCGTCATTGGGCCGTGGCGCTTCAAGCCGGAGCACGTGCGCTTCTACCTCTCGGACTGGATCGAGCACCTCACCGGCACCCGGCTGTTCGAGTTCCGGAACTACCGCCTCGTGTGACGGTGAGCGTTCCGCTCCCCCGCCCTGTCCGCCCCCTTCCGCGCGCCCGCGCGCCATGGGTGGTCCTGGGCCTCCTAACTGCGGCGCAGCTGGCCATCGGGGCGTGGCGGGCCGGCGTGATGTTCCGAGAGGGGCTGGCGGCCGGCGTGCGTCCCCTCGGTCCCTCGCCAGGGCTGGGTGCCGACGTCCTCATGTGCGGTCTCCTCGCCGTGGCCGCGTGGTGGTGGCTGCCGCCGCGCGACACCGGAGGGGACGGTCCGGGGCGCGCGGCGTCGTGGGCGCTGCGCCTCCTGCTACTCGCGTGGCTGCTCGCGCTCGCCCATTACGCCTGGGGTCTGGCCACTGGGCACCTCGCCCCCTGGCTGACGTGGCCGGTGCTGGGGTCCTACTTCGCGGTCGGCGCGTGGTCGCGGCGCGACAGGTCGTCGGCGCGCACCAGCGCCGCGCCGCCGCCGCCCGCTCCCCCCCCCCCCCCCCCCCCCCCCCCCCCCCCCCGCCCCGGGCCTCCGCCGCCCCCGCCTCCGGCCCCCGCTCGCCCCGTGCCGGCGTCCCCCGCGTCCACTCCTCCCCCCCCACAACGCCTGCACCGCACCCCGTCCTGCCGGCCGCA
>CAZXKD010000004.1:17489-39462 GCA_964641215.1 uncultured Gemmatimonadaceae bacterium
GGGCCCGTCGCCGCCACCGCCGGGGGGAGCGCGCGCGCCGCCCGCCCCCGCCCCCCCCCCCCCCCCCCCCGGGGCGCCCCGGACGTTGTGGCTCGCGCTCGCCCTGTACCTGGCGGAAGTTCCTCACCTCGTCTTCCCGTATCACTACACCGACGCCCAGCAGATCTGGGCCTGCCGGGCGTTCAAGTTCGCCGAGCGCGGCGCGCTCACCGGCGTTTTCGACTGCCTCGACCCAGTGCGCCCGCCCCTGCACTCGCTGATCCTTTGGCTCGGCGTCGGCGACCCCACGTTCCAGGGCCGGCTGCTCCCGCTCATGCTCTTCGGGGCGCTCGCGCTGTTGTTCTATCACTTGCTGCGACGCGTAGCGCCGCGCCTCGCCCCGTGGGGCCTGGTGTGGCTGCTCGCCACGGATCATGTCTTCAAGGGCCAAATCTCGGCCTACGCCGGCGTGCCGGTGATGATCGCCATCGCCGCGGCGATCGCTGTTGCGACCGACGACGGCGTGCTCGTCTCCTCGCGACGGCTCGCCCTCGCGATGGGTGCGGTGGCGGGCGCCATCATCCCGCTCGTCCGTCGCGACGGCCTTCCGGAGTTCCTTGTGGCCATGGGGGTTCTGATCTGGATGGCGCGCGAGCGGCGCGACCTGCGGCTGTGGCTCCCCCTCCTGGGCGCCGCCGCCGGCTACCTCAGTTGGACCTTGCGGCCCGCCGGGCTGGAGGCGCCGCCCGCGTTTGCGCCGACGTTGGGCGTCCTGCCACCGATCCCACAGTGGGCGCCTGCCCCGGTACCCGCGCCGCTGGCGATGGGCCGACTCGCGTACGGAGTGCAGGGACAGGTGTTCTCACACTACGGCTACGGCGCATTTGCGTGGGCCTGGGTGATCGTCGTCATCTGGGCGGCGCGCTCAGCGCCGCGCACCGGCATCGAGCTGGCTCGACGGCTGGGGGTGGCGGGGCTCGCGGGGTGGGTCGCGACGACGGCGGTGTATGCGGTCTTAACGTTCCTGGGCCAGCCCCAGATGAGCACGCTGTTCGTCATCCGGACGGGCTTCGGCCGCCATCTCGTGCACTTCTTCCCGTTGTGCCTGCTGCATGCGACCGCCACCGCGGAGCGGCTCTTCGGGAGCAGCGCTCCCTCGCTCCCTCAGCGCGGCGCGTAAGGCGTTGGGTGTCCCGGCGGCAGGGTCCCCGTCTTGCGCAGTTGGTGATACATCCCGACGTAGGCTTCGGCCATCACCACGTGCGTGAAGTACCGCTCGGCGTGCGCGCGGCACGCTGCCGGACTCCGCGTGTGGATGGTGTGGGACGCTTCGATCATGTCGTCCAGTGTGTCACACAGGGCGCCGACTTCGGGTGTCAGGACTTCCGGGAGGGCGCCGCGCCGGGTCCCCAGCACCGGCGTGCCGGAGAACAGCGCTTCGATGGTCGTGAGCCCGAACGGCTCGTCCCATAGCGCCGGCATCCACAGGCAGCGAGCACTGGCGAGGAACTCCGCTTTCTCCTTGCCGTCTACCTCTCCCACGTACTTGATCTTCCCGGTGAAGCTTGGTCTCCAGCCCCCCGCCAGGATGAGCCGCCGCCCCGTCCGCTTGGCGGCTTCGACCGCCCAGTGGTAGCCCTTGGCGCTGTGCAGCCGGCCGATGAAGAAGTCGTAGTCGTCCTTCCGCTCGCGGAACACGAACTCTGTGGGGTCGAGCCCGGCGTACACGAACGCGACGGCGCCGTTACGCGCCGCGTGGTTGTAGGACAGGAAGACGGTGTTCGGGGGTACGGCCTCGCCCGCCTTGAGATTGCCGTACAGCGTCTGCAGAAACGGCATGCCGCCCGGGGGGAGCTTGCGGACGGGGAAATGGGCGTGCAGCACCTCGGCGTCCGGCGGGAGCAGGGCTGAGAAGTCGAGGCTAGGATCGCGCAGCCGTTTGGGGGGAGCTTCCACGACGGTCGCTTCGCGCAGCTTCGTGCCCGTGGCCGCGATCAGGGTCACGCGGTGGCCGAGCGCCGCGAGACCGCGCACCAGCGCGACGACGATCCGCTCGGTGCCGCCGTAGCCCTTGACGGGCAGGCGGTGATGAGACGCGACCGCGATGTGCATCGCGCGTAGAGTATAACGCGTCCTGTTCCCACGCGCTTTCCGGAGCGCTGGGAACCGCGCTAGCTTCGTCGCATGTCGGACGCCCCACTCACCATCCTGCAGCTGACCCATCAGGGCGACGGCGCGGGTTCGACGCAGTCGATCCTCAACCTCAGCCAGCAGCTGCGGCGACATGGCCATCGTGTGCTGCTGGGGTGCCGCGCCGAGTCGCTGCTGGCACGCCTGGGGCGAGAGGCGGGACTCGTCCACGTGCCGCTCGATTTTTCGCGCCTGACGGCTCTCGCGCGCCGGCTCGCCGACGTCATCGCGCAGGAGCGCGTGGACGTGATCAATAGCCACGCGTCCCGCGACCGCCGCGCGCTCGTCTGGCTGCGCTGGCGCGGCCGCCTGCCGCAAGCGCTCGTCGTCACGCGCCGCACTATGCCCCTCACGTCGCCGCTCGAGCTCCTCGCCGTCGGCCATGCGGCGGACCGCACCGTCGCGGTGAGCGACGCGGTGGCCCGCGCGCTGCGACGCCGCTGGCATCCCGGCGGCCGGCTGCGCGTCGTACCGAACGGCATCGATGTGGCGCGTGTGGATGCATCTCCGCCGGAGCCCGAGCTGGCGGCCGCACGGGCGGCGCTCGACGCGGGCGGCCGCCCCGTCATCCTCGTCGTCGCCCGCCGCAAGGACCAGGACGTCTTGCTGCGGGCGCTTGCGCGGCTCGCGACGCCGGTGGTCCTGGCTTGTGTCGGGGTCGAGCCCGATGCGGAGCTCGCCGGCCTGGCGGCGGCGCTGCCCCAGCGCCATCGGGTGGTGTTCGTGAAGTTCAGCGAGCGCCCGCTCGCCTTCTACCGCCTGGCCGCCCTGGCCGCCCTGCCGTCCCGCATCGAGGGCCTGTCCCAGGCGCTCCTCGAGGCGATGGCCCTGGGGCTGCCGGTCGTCGCCTCAGACGCCGGCGGCAATCCCGATCTCCTCACTCCTGATACGGGCGTGCTGGTGTCGCCGCTCGATCCCGCGGCCTGGGCGGCGGCGCTGTCGCGGCTGCTGGACGACCCCGCCGCCCGGGCGCGGCTGGGAGGGGCGGCGCGTGCCCTCGTGCGCCGCGACTTCACGCTCGAGCGAACCGCCCGGCGGACCGAGGAAGTGTACCAGGAGGCCCTCGCGCGCCGGCGATTGCTCCGCGGGGAACGCCCCCGTTAGCATTAGGAACGCATGCCGACGCCGCTCACGGTGATCATCCCGACCTTCAACGAGTCGGCGCAGATTGCGGAGTGTGTACGGCATCTCTCCTGGAGCGGCGAGGTGATCGTGTCCGACGGTGGCTCGAGCGACGGCACCGTCGCGGCGGCACGTAAGGCGGGCGCGCGCGTGATCGAGAGCACAGCCGCGACGATTGCCGGCCAGCGCAACGATGCCATCGCCGCGTCCGCGCACGCCTGGGTGTACGCCCTGGACGCGGACGAGCGGATCGGCAGTGACCTGGCACGCGAGTTGGCGGCGGTGATCACGACGCCGCGACACGAGGCCTATGCCGTGCGCCGTCGCAACGTCTACCTGGGGCGCACGATGCGGTACGCCGGCTGGGGGACGGACTGGTCGGTGCGGCTGTTCCGGCGCGAGCGGCGGTTCGTGGAGCGCCGGGTGCACGAGGGGCTCGAGCCGGTGGCGGACGTCGGGCGGCTGCACGCGCCCGTCGAGCACGTGCCGTACCGCGACCTGGCCGAGCACCTGGAGAAGCTGAGTCGCTACGCCGCCTGGGGCGCGCAGGATCTGTGGGATCAGGGGCGGCGGGTGCACCCGGGCGACCTGCTGGCGCGGCCGCCGTTCACGTTTTTCCGGACGTACGTCCTGCAGCTGGGGATCCTCGAAGGGTGGCACGGCGTCGTACTCTGCGGGCTCGCCGCCGTGAGCGTGTTTCTCAAGTACGCCCGCTTGTGGGAGCTGCAACGCCGCGCCGATGACTAAGACGTTTCTGCTGACCGACGAGTTCCCGCCGATGCAGACCGGGATCGCGCGCATGATGGGAGAGATTTCCCGCCGCTATCCGCGAGGCGAGCTGCTCGTGTCGACCGGCCAGCATCGCGACTCGGCCGAGACTGACAGTCACTACGCCCCCGCCGTGATCGACCGCTTACCGATCTCCACGCGCGCCCTGAAGAACCTCGCCGGCCTGCTCTTCTGGTCGCGCCGCGTCGCCACGCTGGCGCGGCAACACAAGCCGCGCTTCGCGTGGTGCGACTCCGTGCGCCCCTCGGCCTACACCGCCAAGTGGGCGCACGAGCGCGTCGGCACCAAGTACGGTGTGCTGGTTCACGGCGGCGACGTGCTGAAAGAGCTCCACGCCATCCATCACTCGGCCTGGGCGCGGCGCACCCTCAAGGCGTTGTTCGGCTCCGCAGTGGCTGTGGTCGCCAACAGTCAGTGGACCCGCGAGCAGGCGCAGAAGGTCCTGCGTGAGCTGGGGCTCGATCCCTTAGCGGAGCACGTCCGCGTCGTTCCCCTCGGGACCGATCCCGAGCAGTTCCGGCCGGGGCTGGACCCGCGCGAGGTACGCGCGCGCTACCGCCTCAACGGCGAACTCTGGGCCCTTACCGTCGCGCGGCTCGAGCCCTACAAAGGCGTGGATACGGTGCTCAAGGCCGTGGCGCAGCTACGCAAGCAGAACGTCGACGTCCACTACCTCGTCATCGGAGCGGGCAAGCAGAAGGAGGCCTACAAGAAGCTCGCGGAGGACCTCAAGATCGCCGATGCCGTCCGCTTCCCCGGCACCGTCCCCGACCACGACTTGCCCGCGCTCTACAACGCCGCGTCGGTCTACCTCGGCGTGTCGCGCCGTGCCGACGGGACGCGCGTCGAGGGCTTCGGGATCGCGCTGGCCGAGGCGAGCGCCTGCGGCCTCCCGGTCGTGGCGGGGAACAGCGGCGGACTGGCCGAGGCGGTGCGGGACGGGGAGACCGGCATCGTCGTGGAGCCGGACGCGCCCGGCGCGGTCGCGGAGGCCCTCGGACGCCTGCTCAGCGACCAGCTGCTGGCGCGGCGGTTGGGGCAGGGGGGCCGCAAGGCCGTCGAGACGTATTTCAACTGGGACCGCGTGATCCGCGATCTCCGTGAGATCGAGTCCCAGGTCGCCTGAACACCACACTGCTCCTCGCCTTCAATTTTCCGCCGCACGGCGGCGGCATCGCCCGGATGATGGGCGAGGTGGCGCGCCGCTACCCGCCGCGGTCGCTCGTCGTCAGCACCGGACGAGAGGCGGACAGTGTCGCCAGCGACGCCACCTTTCCGCAGCCCATCGACCGCACCGGGATCCGCGGGAGTCGTCTCCGCACGATCAACGGGCTCCTCTTGTGGACCTGGCGCGCGGCCGCGCTGGCCCGCCGCTGGCAGCCGGGATTCGCGTGGTGCGGAGAGCTGAAGCCCGCGGGCTATCCGGCCTGGTGGCTGACGCGCCGCTACGGGATCCCCTACGGCGTCGTGCTGCACGGCACGGAGCTGCTGCTCCTCGAGGCCAAGATCCGGCGCAGCCGCTTCAAGCGCTGGACCGCGGGTGCGCTCGTCAGCAACGCCGCCGTCCTCGTGGCCAACAGCAAGTGGACCGCCGGGCTGGCGCGCTCGGTGTACGGCCTGCTGGGACGCCCTGACCTCGCCGCCCGGGTCGAGGTCGTGCCCCTCGGTACCGAGCCCCGGCACTTCCGGCCCGGTATCGATCCGTCGGCCGTACGGCGGAAGTACGGGCTTGAGGGAGGCCCCTGGCTCCTCACGGTGGCCCGACTCGAATGGCATAAGGGCATCGACATGACCATTCGCGCCCTGCCGGCCGTGCGTGCCGCCGTGCCGGCGGCCCGGTACGCGGTGGCCGGCGTCGGACCGCGGCGTCCGCAGCTCGAAGCGCTCATCGCCGAGCTCGGTCTCGGCGACGCGGTGCGTCTCCTCGGCCCGGTGTCCGACCCGGACCTGCCCGCGCTCTACAACGCGGCCGACCTGTACGTCGGCGCCTCGCGTCGCCACGACCTGCTGGTCGAGGGTTTCGGCATCTCGCTCGTCGAGGCGTCGGCGTCGGGGCTCGCGGTGGTGGCCGGCCGCTCGGGCGGGATACCCGACGCGGTGCGGGACGGTGAGACCGGGATGCTCGTGGATGCGGAAGGCCCCGAGCCGGTCGCGGCGGGGATCATCGCACTGCTGCGCAGCGTCGAGCGACGGCGGGCGATGGGAGCCGCGGGGCGCCGCGCGGTCGAGGCGTACTACAACTGGGATCGCGTCGCGCGGGACTTCATCCGGATCGACGCAGTGTTTCAACGACCACCCCCGCCGGCCGCGCGCTGATGGCGTAGGTCGGGCAGTGGCGAATAAAGCCGCCGCCCGTCGGGGACCATTCCTGCTCCGGAGTCGTCACCACGGCTTTCCCCTCCGCGTCCAATACGAACATGCCGGGTGGCGCTTGCACGAGACACGCCCCGCACCCGATGCAGCGCTCCCGCTCCACGCGCACAATGACGCGGCGCTTGGGGTAGACGCCCTCGTCGCCTGCGGCGGGCCACTCCTCGGGTCGCTCCAGCGCGGCGCTGGTCGCGCGGTATCCTTCCTCCACGACCTCGCGCAGGTGATCGAACGAGAACATGGAGACGTGCTCCACGCGGGGATGGACATAGTAGACCGGCGGCGTGGTCCAGGAGCGCATGCGCAGCTCGAGGAGCGACTGCATGGCGACTTCGGTCGCCCGCGCGAATACCGCTGCGAAGCCTTCGTCCTGCGTGTCGGCCCGCAGCGCGCTCGAAGCCGAGACGTCCACGGCGAGGATGCATTCGCCGCCCAGGGCGCGGGCGGCGCCGACCGGGAGGTTGTCCACCGTGGCGCCGTCCACGTAAAAGTGCCCGCGGATCTCGCGCGGCGGCAGGTAGCCTGGCAGGGCGCAGGAGGCGAACACCGCGTCCCCCACGCTCACCTCGTCGAGCCCGGTCAGGCCCCAGAACACCTGCATTCCCGAATTGATGTCCACCGTGTTCACGATGACGGGCAGGTTGAGCTCGGTGAACGTGCGGTCGCCGATCAATCGGGCGATGAGCTGCTCGAGCGGCTCGCGACGGAACAGGGCGGGGGAGCGCATCCGCTTGAAGGCCATGTCGGCGTGGGCCACCACGAACACGTCCTTGCGTCGCAGGGCGATCGCCATTTCCCGCAGCTCGGGAATGCTGCGGCCCGCCGCCCAGGCGGCCCCGATCAGGGAGCCGACGCTCGAGCCCACGATGTGCGACGGCGGCAGGTCGCGCTCGATGAGCGCCTGCAGGACGCCCACGTGCGCCACCCCCTTCATCCCTCCGCCGCCCAGAACTAGTGTGAACGGTGTGCCGGGTTTCACGCGATGCGTCCGCTTGCCGGGATGGTGATGTCCCGGGTAACGTAGTCGAAGCCCCTATGCACGCGCCACTCGTCTGGTCCCGCCTCGCCCGCGACCGTTGGGCCCTGGCCGGTCTGGCGATCGTCGCCGTGATGGTCCTCGCCGCGCTGCTGGCACCCTGGCTCGCGCCCGCTGACCCTGTGCGCGGCGCGCTCGCTCGCAGCCTCGAGCCACCCTCGTGGGCGTTCCTGCTCGGCAGCGACGCCCAGGGTCGCGACGTGCTGTCGCGGGTGCTGTACGGCGCGCGGCTCTCGCTCGCGGTCGGAGTGATCAGCCAGAGCATCGCCTGCCTGCTCGGACTCGCGCTGGGCCTCGCGGCCGGGTTCTATGGCCGCTGGATCGACGCCGCCGTGATGCGCGTCGCGGACGTCACGCTCGCCTTCCCGTCCCTGCTGCTCTTGATCGCCATCGCCGCCGCCGTGAAGCCCTCCCTGCCGCTCGTCTTCGTGGTAATCGGCGTCGTGGGCTGGGCGGGCGTGGCGCGTCTCGTGCGCGGCCAGGTGCTGGTCGTGCGCGCGCTGGAGTATGTGCAGGCGGCGCGGGCCCTCGGGGCGTCGGACGCCCGCATCGTGACGCGCCATCTGTTGCCCAACGTGATCGCGCCCGTGGTGGTCGCGACGACGCTCGGCATCGGTGGCGCCATCATGGCCGAGGCGGCACTGTCGTTCGTGGGGCTGGGTGCGCAGCCGCCCACGCCGTCCTGGGGGGCGATGGTGTCCGAGGGCCGCGATTTGCTGCGCGTGGCGCCGTGGGTGTCGCTGTACCCCGGACTCGCGATCGGCCTCGCGGTCCTGGGTCTCAACCTGCTCGGCGACGGGCTGCGCGACGCACTCGACGCGCGCCCGCGCGGCGCCGCATGACCGACATCGTCTCCCACCCCACTCGCGTCCGCGCGTTGCGCGAGAGTTTCAAGGCGCTCCGGGATGCGGAGTTCCCCTGGACCGCCGACACCGTCTACCTCAACAACGCCTCGATCGGCCCGATCCCCGAGCGCACCCGTCGCGTCGTCGACGCGTTCACGGCCAAGCGCACCGCGCCGCACCTGCTCCCCGACCGCGACCTGCAGGCGGGGCTGGCCGGGGCGCGCGACGCCGCCGCCCGGTTGGTCAACGCCGATACGGGAGAGATCGCGCTCGCCACCAACACCGGCTGGGGCTTGAACCTCGCGGCCCGCGCCCTGCCGGTGCAGCCGGGCGAGCGGATCGTCGTGTCGGACCGCGAGTTCCCGGCGAACGTGTATCCCTGGCTGCTGCTCAAGAAGGACGGGATCGAAGTCGAGCTCGCGCCGTGCCGCCCCGAAGGCTGGCCCGACGAGGACGCGCTCCTGGAACAGCTGCGCGACCCGCGCGTGCGCGTGCTGGCCGTGTCCTTCGTCCAGTTCTCCAACGGCTATCGCGCCAACCTGAAGCGCCTCGGCACGGCGTGCCGGGCCAACGGCACCTATCTCGTGGTGGACGCCATCCAGGGCCTGGGGAACTCGGTGCTCGACGTGCGGGAAACCCCGGTCGACGTCCTCGCGTGCGGCGGCCAGAAGTGGCTCCTCTCGCCCTGGGGGTCGGGGTTCGTGTACGTGCGCAAAGAGCTCGTGCCGCGGCTCGAGCCGACGGTCACCGGGTGGATGGCCTTCGAGGGCACCGACGATTTCTCACGGCTCACCGAGTACAACCCCAATTTCCGCGCCGACGCCCGCCGCTTCGAGCTGATCACACTGCCGTTCCAGGACTTCTACGGATTCACCTCGTCGGTGGATATGCTGCTCGAGATCGGGATTCGCGACATCGCCGAGTTCACGCGCGCGCTGCACGAGCCGCTCCTCAAGTGGGCCGATGCGCACGACGTGCGTGTCGCCTCGCCGCGGGAAGAGAAGCACCGCTCCGCCATCCTCTGTCTGGCGCCGGCCAAAGCCGTCGAGGCGTACCATGCGGTGAAGCGGGCCCGCGTAGTATGCTCGCTCCGCGAGGGCGCAATCCGCCTCTCGCCGCACTGCTACAATACCGTAGAGGAGATGGAGAAGGTGATCGACGTGCTGGAGGAGACGCTCTAGATCGCCACCGGCTCCCGGTGCCGGTCCCCCCACCAGGCCCACAGCGGAAACAGCGCGCCGAAAATGAGGCCGCCCAGGCCCAGCGCACGGACGGTGGGCGGCGGTGCGGCGTTCACGGTGAAGACGTAGAGAAGGAAGAGCACCGCGATCATCGCCACTACCGCGTAGCGTCCCACTGCGTCCCGCCCTCGCGTCGCCGTCAGGTAGAGGGTGCTGCCGATCGCGAACATCCCGATCTCCACCGCCATTGTGCCGGGCACCGACTGCCACAGGCCCAGCCCGACCTTTGCCGAGCTTCCCCCCGGCCCCAGCGGCATGTCGGGGACGTGGGTGACCACGTCCAGGACCCAGTGACTCACGACGCCCAGCGCGATCAGCAGCGCGCCGGGGCGGTAGCGCGTGACCGCGTAGTAGGCTCCGGCGAACAGGGCGGCCCACACGCAATCCATCAGCAGGCTGTGCGAATACGGGTAGTCGAGAAAATCCAGCTTGAGAAACGGCGGGCCGTCGGGATTAATGCCCACGTGCTCCCAGCCGAGCAGCAGAAATAGCGGCCACAGCAGGTCGGCGAGGAGGGGAGCGGCGAGCAGCAGCCCGAGCGACGTCTTGGGCGCCGCGCGCTTGGCGGCGAGACCGACCGCGAAGTGGCCGATGAACATGGGCTACGGCTTCACCCGCAAGAGCGCGTACTCCTTCTTCCCTTTGCGCAGGAGAACGTTGCGGCCGGCCACCCAGTCGCCCGGCTGCAGGGTCCGGGTCGCGTCCTTGACGCGTTCTTGGTTCAGATAGATGCCTCCCTGCTCGATGGCGCGCCGCGCCTCGCTCTTGGACTTGGCGAGGCCGGCCTGAACGACGGCCTCCACCAGGCCCAGCGCATTCACCGCCGGGACCGGGGCGGTCGGGACCTCCTGCGCGAGCACGTCGAACGTGCCGTCGTCCGCGCCGTGCGGGTCGAAGTCGCCGAACAGCACGGCAGAGGCGCGCATGACGCTGGCGGTCGCCGTCCCCCCGTGGGCGCGCGTCGTGACGTCCTGCGCGAGGGCGCGCTGAGCCGGGCGCGCCGCGGGATCCTTCTTCTGTTTGGCTACCAGGTCGGTGATCTGGTCGCGCGTGCTGAGCGTGAACAGCTTCAAGTACGACTCCACATCCCGGTCGTCCACGTTCATCCAGAATTGGTAGAATCTGTACGGCGAGGTGAGCGCGGGGTCGAGATAGATCGCCCCGGCTTCGGACTTGCCGAACTTCTGGCCGGAGGATGTCGTGACGAGCGGCGCGACGAGGCCGTGGGCCTCACCGTTCTCAACCCGGCGGATCAGCTCCACGCCCGCAGTGATGTTCCCCCACTGGTCGCTGCCGCCCACCTGCACGGTGCAGCGGCGCTCCCGATAGAGATGCAGGAAGTCACATGCCTGGAGCAACATGTAGCTGAATTCGGTGTAGGATAGCCCGCTCTCGAGGCGGGCCTTCACCGATTCCTTCTGCAGCATCAGGTTGACGGTGAAGTGCTTGCCGACGTCGCGCAGGAAGTCGATGACGCCGAGGACGCCCAACCACTTGGCGTTGTCGAGCACCAGCGCGCCGGTGGCGCCGGGACCGATCTCGACAAACCGCGCCATCTGATCGCGGAGGCAGCGCAGGTTCTCGCTCAGCTGCTCGCGGGAAAGCAGTGGTCGCTCGGTACGTTTGCCCGAGGGGTCGCCGATGAGACCCGTGCCGCCGCCCAGCAACACGATGGGCCGGTGGCCGTGGAGCTGCAGGTGCCGCAGCAGCATGACGGGCATCAGGTTGCCGAGCTGCAGGCTGGGCGCCGTCCCGTCGAAGCCGCAGTAGGCCGTGACCGGACCCTTGGCGAGATGGGCCTCGAGCCCCGGCGTCGCCTGTTGCGTGAAGCCGCGCCAGTGCAGCTCCTTGAGGAGATCGGCCATGGTGGGCGAATCGTACGAGATGGCTTGCACGCTGGCAAGCGCACCACGGCCTCGATAGGTTGTACTCCGATGGCCACGTTGACCTCGCCCCTTCCACTGCCCAACCCGGCGCGCTGGTGGCAGGACCCGACGACGCGCCGGCGGATCATCGCGGGCGCGCTGCTCGCCGGAGCGTACGGCACGGGCCTCGCGTACGGCTCGTGGACGCGCGTGTGCGCGGCCGAGCGCTGCCCCAGCATCTCGCGCTTGATCAACAGCGCCGGCCCGGCGCAGACCTCCAAAGTGTATGCCGCCGACGGCCGGCTCATCGCCGAGTACGGCCTCGAGCGCCGCACCGTGCTGACGCTGACCCAGATCCCGCTACCCGTGCGGCAAGCCTTCATCGCCACTGAGGACAAGCGCTTCTACGCCCATCACGGAATCGACTACTGGCGCATTCTCGGCGCCATCAAGGCCGACCTCGTCTCCTTCGGCTACAGCCAGGGATTCTCCACGATCACGATGCAGCTCGCCCGCAACATCTTCCCGGACGAGATCAGCCGCGAGAAGAAGCTCACGCGTAAGCTCAAAGAGGCGCGGGTCGCGCTGGAGATCGAGCGCAACTTCCCCAAGGACACGATCCTCCAGCTGTACCTGAACCAGATCGACCTCGGCGCCGGCGCCCACGGGGTCGAGGCCGCCGCCCAGATCTATTTCGGCAAGTCGGCGCGCGACCTCAACGTCGCCGAAGCCGCGACGCTCGCGGCCATCCCCAAGGCGCCCGGGACCTACAACCCCCGCACCCACCCCGACCGCGCGGTGCGGCGGCGCAACGTGGTGTTGAACCTGATGCGGGACCAGGGCTTCCTCGCCCCGGAGGACGTCGAGTATTGGAAGGCGTACCCGCTGGTGCTGACGACCAACCGCACCAATTACGGGGACGTGGCGCCGTACTTCGTCGAATGGCTGCGCGGCCAGCTCGACCCTCGCTTCGGGCGGGACCTGTACGAGGGCGGGCTGCGCATCTACACGACCCTCGACCTCGACATGCAAGAGGCGGCCGAGCGCGCGCTGCAGTCCCAGCTCGACGCGATCGAGGCGGGAGTGTACGGCAAGCTGCCGTCCGGAGCCGTCACGTATCGCGACTACATCGAGTCCTCGCGCGCCAACGGCGAGGACCGCGGCTCGTTTACGCCCTACCTGCAGGGCGCCTTCCTCGCGCTGGAGGCGAACACAGGGTACGTCCGCGCGATGATCGGCGGACGCGACTTCGAGGATTCCAAGTACAACCGCGTCGTCCAAGCCGAGCGCCAGGCCGGCTCGACCTTCAAACCGTTCGTCTACTCCGCGGCGATCCGCGCGGGGCACACGGTCATCGAAATCCTCGACGACTCGCCCCTCGACAAGCCGGTGATGCAGCTCGACAGCACCCTCTGGAACCCCAAGGATGACGACGACTCGACCCTGGGGCGCATTCCCATGCGCCAGGCCCTGTACGGCTCGCGCAACCTGGCGACCATCAAGCTCGGCATGGCGCTCGGCGAGCAAACGGTCATCGGGGAGGCCAAGAGCTACGGCATTACCACGCATCTCGGCGCCTTTCCGACCATCCACATCGGCGCGGCCAGCGTGAAGCCGATCGAGATGGTCGCCGCCTACACGGCGTTCGCCACGCTCGGTACCCGCGCCGCCCCGCAGGGTATCCTCCGCGTCGAGGACCGGCAGGGCAACATCATCTGGCAGCCGCAGGTCGTGCGCCAGCCGGTGATGGATCCAGAGCATACCTGGCTGATGGTCGACATGATGAAGGACGTGATCCGCCGTGGCACGGCGTATACGGCGGTTTGGAAAGCGGGGTTCACCCTCCCCGCCGCGGGCAAGACCGGGACGACGAACGACTACACCGACGCCTGGTTCATCGGCTACACCCCCGAGCTGGTGGCCGGAATGTGGGTGGGGTACGACCTGCAGCACCGCATACTCGACCACAACGCGGGGGGCGGCAAGATCGTCGCGCCCGCCTGGACGTCGTTCATGCGCGACGTGTACGACCGGCGCCCTGCCCCCGCCGACTGGATCCGGCCCGACTCGCTCGTCACCCGCGAGGTGGACGACTCCACCGGCTACCTGGCGACGCCCTTCTGCCCGCAGAAACTCCACCGCTGGGAGTGGTTCTATCCCGGCACCGAGCCAACCCAGGAATGCCCGGTGCACCGCGTCCTCGGCCCCGCCCTCACGCCCTGAACGCCGCGCCGCCACCGCTGCTGCGCGTTCGCGCCGGCTGGCTGCATCCCGTCACGGCGCCACCGATTCCCGATGGCGCCGTTCTCGTTGGCGGCGGCGGACGCATCGCCGCCGTCGGCCCCCACGACCGCATCCCCGCGCCCCCGGGCACTACGGCAGTGGAGTTCCCCGGTGCGCACCTCGTCCCGGGACTGGTCAACTGCCACACCCATCTCGAGCTCAGCCATCTCGCGGGGCAGAACACCGAGGTGCAATTCGCGCGTTGGATCCGCCGCGTGCGGGAGCTGAAGGACGCGACACCCCCGGAAGAGTTCGTCCGGGCGGCGGAACGGGGGATCCGAGACTGCTGGGCAGCAGGCGTCACTTGCGTCGCCGAGACCGGCAGTACGGGCGCGGTGATGGAGGCGATCGCCCGGCTGGGGGGTCGCGGCGTTGTCTACCAGGAGGTCTTCGGTCCCGACCCGACCACCTGCGAGTCGAGCTTGGCGGAACTGGAAACCGCGGTGGAGCGCCTGCGCGCCTATGCCTCTGAGCGGCTGCGCGTGGGCGTCTCTCCGCACGCGCCTTACACCGTCAGCGCGCCGCTCTACCGGGCCGTCGCCGACTACGCCCGGCGTGAGGAATTGCCGATCGCAGTGCACCTCGCCGAATCCAAAGAGGAAGCGCAATTGGTGCGCGACGGGGCTGGGCCGTTCGCCGAGGCGCTGCGTGCCCGGGGGATTGCCGTCCAAGCGCACGGTTGCTCCCCCGTGGCGTATCTCGGGCAACTCGGCGTCTTGGCGTCGGGAACGCGGTGTCTGTGCGTTCACTGCGTGCAGGTGAGCGACGGGGACGTCGCGCTGCTGAGGAGAGTGGCGGCGGCCGTCGCACACTGTCCGCTCTCGAACCGGGCGCACGGGCACGGGACGGCACCGCTCGCCGCGCTGCGGGCTGCGGGGATTCCCGTCGGGTTGGGCACGGATTCCGTGGTGAGCGTCGGTACCCTCGACCTGTGGGCCGAAGCCGCGGCGGCAGGCTGCCGGGGCGAGGACGCCATCCGAGCGCTGACCATTGACGGGGCAAGAGCGCTGGGGTGGGAGAGCGAGATCGGCTCGCTGGAGGTGGGCAAGATGGCGGACCTGGCTGTTCTGTCCGACGGTCCGACGGTCCGACCGTCCCACGCCCTGTTGACGGTCGTCGCTGGACGGATCGTCCACGCGCTGCATAAACAGTAGATTGGATGCATGAAAACCCAGCGCCACGCCGCCATCCTCAAGATCGTGCGCTCGGCGACGGTCGCCAGTCAGGAGCGGCTGCGCGAGCTGCTCAAGGTCGAAGGCTACGACGTGACGCAAGCCACGCTGTCCCGCGACATCCGCGAGCTCGGCCTCGCCAAGGTCGCGGCACCCGACGGCGGGTCCCACTACGCTCCACCTGGAACCGGCGGCCAGATCCGGCCGCACCTGGAGCAGCTGCTCCCTACGATGCTCGTCTCGGCCGACGGCGTGGGGCCGTTGCTGGTCCTGAAGACTGCCACCGGCGCCGCCCAGGCCCTCGGGCTCGCCCTGGACGGAGCGGGGTGGGGCGAGATCATCGGCACCATCGCGGGTGACGACGCCATTCTCGTCATCGCTCGCAGCGAGCGCGCCCGCCGCTCGGTGCAGACGCGGTTGCAGGGGCTGGCCGGGCTGCCACCTTGACACCCACGCTGCCCATCTGCATTTTTATGCATCGTCCTGCATAAACCTACAGGAGCTAATCCATGGGCCCACTCGTCGTCCTGGCCTACTCGGGCGGCCTCGACACCTCGGCAATCGTTCCCTGGCTGCGTGAACGCTACGGCGCCAGGGTGCTGTGCTTCGCGGCGGACGTCGGGCAGGGCGCCGGTGAGCTCGCCGGCCTGGTTGAGAAGGCCAGGCGCTCGGGCGCCCAGGATTGCGTCGTTGAGGACCTGCGCGAGGAGTTCGTCCGGGACTTCGTCTTCCCCACACTGCGGGCTGGCGCCGTGTACGCGCGGACCTACCTCCTGGGCACGTCGATGGCGCGGCCCGTCACCGCCGCGCACCAGGTGGCGCTGGCGCAGCGGGTCGGCGCGCAGGCGTTGGCGCATGGCTGCACCGGCAAGGGCAACGATCAAGTCCGCTTCGAGCTCACCTACGCCGCGCTCGCTCCGGAGCTGCAGGTCATTGCCCCGTGGCGGGAGTGGGAATTCAAGGGCCGAGAGGACCTGATCGCCTATGTGAAGGAAAAAGGGATCCCGGTCGTCGCCACGGCGGAGCAGCCCTATTCCACGGACCGCAACCTGTGGCATTGCTCGCACGAGGGCGGGATCCTGGAGGATCCCGCGCAGGAAGCCCCCGGGCACATCTTCCTTATGACCAGGGACCCGCGCGCGGCGCCCGAGGAGCCGGCCGTCCTCCAGATCGGCTTCGAGGAAGGGAACCCGGTCAGCGTGGACCACATCCCGCTCGGACCGGTCGAGGTGATCGAGACGTTGAACGAGATTGCCGGCGAGCACGGCGTCGGTCGCGCCGACGTCGTGGAGGACCGGCTGGTGGGGATGAAGTCGCGCGGCGTCTACGAGACGCCGGGCGGCACGCTGTTGTACGCCGCACACCGCGAGCTGGAGCAACTCGTGCTCGATCGCCGCACGCTGCGACTCAAAGACGAGATCGCCCTGCGCTACGCCGACCTGGTCTACGACGGGCGGTGGTGGACGCCCGAGCGCGAAGCGCTCGACGCCCTCGTGACCGCGACGCAGCAGTCCGTGACGGGCACCGTCCGGCTGAAGCTGTTCAAGGGGCACGTGACGGTGGCCGGACGAGAGAGCCCACACGCCCTGTACCAGCCTTCCTACGCGACTTTCGGGAAGGACAACGTCTACAACCAGAAGGACGCCGAGGGGTTCATCCACCTCTACGGCCTGGCGATCAAGATCGGCGCCGGCCTCGCGGCCGAGCGGGACCCGACGGTCGGAGCCGGGGCGACCCTCTAATGCCCAGTCACCGGCCGACGGAGACCCCCTCACCGACCCCGCCGCTCGTCCATCAGATGTGGGGTGGGCGTTTCGCTCTCGGGCCGAGCGAGGCGCTCGACGCCCTGAACCGCAGTCTCCCCGTGGACCACCGCCTCTGGCCCCAGGACGTAGCGGCGAGCACGGCCTGGGTCCACGCCCTGGGCTGCGTCGGCGTGCTGTCGGCGGCGGAAGAAACGCAGATGCTCGAGGGGCTGGACCGCGTCGCCGAGCGGCTGGCCGACGGCGCCGCTGCAGGCGCCCCCGACGAGGACGTGCACACGCTGGTCGAGCGGCTGCTGTATGAGGAAATCGGCGCCGTCGCCGGCAAGCTGCACACCGGCCGCTCGCGCAACGACCAGGTCGCCACCGATTTGCGGTTGTGGACGCTCGAGGCGCTCGACCAACTCGACGTGGACCTGGCGGCGCTCGGCCGGGCGCTGGTCGAGCGGGCGCGCGAGGGCGTCGACGTGCTGCTGCCCGGCTACACGCACGGCCAGCACGCCCAAGCGGTGCGCTGGGCCTACGTGCTGCTCGCCCACGCCTGGCCGTTGGTGCGCGACCGCCAGCGCCTCGCCGACGCGCGGCGCCGCGTCGCGGAGCTCCCTCTCGGCTCGGGCGCGCTCGCCGGCTCGGGCTTCCCGGTGGACCGGGTGCTGCTCAAGGAGGCCCTCGGCTTCCGCAGCGTGTCGGCCAATGCCCTCGATGCCACGGGCGACCGCGACTTCGTCGCCGAAGTGCTGTTCACGATCGCGCTCGTCGGCACCCACCTCTCACGCCTCAGCGCCGAGCTGGTCCTGTACGCCAGCGCCGAGTTCGGCTTCGTGCAGCTCTCGGACGCCTTCAGCACCGGCTCGAGCCTCATGCCGCAGAAGCGGAACCCCGACGTCTTCGAGCTGGCGCGCGCCAAGGCCGGTCGCGTGCTCGGCGATCTGGTCGCCCTGCTGACGACGCTCAAGGGCCTGCCCGCCGGCTACCACAAGGACCTGCAGGAGGACAAGGCGCTGTTGTTCGACGCTTGCGACACCTTGAGCGTCGTGCTGCCGGCGGTCACAGGGGCGGTGCACACGCTGACGGTGAATGCCCCGCGCATGGCCGCAGCGCTCGATGCCTCGCTGCGCGCCACCGACCTCGCCGATCTGCTGGTCGAGGCGGGTGTGCCGTTTCGGGAAAGCCACACGCTCGTGGGCAAACTGGTCCGGGAGGCCGAGCGCGCCGGCGTGATGCTCGACAACGTCCCGGAGGCCCTGGCGTCGCGCATCCACCCCCAGCTCGGCGCGGCGGTTGCTCAGCTTGGCACGTGGGAGAAGAGCGTGGAACGTCGGGCCACCCCCGGTGGCGCATCCCGAAAGTCCGTGGAGAGCCAGCTGGAGGAGCTGCGCAAAGCGTTTGCCACCGGGGCTTAACCCCCCGTCTTGCCTCGCGTTATCGCCCTGAGTAGCATATGACGACGCCGCCCCCGCCCCCCCGCCCAAGTCGGGGTGAGCAAGGGGGGGGGAGGGGCGGCATTGTGTCGCCGGGAGGGCGATCCGTGCGTTGTCTCGCGCTTAACGCGTCCTTCGAGCCGCTGACGATGGTCCCGGTGCGCCGCGCCCTGCGCCTCGTGATCGATGGCAAAGCCGAGATCGTCGAGGCCGACAAGGGCGCGGTGGTCCGGAGTGAGCGCCTCGCCATCCCGCGGCCCGCGGTGATCCGGCTGGTCAAGTTCGTGCACGTCCCCCGGCGGTTCCGGCGTCAGGTCACCAACACCTTCTTGTTCGCGCGCGACGAATACCGCTGCCAGTTCTGCGGCCGGCATCAGACCGAGCTGCGCCACCGGGAGTGCCTGACGCGCGACCACTTGGTGCCGCTCTCGCGCGGGGGCACCAACGCCTGGACCAACGTCCTCACGGCGTGCAGCAGCTGCAACACGCGCAAGGGCAACCTCGTCCCCGAGGAAGTCGGGATGCATCCGCTGCGGCCGCCCTTCGAGCCACACTTCGTGCACCTCGCCTGGGCGGTGCGTCGCCTCACCCCGATCCAGAGCCGTTACATCCGGCTCTTCTACGGGGCGGATGTGCTGGCGACCCTCAAAGGGCTGTGAGACTCCCCTGGATGATCGCGAGCGCCGCCCTGGCGGCGCTCGCCGCCGTGGTCGTGGTGAGCCGCACCGGGCACGCCACGCGGCACCCCGATCCGCGCCCCGGGATCACCGCCGAGCGGGTTCTGCCGGCCGGGCTGGTGCCGTCCACGCCCGGGTCGGTCGCGGCCTACGCGGCGGCGCGGGCCGTGCCCGCCGTGCTGGACGGCGTCTACTGTCACTGCAACTGCTCGCGAACACTCAGCCACCGCTCGCTGCTCACCTGCTTCGAGTCGAATCACGCGGCGTCCTGCGACATCTGTATGGGCGAGGCGACGACGGCGGCTCGCCTGGCGGCGGCGGGCGGCTCCCTGCAGCAGATCCGGGAAGCGATCGACAGACAGTTCGGCAGCTGAGCTAGCGCGGCGGTCCCTCCGAGCGGAACTCCGTCGAGCGCGCTTCCAGAGTGAGCCGGGGCAGGCCGGCGATCCGGACGAGGACCCGCTGCAGGCCCCGGGCCAGCGCATCTCCCACGCTGCCCTGACCGGAGGCGACCGGGCTCACATCCCCTTTCAGCCACCGCGTCAGCTCCTCCAGGTCACTGTCGTTGAGCGTCGACAGATCGACGCGACAGAGAAAATAAAAGCGGCCCGGCCCTTTCGGCGCCAGCGTGACGTAGGTGGGGAGCGCGAGCGCGCCTGCCAGCTCCTCCGCATTGGCATAGCGCTTCACGCTGCCGCCGGTGCGGATCAGCACGAAATCGTCGGCGAGCGGATCGTGGCGGGCAAGCGCGTCCCAGGTGGCGTCGCTCACGAACTGATCGAACCAGCCCGAGCGCACCCGCCACAGCTCCAGACGATAATGCAGGCGGAGCGGGAAGCCGGAGCGCATCAACGCGACGTACCTGCCGTCGGCCAGCAGAGCGTTCGTCTGGATGCGGGGGGTTTGCTGGGCGAGCGTGATCGCGAGGGAAGGGGATTGAGCGGCCACCCGTGTCGGGGCGGCCGCAACGATGATGAACGCGAGGATCGCGTGCCCCCGCTTCCTCCGGCGTCGCACCCTAGAAGCGGTGATTCAGTCGGAGGACGAAGCGGATCGGCTCGCCCACAGTGACCGCCTTCGCCGCGTACACGCCGAAGCCTCCCCAGTCCACGCCCAGCCCCAGATCGGCCAGCCAGCTGGCCAGCGTGGGCAGTTTGCCGGCGGACAGGCGCCCCGCTCCACTCCCGACCAGCCAGCCTTGGCCCGCGTCCCCGAACACCACCAGGTCCGGGCCCTCGAGCCGGATCAGGGACTCGAGCGGATGGCCTTCGCCCTCTTCCCGGGACGGGTTGTAGGTCCAATGCAGCGAGATGTGACCCCGGTATTCGGCCTGGACCAGCATGACTCGGTCGCAGGCCGCCACCCGCGAGCCAGCGAACGCCGGAGCAGTGATGTCCGCGTCGCACCTGCCCTGCCGGAACGCGTAGCCGGGAAGCGGGTCGGGGCCACCCAGGCTGAGGCGCCGCTGCAGCGGCAGGGCGTCGCCTCCCGCCCAGCCGCCGGCCAGCAGACGCAGGTTCAGCCGTCCCGCCGAGCTGACGCGGGTGTAGCGCCGGAAGTCGAGCCAAGCCCGCAGGAAGCGGTAGGAGCCATCGGTGGGAATCGAGTCCCGAACGCTCGCGGGAATCGCCTGCGGCACCACGTCGCGGCTCGAACTGCGCTCCAGCGTGCCGCGCAGGTACCAGCCCGAGGTGGGATTATCCGCGTCGTTGCGCATGTCGAGGGTCAGGCCGACCGCCGCGGTGGTGTAGTGGCCGTCGTCCACGGGCGGGTTGGGGCGCCAGGCTTGGTGGTTGCGGAATACCGTCCACGGATCCTGGGCGAGCACGCTGGTCTCGCGCTCGCGCCGCAGCTCCACGCTCACCGTCAGCGGCGATTCGATGCGCGCCGTCAGCCCACCAGCAATACCCTTGCTCACGTAGTAGTCGCGGAAGTCGCGTTGGATCAGGAACGCCGCCCAGCCGACTTCCGCGCTCCGCAGCCCCCAGTCCTCCACCGGCGCCACGATGTCGAAAGCCCGGAACCCCAGGCTGACAGGGCGCGCTTCGCCGACGCGCAGCTCGGTGCGGATCAGGTACCCGAGATCGCCACGCGTGTGCGTCAGGTCCCCGGCGGTGCGGAAGACGCCGAGCGCGTCGAGCCGCAGCCGGGTCTGGCCGCGCAGCCGCCAGTCGAAGACGGGGCCGAATACGACCGGTAGCCCCTCCACGCGGTTGAAGGTGCCGCCCGTCGCGAGCGTCAGCGCCGAGCGGCTGTCTGCCGTGCCGAAGGCGTATTGCGGGCTGAAGTAACGGAAGCGGCGCCGCAAGTCGGGAGCGTAGACGAGCGAGTCCCCCGTCACCCTGTAGGCGAGCGGCTCACGATACTCCTGCACCTCGCCACCGACGGCCGCCCCGGCGGCCCTGCTGACCGTGCCGCCCACGACCAGCACGGCGCCGGTGATTTCCGCGCCGGGATCGAAGATCGCGTCACCGTTGATCACGAGGAGTGCGCCCTGGATTCTCCCGCCGATCAACGCCGGCCCGTTGCGGATCGCCACGTTGCCGCGCCACTCGTTGCCGTGCGGCAGCCGCGTGCGGCCGACCAGATGGGTCGTGGCCGCGGCGTTGTAGAAATGGATCGCCTCCTCCGCCACCAGCTTGGGCAGCTCCGGCGGCGTGAAGTGCACTCCCGCGCTTTCGGGGTGGATCACGATGGCCGTGTCTTGAGCCGCGGCCGCGGCGGGAGCGAGAAGACCGAACAGCAGAAACGCTGCGCGCATACGGGACGCCTGAGTTGGGGCCGGACCGCCGTCGTGCATGAGCCGTGCCGGACGCGACGCGTGGCCGGCGCGGGGGAGACGGGCCGCGCGACGCACGAGGCGTGTCATCCCGCCACGTTGCGGGGTGGCTCGAGGCCCAGTCGCCGCATCCGCCGGTAGAGGTTGGCGCGGTCGGTGGACAGCCGCCGCGCGGCTTCGGCGACGTTGCCGTGTGTGGCTGAGAGCGCCCGCGCGATCAGAGTGCGCTCGAACTGATCCAGCGCGTCGGCGAGGGCGACGTCGGTCCACGCGCCGCCGGACCCCCCCCCCCCCCCCCCCCCCCCCCCCCCCCGCCCCCCCCCCCCCCGCCCCCCCCTCCCCGCCACCGCCCCCCCCCCCCCCCCCGCCCCCCACACCCCCCTCCTCCCCACCCCTCCCCCCCCCCCCCCCCCCCCCCCCCCCCCCCCCCCCCCCCCCCCC
>CAZXKD010000005.1:0-37037 GCA_964641215.1 uncultured Gemmatimonadaceae bacterium
TTCGCCGCGTAGCCCGGCACGACGTTGCCCAGCGCGTCCAGCGCCTTCACTTTCACCGCCGGCGTGATCTGGCGGTCAGCCACCGTGGTCGTCGGCTGTACCGTGAAGGCGAGCTGCGTCGCCGGCCCGCTGGTGATGCTGAAGCCCGCGCTCGAGCTCGCGGTTAGGCCCGCGGCCGTTGCCGTCAGCGTGTAGCCGGTGCCGCTCTTGTCGATGCTGAGAGTAGCGAAGCTCGCCACGCCCGCGACCGCGGCGATCGCCGTGGTCCCCGACAGCGTGGCCCCGGTCGTGCCCGTCCCCGTCGCGATCGCCACCGTCACGGTCCCGGTGAAGGTCGGCGCCAGGTTGCCGAACGCGTCCTGCACGCTCACCTCCACGGCGGGCGTGATCGTCGCCCCCGCCACCGTCGCCACCGGTTGAACGGTGAACGCCAGCACGCTCGGCGCGGCTGGGGTGATGGCGAACGGCGCGCTGGTGGCCCCCGTGAGACCGCTGGCCGTCGCCTTCAGCGCGTACCCCGTGCCGCTCAGGTCGAGGAAGAGGGTGCTGAACGCGGCCACGCCGTTCACCGCCGCCACGACCGTCGTGCCGCCGAGCACGGCCCCGCTGGGGCCCGCCCCGGCCGCCAGGGATACCGTCACAAGGCCGGTGAACGACGTGGCCGGGTTGCCCAGGGCGTCCAGCGCCGTCACCTTCACCGCCGGCGTGAACTGGTGATCCGCCGTCGTCGTCGTCGGCTGCACGGTGAAGGCCAGCTGCGTCGCCGGCCCACTCATGACGTTGAAGCTCGCGCTCGCACCCGCCGTCAGTCCCGCGGTCGTCGCCGTCAGGGAGTAGCCCGAGCCGCTCTTGTCGAGGCTCAGCGTCGAGAAGGTCGCCACGCCATCGACCGTCGGCATGGTCGTCGTGCCCGACAACGTCGCTCCGTTGGTGCCCGTCCCGGCCGCGATCGTTACCGTCACGTTCCCAGTGTAGGTCGGCACCAGGTTGCCGAAAGCATCCTGGGCGCTCACCTGCACCGCGGGGGTGATCGGGGCCTGCGCCAGTGTCGTCGTCGGCTGCACCGTGAACGTCAGCACCTTCGCCGCCGCCGGCGTGATGTCGAAGGCCGCGCTCGCGCCGGCGTCCAGACCCGGCGTCGTCGCCGTCAAGGTGTAGCTCGTGCCGCTCACGTCGATGAAGAGCGTGCCGAAGCTGGCCACGCCGTTCACCGCATCCGCCGTCACCGCGCCCCCCAGCGCAGCCCCGCTTGTCCCGGTCCCCGGCGTGAGCGCCACCGTCACGGTCCCAGTGAAACTCTGCACCAACCTGCCTCGGGCATCCTGGGCCGCGACTTTCACCGCGGGGGTGAGTTGGCGGTCCGCTTTGTTCGTCGTCGGCTGGATGGTGAAGACAAGCTGGGTGGCTACACTGGGGGCGGTCGCATCACTGCCGTGGCACGTGGCCAGGAGTACGGATAACGCCAAGACCGCACCGGCTCTCGGCAGGCGCATGACGGCTGCGGCGGATCGGGCGCGGAGGAGGGCCATAGCTGGACGCCAGATGCCATGATCTGGCACTTTCTGTGCCCGGCCCCCTATCAGCACGGCACCGGCTGGAGCAGGCCACACGGGGAAACTGTGGCAATCCGCTCACAGCAATGGGCTCCTGGACCGACGCGATTCACTTGGGGCGCAACGGCTTGCCCTTCTTGCGGGGAGTGACGATGCGGCGCCGTTGCGGCAACAGCGCGGGCGGGAAGTCGAACGGCGCTGTGACCGACGCTCGGCCGGTTTCCGTCGAGGTGATGACCTCGCCGAGCGCCTCTTGCGGGATCTCCTGGAAGGCGGGCCAGTCGCTCTCGAACCAGGCGCGCAGCAGTCGCGTCGAGGCTTCCGCTGCTTCGCTGGTTTCAAAGAAGCCCAGCGACGCCAGGACGTCGTTGCCGGCCTCGAGCAGGTAATAGGCGACGAACCCGGGCACCTGTTTGACGAGCGGCAGCAGGGCTCGCCGCGCGTGGGTGGCGACTTGGACGGCGGTTCCGAACCTGACTCGGTACCGGCGCACTACTGCATGCATACGCCGCTCTGGCCTCCGTGCCGTGTCCCGATGCGCGCGCGCGCTCCAGCCACAGAGCGGGCGGCCGACCGAGCGCCGAGGGAGCAAGTTCTATGCCCTGAGCGTGTTAGCCGGGGGGCGTCCGTGCGCCTCGGCGCTCGTGTGCCGCGTCGCAGATGTGTGGCACAATCGCTCACTCAAGGCGGAGTGAACCCGGTCCCTGCTTACCTTTCGGCGCATGGCCATGCTTCTCACCAGGCGCCGCTTTCTCACCGCCGCCGGAGCGGCGGTCGGCGCCGCCGCCGCCGGCGACGCGCTGGTCCTCGAGCCCACGGCCATCGAGGTCACCCGCCACGACGTCCCGGTTCCCGCACTCCCTCCCGCGCTCGACGGTCTCCGCATCGCCTGCCTCACGGACGTGCATCTACATCGTGGCGTCCCGGCCGCCGCCCGGGTGGCGCTCGCGGCGCTGAACCGCGAACGGCCCGAGGTCGTGGTGCTGATCGGGGACATCTGCAACGATCGGCCGGATCTGCCGGACTTGGTCGCCTGGAGCCGCGAGGCCCGCGGCAGCGCGGCCACGTTCGCGACGCTCGGCAACTGGGAGCACGACGCCGGGATCGACCGGCTCACGGCCGAGCGCGCCTACGACCGGGCGGGCGTCGAGCTGTTGTACAACTCCACCGGGCGGGTGACGCGGCGCGACGCCACGCTAGCCATCGTGGGAATCGACGACCCGGTGGTGGGCCATCCCGACCTCGCGGCGGCACTGCGCGGCGTCCGCAGCGGCGAGCCAAGTCTGTGGGTCCTGCACGCGCCGGGATTCGTGGACGGCGTGCCGCGCGACGCCAGCCCCGAGCCGGCGGCCATCCTCGCCGGGCACACGCACGGCGGCCAGATCCGGTTGCCGTTCTTCACCCCGTACACGCCGACGGGCAGCGGCCGTTTCGTCGCGGGGTGGTACCGCGACACCGTCGCGCCGCTTTACGTCTCGCGAGGCATCGGTACCGTGTTCGTGCGGGCGCGACTGTTCTGCGCGCCGGAGCTGCCGATTCTCACGCTGCGGTGGGGATGAGCGCGAGAGCCGTCTCGCCGCGACCGCGCTTCAGTTCGGGTGGATGATCTTCGTCAGGGTGTAGATCGTGACGGGGATGCCGAGCACCACCGACAAGAGGTACACGGGCTGGTAGATCCCCTGGCCCTGGCGCGCGCGCGGCACGACGATCACGTCCCCGGGCTGCAGCTCGAGGTCGTCCACCGTGCGCCCCGCCGCCAGCGCCCGTCGCAGGGCGTCCCCGTGCCAGACGGTCCGGCCGTTGCGCAGGATCTTCAAGTCGTTGAGCTTGGCGTCCCGCGTCGTCCCGCTGGCCGCCATCAGGACGGTCGGGATCACGGCGTCGGTGGGGACGCTGTAGTACCCGGGGTGGGTCAGCTCCCCGGTGAGCCCGAGGCCCACCAGCGCGCGGGCGTGCACGACCGGGTCTCGAACGTACCGCGCGATCTCCTCGGTGAGCCGCGCCTCGAGCTCCGTCCGCAGCACCCCGTGCAGGGACACCACGCCGACCACCGGCAGCGTCAGCTGCTGCCCCGGGCCGACCGTGAACGTGTCGGAGAGCTGCTGCTCGGGTGACTTCGGGGTGGCGGGATTCGGGCGCTCCAAAGGTGGCGCCGGGTCCTCGACGCTGACGAGGACGCGGTCGCCGACGGAGAAGTCGCCATCGGTGAGCCGCTGCCGGATGTAGGTCGTCTCGGCGCGGACCGAATCGGGCGACAGGGCCTTGAACTGCTGCGCGGTCGCCAGCTCCTGGAGCTGCTGCAGGCGGCTCTCCAGCCCGGCGCGGGTCTGCTGCAGCCGGTACGCGCGCGACTCGCTCGGCGGATCCTGGCCCGCCGCGCGGCCGACGAGGCCTAGCGCGCAGCAACCGGCGGCGAGCGCGGCGGGGAGCAGGCGGAACGATGAACGCATCGGTGAGTCCTCCAGGCGCTATTCGACGGTGACGCTCTTGGCGAGATTGCGCGGCTGGTCCACGTCGCAGCCGCGCCGCACGGCGATGTGATAGGCCAGCAGCTGCAGCGGGATCGAGGTGAGCACGGGGGACAGCAGCGGCAGCGTCGCCGGGACGGGGAGCTGCTGATCGGCGAGCGTCCCCAGGTCGCCGTTCCCCTCGCTCGTGATGGCGATGATGCGGCCGCCCCGCGCCTGGACTTCCCGCATGTTCGAGAGGACCTTGGGGTACACCTCGTCCTTCGGCACCACGAACACGACCGGCATGTTCGCGTCGATCAGCGCGATCGGACCGTGTTTCATCTCGGCCGCGGGATATCCCTCCGCGTGGATATAGCTGAGCTCTTTCAGCTTCAGGGCACCTTCCAACGCCACCGGGAAGCTCACGCCGCGGCCCAGATACAGACAATTGCGCGTGCCGGCGTAACGCTCCGCCAGCGCTTGGATCTGCGGGTCGAGGGCGAGGGTGCGGCTCACGAGCTGCGGGAGCTGCGTCAACCGGCGCACCACCTCGCGCCCCCGCTCTTCGTCGAGGTCCCGCTGGCGGCCGACGTAGAGGCCGAACAGCACCAGCGCGACGATCTGCGAGGTGAACGCCTTGGTGGACGCGACGCCGATCTCGGGACCGGCGTGCAGGTAGATGCCGCCGTCGGATTCCCGGGCGATCGTGCTCCCCACCACGTTGACGATTCCCAGCACCCGCGACCCCGCGGCGCGCGCCGCCCGCATCGCTTCGAGCGTGTCGGCGGTCTCACCCGATTGGGAGACGGCGATCGTCAGCGTTCCCGGCAGCGCCAGCTGCCGGCGGTAGCGGTACTCGGAGGCGTACTCGACCTGCACCGGAATGCCGGTGAGCTCTTCGATCACCTGTCGCCCCACGAGCCCGGAGTGCCAGGACGTCCCGCACGCCACGATGACGATCCGCTGAATGGCGGCGCAGGCCTCGGGCGGCAGGTTGAGGCCGTTCAGCCGGGCGGTGCCCTGCTCGAACAGCAGCCGGCCGCGCAGCGTGGCGCGCACGGTCTCCGACTGCTCCATGATCTCCTTGAGCATGAAGTGCGGATAGCCGCCCAGCTCGATCGCCGTGAGATCCCAGGCGATGTCGTCCACACTGCGCAGCTGCACGTGCGAGTCGCCGTCGATCACGTGGTACTCGCCCGGCGTGAGGACGGCGATGTCGCCGTCGTCCAGGTAGACCACGGACCGCGTGTGCTCGAGGACAGCGGAGGCATCCGAGGCAACGAACAATTCGTTCTCGCCGATTCCGAGCAGCACGGGGGACCCTTGTCGTGCCACCACGATCTTGCGCGGCTCGGTGGCCGAGACGACGGCCAGCCCGTACGTCCCGTCCACGTGGGTGAGGGCGGCGATCACGCGCTCCTCGAGGGTGGCGCCCGCGGCGTCCTCGATGAGGTGGGCGAGCGTCTCGGTGTCGGTCTCGGTGGCGAAGCGGTGGCCCTGGCGCTCGAGGGCGGCCCGGAGCGCGTCGGCGTTCTCGATGATGCCGTTGTGCACGAGCGCGATGGTGCCGGTGCAGTCACAGTGCGGGTGCGCGTTGCGGGTGTTGGGGGCACCGTGCGTGGCCCACCGGGTGTGCCCGATGCCGGTGCCGCCACACAGCGGCTCGCGCGCCAGGCGCTCCTGCAGGGCATGGACCCGCCCCGCGAGCTTCACGACCCCCAACCCGTGGCCGTTCTGGATCGCGACCCCGGCCGAGTCGTACCCGCGGTATTCCAGGCGGCGCAGCCCTTCCATGAGAATCGGCGCCGCCTCACGCGCGCCGACGTAGCCGACGATGCCACACACCTCAGGACTCCTCCAGCGCCACGCCACCCGGCTCGGCCGCGCGCAACAGCGGCTCACCCCCCGGGATCAGCCCGAACTGGGCGAGCTGCGTGAGCTTGTCGAGCCAGCGCCCCGCCGCCTCGTCCGGCAAGAGCAGCGCGCCGCAGCCGACGCACAGCACGCCGACGCTCGCCGCGGTGTTGCGCGGACGCCGAGCGGGTGACTGGGAACGCTTCGTAGTCCCTAGGATGAGCCCTGCACAGCGTCGACACAGCATCGCCGATCCTCGCCCCTCCATCACACTCGCGGCTGGTGTGCCACCGGCATTTCAAGATTGAGGCCAACGGGACGCCTCCCGGGGACGCGCAGTCACCTGGTTGGGGCGACACGAGTTGGGGGAGAACGGCCGGGCCCGCCTAGGCGTTGTCGAGGTGAGCGCCGAGCGGGGTAATCGCGGCACGAGCGTTACAGCTTGTGGGTTCGACACCGCGCCTCGGGAGGCCCGCCCGCGGAACGCGCGGCGATAAGCCACTCGGAGCGTTGCTTTTACCGGAGGCGACGCCGGGCGCACGACTCCTGCACGCTCGCCGGAGGAGCGGGCGAATCGCGCCCCCAATGAGGCAGCCCTTGGGCAGCGGATGCGCTCTCTCGCTCGTATAGAAATGAGTCCCACGTCGTGCAAGAGGGCCTTACCAATGCCTGATGCCACGGCTGCCCGCGCGCCCCTGGTGCTGCTGGCCAACGCGCAAGAGTGGTTCTCCCGGTCCCTGGAGAGTATCCTGCGACCCGCCGGGTACACCGTGCTGAAGGCCTACACGTCGGCGGATGCCTTGCAGAGCGCCCGGCGCGCACGACCCGACGTGGTGATCCTCGACACCGAGCTGCCGGACGCCAACGCCTTCGCCTTGTGTCACGCGCTGCGGGCGGATCCCTCCCTCACCGCCGGCACCCCCATCCTCATCACCACCCCGGGCCCGATCATTCGGCAGCAGATGCTCGACGCGCTGCGCGCCGGCGCCAACGATTTTTGGGGGCAGCCGCTCGATACCGAGGAGTTTTTGCTGCGGCTGCAGGGACATTTGCGGGCCAAGGGCGACGCGGACAGCGCGCGGGCGGAGGGATTGGTGGACGCGCGGACCGGATTGTACAACGCGCAGGGACTGACGCGCCGGGCCCGCGAGCTGGGCGCTCAGGCCGACCGTGAGGGGGCGCCGCTCGCCTGTCTCGTCCTGGCGGTGGATCGGCGCGCGCCGGAACCGTCGGGGAGCAAGCGACGCAAGGGGGACGGCAGCGATGCCGCGGTCGATGCCGTGGGGCGGCGGCTCCGGGCGGTGGCGCGCTCGTGCGACGCCACGGGACGCCTCGGCCCGACGGAGTTTGCCGTGCTCGCCCCACTCACCAACCGCGAGGGCGCGACCAAATTGGGCGAGCGGCTCGCCAGCATGCTGCCCGTCGGCCCGGCCCTGCGCCTCCGCGGGGGCTACGACGTGGTCACCGGCTTTCGGGGCGCGTCCCTGGACCCCACCGAGCTGCTGAGCCGCGCCCGCGTCGCCCTGCGGGCGTCCGAGACGGACGAAGCAGGTCCCTGGATCCGGCCGTTCGAGGGCAGTGCCTGAGGGACCTCCTCCCCCCCTCTCCTCCCCCCCTCCCCCCCCGACCACCCTCAATCCGGTCGACGCAATACCCGCCAACTGACCGGGTCCGGCTCCTCGTGAGCCCCGTAGCCTTCAATATGGTAGGAGTAGTAGCGATACACGCCGCCCAGGCGGACATCGTTGAGGATGGCGCCGAGCACGCGGACGGGGAGCTGGTTCAGCACCGCGAGCTTCGCTTCCGCCAACTCGCGGTCGCTGACGCCGGTGCGCAGCACCAGGAGCATGGTCCCGGTCACGATGCCCAGCGCGAACGCATCCGCCCCCGCCGCCAGGGGTGGGCTGTCCACCAGGATCGCGTCGTAGTCGCCTTGCAGATCCTTCATCAGGCGGGGCATCGCCGGTGAGCTGAGCAGCGACGGTCCGACGTTGCTTCGCCCGCCGCACCCGAGGAACGAGAGCGCCGGGTACGTCGTCGCCTGGATCACCCTGCTCCGGGGCGCGCTCCCGGCGAGGCATTCGGTGAGGCCCGGGCTGCGGGTTAGGTTGAGCACGTGGTGCAGGCCGCCGCGGCGCACGTCCGCGTCGATGAGCAGGGTCCGGCACCCGGCGTCCGCGAACGCGAGCGCCAGGTTGGAAGCGACGAACGACTTGCCGTCGGCCCGGCCGGGGCTGGTGATCGTGGCGATCACCGGGCCATTCGTCCCGTAGAGCTGGGACACGTTCAGGCGGATCGCGCGGACCGCCTCGATGACGGGGGCGATTCCCTCTTCCCCGCGCGCGACGTGGGGGATCGCGCCGAGGATCGTCAGCCCCATCGCCTGGGTCACATGATCAGGATAGTGGACGCGGTGGTCGCTGCGATCGAGCACGACGGCACCGAGCACGCCGAGCCCCAAGCCGCCCAGCAGCGAGGCGAAGACCAGCAGGGCGCCCACGTGCCCGACCGGCTGTTGCGGCGTGTCGGCGCGATCCAGGATCCGGACATCGGGAATGCTGCTCACCTCGGCCAGGTGCGCCTCATCGTAGCGCTGTTGCAGGTTGGCGACCGTTTGCTCGGCGAAGGTCAGGTCGCGCTGCAGCCGGGCCTCCTCCACGGCGAGCGGCGGGATCTTGCGGAGGCTGCCCGCCGCCGAGTCCACCCCTCGTTCCAACTCCCCTTCCCGCACCTTCATCTCCGCGGCGAGCGAGGTCGCCAGCGCCGGGATCGTCTGCCGCTCCAGCGTGGCGACTTCGGCCGCCAGGCGCCGCACCGGCGGATGCTCGTCGGTGTAGCGGGCGCGCAGGGCGCGCAGATCGGCCTGCTTGGTCGTCAGGTCGCGCAGCGCCTGCGCCAGCTCTGTGGAGCGTTGCACGGCCCCGATCATCGCTAGCGCATCGACCGCCAGGCGCGAATCCCCCGCGTGCGTCAGCACGCGCTCAATGGCCTGGCGGTCATAGCGGAGCTGCTCGCGGCTCACCTTCATGTCCAGCAGCCCGGCGAACACCGGATCGTTGGGGTACTGCATGTTGCGCGTGACCGGACCGGCGTTCTCGGCGAACACCGTGACCGCGTCCACCCGGAAGGCCCGCAACGCGGCCTCCGCCTGCTGCAAGTTGGCCTGCGCCCGCGACAGCTGCCCGCTGAGGATGCGGGTCAGCTCGGTGAGTTTGCCCCGCTTCAGGGCGGCGGCAGTCGCGACGAAGCGGTCCGCCACGGCGTTCACGGTGGACGCGACCACCGCGGGCTCGTGCCCGCCCAGCTCGAGGCGCAGGAAGTTCCCGTCCACGTCAGCGCTCAGCTTCAGATCCTTGGATAACTGGAGCGCGGCTTCCCCTGGTGTAGTGACGGTGAACTCGACGCGCCGGCCCGGCGTGAAGGCCGCCGGCGATGGCAGCCAGGTGAATCCCAACGCGCCGCCCACGGAGTCCCCGGGAGCGCCTTCCTGCAAGGAGTGCTGTCTGCCGTCGAACAGGGTGAAGCGCTGTCCGGTGCTGTCGGTGGCGAGCCGGTAGGTGCCGCCGCGTACCCGTTCCTGGATGCCGAAGGTGGCGAGCGCGTCGGAATCGGCGGGCAGGCGAGGCGCCAAGTAAAGCCGGAGGCTCCGGACGACGTCCTCGAGCACCGCGTTGGACTGCAGTAAGTCCTTCCAGCCAGAGGAGATAGGCAGCTGCCCCGACCAGATCGGCCCCTGCTCGCGAGTGGGGGTGCTCGGGACCTGAACCCAGACGGTGGCGCGCGCCAGGTAGGTCGGTGGCATGCGCAGCGCCGTGGCTGCGCCGAGCGCAACGACGGCGAGTGTGACGCCGAGCACCAGCCACTTGAAACGTCGGACCGCGGCGAAGTGGCGCTGCCAGTCGCTGGGCGGTGCGGGCGCCGGTTCTCCGTGAGGCGCATACCGCACCATCGCGCTGGTGGTGGGCACCGGAGCGATCGAGCTCGCTTCCGCGAGGCGCAGGCGAAGTTCGTCGGCCATGTATTCTCGGGGTTCTGCCAATCCGGGGTCAGATCAGTTCTCCACACCGCAAACTCGATACCGTTCACAAGGCTCGAGGCAACATTCGCAAGCCGCACGGAAGCCGGGAGATGCGCGTGCAGCGCGAGTGCGGCACGCGGCGGGCGCGGTGATTTGTATCACAGCTGCAACAACTTCATGGACCGTCGCGCGCGCTCGCGTGAACGCAGCGGCTCGGCGCGCGCGCGTCCCGCGAGTGACTGGGGGTACTAACGCGCCGCGCGAATCCGGATTAAATTGTCGAGCCCTTGTTCACACACCGCCCTGCGCCAGCCGCGCGGGCAGCCCCCCGAGGCATCGGGGACACCGTAGGGGAGTGCGATGTCGACTGCTCGGGATCCGCTGCAGGCGGACCGCCGAACCGGCTCGGTGAGGACGCGCGGTATCGCATCCCTGGTCCCAGTCGAGCCGGCAACCAAAACCGCTATCCGGCTTCTGATCATCGACGACGAGCGCACGCTGCGCGAGAGCTGCGCGAGCGCGCTCGCGGTCGAGGGCTACCACGCCACGGTGTGCGGCCGCGGCGAGGAAGCGCTGGAGCTGCTGCGCCGGCGCACGTTCGACATCGCGCTGATCGACCTGTACATGTCGCAGGTCCCCGGGATGCAGCTGCTCGCCGCCGCGCTCGCGACCAACCCCGAGACGATCGTCATCGTCATCACCGGCAAGCCAAGTGTCGAGTCGAGCCTCGACGCGTTGCGCGCCGGCGCGTGGGACTATCTCCCCAAGCCGTTCACGGGCGCACAGCTGCAGATTCTCGTGGGCCGGGCGACGCACGCGGTGCTCGTCGCGCGCGAGACTCGCGCGCAGCAGGCGGCGCGCGGCGACCACGGCGAGCCGAGCGACGGACCGAACGTGCTGGGCGACGCGCCGCGGTTCCGGGAGGCGATCGCGCTCGCCCGCCGCGTCGCCGCCACCGATGCGTCGGTGTTCATCACCGGCGAGAGCGGCAGCGGCAAAGAAATGATCGCGCAGTTCATCCACCAGCACAGCCGGCGCGCGAGCCGCTCGCTGGTGGCGATCAATTGCGCCGCGCTGCCGGAAGCGCTCCTCGAGTCGGAGATGTTCGGGCACGTCAAGGGCGCCTTCACGGGCGCGGTCCGCGAGAAGCCCGGGCTGCTCGAATCCGCCAACGGCGGGACGATGTTCCTGGACGAGCTGATCGAGATGTCGAAGCCGATCCAGGCGAAGCTGCTGCGCGTGATCCAGGACGGCGTGGTCCGCCACGTCGGCAGCGAGAGCACCGACGCGATCGTGAACGTGCGCTTCATCGCCGCGACCAACGGCGATCCCGAGGAAGCCGTGCGCGCGGGCCAGCTCCGCGAGGACCTGTACTACCGCCTGCGCGTCGTCCCGATCCGCGTGCCGGCGCTGCGCGAGCGGCAGGACGACATTCCGCTGCTCGCCAACCACTTCCTGAGCCACTACTGGCAGCGCCATCGCGGCACGGAAGTGCCCGTCCCCAATCTGAGCAAGGCGGCGATCTGGGCGCTGCGGGCGCACCCCTGGCCCGGCAACGTGCGCGAGCTGCAGAACGTGATCGAGCACGCCGTGGTGATGCTCGAGCCCGAGGCCGACGTGCAGCCCGAAGACATTCCCTTCATCAGCGACGGCGGTGCGGCCGCCGATCTCGAGTCGCTCTCGGTGGACGCGAACGCCGACGAGAGTTACTACACGGCCCGTGACCGGTTGCTGGCCAAGTTCGACAAGCGCTTCCTGACGCGCGTGGTGATCCGTGCCGGGGGGAACCTGTCCAAGGCCGCGCGGATGGCCCGCGTGGACCGCACCACCTTCTACCGCCTGATGGAACGGCACGGCCTACAGCGCAACCTGCTCGGCGACCGCGCCGACGAGGACGAGTGACGAGCTCGCGGGCGCTCATGCCCGGCCCCCCCCCCCGCCCCCCCGCTCCGGCTGACAGCGGGCCGACCCGTGCGCGGTCGGCAGCGCCGTCGCTGGCCGAGGTCTCCTCGGCCGCCATCACCGGGGCCACCCGGCGGGTCGCCAACCGCTGGCGCGACGAGGTGGCACAAGAAGGATTCGCCGTCGCCGACGCCGAGACCGTCGCCGGCATCCTCGCCGCCCTGGCGATCGCGATCGAACAGCGGACGCCTCACCACGTCACGCAACTGGTGCCCCGGCCGGCGCCGAGCGTGGTGCACCGGCTCGTCGACATGCTGCGGACTGAGCTGCTGCGCTCCTGGTCGGAGACCGCCGGCTCGGTCGCGCCCGCCACGATTCTCGGTACGCTGAACGCGCTCGAGGACGTGCGCCAGGCGCTCGTGAACACCGCCGCCGAAGAGCTCGGCAACCGCTTCAGCGGAGTGGACGGCCTAGAGCTGCTCGTGGAAGTGATCCACGACCTGCGGTCCCCGCTCACTTCCATCTTATTCCTCGCCGAGACGCTGCAGCGCGCGCAGAGCGGCGAGGTGAACGCGGTGCAGCACCGTCAGCTCGGCCTCATCTACAGCGCGGCGCTGGGGCTCTCCGCCCTGGTGAGCGACGCCATCGAGCTGGCGCGCGGCGGCGACGAGCTGGCGGACCGGGACCTGTCGCCGTTCTCGGTGACCGAGCTGATGGAATCGGTGCGGGCCATCGTCCGGCCGATGGCGGAGGAGAAGGGTCTCGAGATCCGTCTCACGCCCCCGGCCGTCGATCACCGCCTCGGCTTTCCGATGGCCCTGAGCCGGGTGCTGCTCAATCTCACGACCAACGCCCTCAAGTTCACCGAGCGCGGCTACGTCGAGATCGTGTGCGAAGAGCGCGGCCCCAGCCGCGTGGCCGTCTCGGTCCGCGACACGGGCCCCGGCGTCAACCCCGAGGCCCTGACAAGCCTGTTCCAGCCGTTCCGCCGCCCGCGCGGGCGCAGCGCCTACTGCTTCTCGGGGACAGGGCTCGGGCTCGCCATCACGCGTAAGCTGGTGGAGGCGATGCACTCGGCGCTGCGACTCGAGACGCGCCCCAATTGGGGCACCCGATTCTTCTTCGAGCTCGATCTCCCGCCGTTCCACGCCGGCCCCGGCACCCGCTCGTCGCTCCCGCCGCACGCCGCCTGACCGGGCGCAACGCCGTGCCGGTGCGCGCGTTGTCGTCCATTTGTCGCAGCTAGCCCTCGCATCTGTAGCGACTCGGTGTCACTAGTCGCCGCGCGCTAGCGCGGACGCCCCGTAAGTAATTGCGGCATAACACGCGCACCCGGTGTGACCGGGCGCACGGGACGTGCTTCGTAGCCTGGCGTCGTTCGTTCCCCGTGCGGTCTCACACACGCGAGGACGCTTGATGCCGTTTCGGATTCCGACGCACCTGATCTCGTACCGCCGGGCCTTGATCATCGGGGTGCACGTCGCCCTGATTCCGCTCGCCTATCTCATGGCGTTCGCGCTGCGGTTCGACTTCAATATCCCCGCCGAGGAGCTGGGTCACTTCCGCGCGACCGTCCCGTATCTGCTCGCCGTCCGCCTGGTCGCGTTCCAGGGGTTCGGCCTGTACCGCGGCTACTGGCGGCACGTGGGCCTGCGGGACCTGGTGGATCTGCTCATCGCCGTCACCCTCAGCTCGTCGCTGTTCGTCGCGGCGTTGTTCTTCTTCGGCGCCTCGAGCGGCATGCCCCGCTCGGTGTTCCTGCTCGATTGGGTGCTCATGATCTTCCTGTCGGGGGGCATCCGCTTCGCGGCGCGCACGCTGCGCGAAGGGCAGCTCTCACTGGCGCGGCCGCGGGGAAAGCGGACCTTCATCATCGGCGCGGGCGAGGCGGCCGAGCAGCTGTTGCGCCAAACGCTCCACGACCGACGCAGCACGATGCACGTCATCGGCTTGATCGACGACAACCCGGACGCCAGCGGGCGGACGCTGCACGGCGTGCCCATCCTCGGGGGGGTCGACCGGCTGGGCCAGCTGGCGGCGCGCCACGACGTCGCCTTGCTCGTCATCGCGATCCGATCGGCGACCGGTGAGCAGACGCGCCGCATCGTGGACCACTGCCGGGCCACCGGGATCGCATTCAAGATCATCCCGTCGCTCGAAGAGCTGGTCGCCGGGCGGGCCACGATCGGGCAGCTGCGGGACGTCGAAATCGAAGATCTGCTCGGGCGGGATCCGGTGGAGCTCGACCTGGACCAGGTCAAGCAGGATCTGGCGGGCAAGTCGATCCTGGTCACCGGCGGGGCCGGCTCGATCGGCTCCGAGCTGGCGCGGCAGATCGCCAGCTATGGGCCGACGCGACTGGTGCTGCTGGAACGAGCCGAGAGCCCGCTCTACTTCACGCACCTCGAGGTGGCCCGGGCCAATCCCAACGTCGAGGTCGTGCCGTTCATCGCGAGCATCACCAACCCGGACCGGCTGGAGCAAGTCTTCAGGAAATACCGCCCCAATTACGTGTTCCACACGGCCGCCTACAAGCACGTGCCGATGCTCGAGACCAACGTGACGGAAGCGGTGTGGAACAATGTGTTCGGCACGCTGCGCGTCGCCGAGTGCGCCGCGCACCACGGCGTCGAGAAGTTCGTGCTGATCTCGACCGACAAGGCCGTCAACCCGGCCAGCATTCTGGGAGCCACGAAACGGATCGCGGAGCGCATCGTGCTGGAGCTCCCGGGACTGTGCCAATCTGCAACGGATTTCCGCGCCGTGCGGTTCGGCAATGTGCTGGGGTCGGACGGCAGCGTCGTTCCCCTGTTCAAGCGCCAGATCAGCGCCGGCGGGCCCGTCCGGGTGACGCACCCGGAGGTGAAACGGTACTTCATGACCATTCGCGAGGCCGTGCAGCTGGTGCTCAAGGCCGCGGCTCTGCCGGAAGCCGCCCGGCGCATCGCCATCCTGGAGATGGGACAGCCGGTGCGGATCCTCGACCTGGCCGAGCAGCTGATTCGCCTGTCCGGATTCGTGCCCTACCGCGATATCCAGATCGTGTTCACCGGCCTCCGCCCCGGAGAGAAGCTCGACGAGGAGCTGGTGAGCGGCGGCGAGGATGCTGTAGGCACCTCAGTGGACAAGATCCGGGTCATCGACCGGAACGGCGCGCACGGGTCCCCCGTGGCGCCCGCCGTCGAGCAGTTGCTGGCGGTGCTGGCGCACGGCGAGCCCAAGGACGTGATCCGTGCCGTCTCCGCGCTCGTACCCGAGTATGCGCCCTGGCAGAGCGGCCCCGCCCTGCCCGCCCTCCCCACGGTGCGGACCGGGGAGATCCGCGTCCCGGTGCCCGCCGGCTTCCCCCGGATCCCCGCCCGTAAGGACGCCGTCCGGAAATCCGCGACCGGGTGACCACACTGCATCGCATGTCCATCACTCCGGTCCCCGCGCGCCGCACCGAATTCCTGCCCTTCTCGCCTCCGCTCGTCGGGGAGGAAGAGATCCAGGAGGTCGTCGACACGCTGCGCTCGACCTGGATCACTACCGGTCCCAAGACCAAGCGCTTCGAGGCCGATTTCGCGGCGTACCTGGGTGCCCCCGGTGCCCTCGCCCTCAATTCGTGCACCGCCGGCCTGCACACGGCGCTGGCGACGCTCGGCATCGGACCGGGAGACGAGGTGATCACGACGCCGATCACCTTCGCGGCCTCGGTGAACGTCATCGAGCACGTGGGGGCGCGGCCGGTCCTGGTGGACGTCGAAGAGGACACGCTCAACATCGACCCCGCGGCCGTCGAAGCCGCCGTGACGCGGCACACCCGCGCGATTCTGCCCGTCCACTACGCCGGCCACCCGGTGGACCTCGACCCGATTCGCGACATGGCCCACCGCTTCGACCTGGTGGTCGTCGAGGACGCGGCGCACGCCCTCCCCGCGCGCTACCGCGGCCGCCTCATCGGCTCGGGAGACAACCCGGTGGCGTTCAGCTTCTACGCTACCAAGAATCTGACGACCGGCGAGGGCGGCATGCTGACGGGCGACGCGGGATTCCTCGAGCGCGCTCGCGTGCTGAGCCTCCACGGGCTGAGCCGTCACGCGTGGACCCGGTACGACAAGGGTGGGAACTGGCGCTACGAGGTCCTGGCCCCCGGCTTCAAGTACAACATGATGGACATCCAGGCCGCGCTCGGCCTTTGGCAGCTGCGCAAGCTGGACCGGTTCCAGGAGCGGCGACGCCAAGTGGTGCGGATGTACGGCGAAGCCTTCGCCGGGGAGGACGCCCTCGAGCTGCCGCTCGAGCGACCCGACGTGCAGCACGCCTGGCATCTGTATGTGCTGCGACTGCGGCCCGACGTGCTCAGCATCGGGCGCGACGCGTTCATCACCGAGCTCGCGGCCCGGAACATCGGGACGTCCGTTCACTTCATCCCGATCCATCTGCAGCCGTACTACCGGGACAAGTACACCTACCACCCGGCCCGCTTCCCGGTCGCGCTCAGCAACTTCGAGCGGATGCTCAGCCTGCCGCTGAACCCCCGCCTCTCCGACCAGGACGTGGCGGACGTGATCGAGGCGGTGCAGGACATCGTGCGCACCTACCGGCGATGAGACTCGGCTGGATCGGCGTTCACCGCGAGGGACTGCCGGCGCTCACGGGCCTGCTCGAGGCCGGCGCGCCGATCCAGGCCGTCCTCACCCTCACGCCCGAGCGGGCCGCCACCCGCAGCGGCGCCGTGGATTACGGACCGCTGTGCCGGCGGTTCCAGGTGCCGCTGCACCAGGTCGCCGACATCAACGATGCCGCCGCGCGCGAGCTGCTGCACTCGCTCGCGCTGGATGTCGTATTCGTGATCGGCTGGAGCCAGATCCTCGCCCCCGATACGCTCGCGACCGCCCGGCTCGGCATGATCGGCGCCCATGCGTCGCTGCTGCCCAAGAACCGCGGCAGCGCGCCCGTCAATTGGGCGCTGATCCGCGGCGAGCGCACCAGCGGCAACTCCCTGATCTGGCTCGCCGAGGCCGTGGACGCGGGGGATCTCATAGACCAGACCGAGTTCCCCATCACGCCCTACGACACGTGTGCCACGGTGTACGAGCGGGTCGCGGCGTCGAACCGCGACATGATCCTCCGCCTGCTCCCGAAACTGCTCGCGAACGGGAGCGAGCGCCCCGGGACCCCGCAACCGCGATCCAACGGCGCCGTGCTGCCGCGCCGCCGGCCCGCCGATGGCCTCATCACCTGGGACCAGGACGCGCGCGCGGTCTACAACTTCGTCCGCGCCCTGACGAAGCCGTACCCGGGAGCGTTCAGCTGGCTCGACGGCCGCCGCTGGATCGTTTGGGACGCCGTCCTCCTCCCGGATGGCGGAGCCCCGGCCGGGCCGCCCGGGGAGATCCTGGGCCCGGCGCTGAGCCCGGTCGAGCAAGCCTGCGGGCAGGTGGTCGCCTGCCGGCACGGCACCGTCGTGCTGCTGGAGGTGGAACGGGACGACGGCGTGGTCCTGCGCGAGCGCCGGCTCGCCGAGCAGCCCTGGACGGGAAGGCGGTGGGCAAATGGCTGACCCGCCCGGGAACGGCGGGGGGGCTGGGGGCAACGGCGGGGCGGTACGCGCGCGACAGGCGATCGTCGTCATCGCGGCCCATCCCGACGACGAGCTCCTGGGCTGCGGCGGCACGATCGCCCTGCATGTCGCCCGTGGCGACGCGGTCACCACCGTGATCGCGTGCGAAGGGGAGTCGCTCCGCTACGGCCCGAACGGCGTCGGCCAGCACCACCACGTGCACCGCGCCGCGGCGTGCCTCGGGGTCACCGACGTCCGGGAGGTCGGGTTTCACGACCAACGCCTGGACACGCTGCCCCTTACCGAGATCATCGCTCCCCTCGAGCGCGTCGTGCGCGAGGTGCGGCCCCAGATCGTGTACTGTCAGTACGGCGGCGACATCAACCGCGATCACCAGCTGCTGTTCAAAGCGCTCCTCGTCGCCACGCGACCGACCGAAGACTCGATCGCGGCCGTGTACGCGTTCGACACGGCGAGCAGCACGGAGTGGGCCTATCCCCGCAGCTTCATGCCCGACACCTGGGTAGACATCTCCGCGACACTCGAGCAGAAGATCGCGGCGATGGCATGCTACGAGAGCGAGCTGCGGCCGTACCCGCACCCGCGCTCGCTCGAGGCCCTGCGCCATCGGGCGCGGGCCTGGGGCAACCAGCACTGCCTCGACGCAGCCGAGGTGTTCATGACCGTCCGGAGGACGCTGCGCGATGGCCAGACGCCTGCTTGACGTAGTGCTCGCGGCCCTCGCCGTCGTCGCCACCGCGCCCCTGCTCGCCGTGGCGGCCGTGGGCATCCGCCTCTCCTCGCCGGGCCCGATCGTCTACCGCGCGCAGCGGGTCGGCCGCGGCCGCCGCCTGTTCGTCATGTACAAGCTGCGCACGATGCATGCGCGCCCCGGAGGACCAGGGGTGGGGGGGGGAGCCGGGCGTGACGGCAGCCGGATCACCGGGAAAGACGATCCGCGGGTCTTCCCGTTCGGCTCCTGGCTGCGGCGCACCAAGCTCGACGAGCTCCCCCAGCTCATCAACGTGCTGAAGGGAGACATGTCAATCGTGGGCCCGCGTCCGGAAGACCCCCGCATCGTCGCCGAGCATTATACGCCGGTGCAGCTCGAGACCCTCACGGTGCGTCCCGGGCTGGCGAGCCCGGGGAGCATCTACAGCTATACGCACGGCGAAGCGCTCCTGGCGGGAAGCAACCCGGAAGCGGGATACGTCCAACGGCTGCTCCCCCTGAAGCTCGCGCTCGACATCGTGTACCTGCGCCGCGCGTCCGTCGGCTACGACGCCCGGCTCATGGCCCGAACGGCGGGGATCGTCCTGGCCATGCTCGCCGGCCGGCGCCGCTTTGCGGATCCCCCGGAGCTGGCCGCGGCCCTGCGTCTGGTCGACCATGCGGGGCCCTCCTCTCCTTCTCCTGCGCGCGGCTCGCGGCTCGATTCCGGCGGCCGGTCTGCGGCGGCGCGCGCCGTAGCGACCGCCCCCGCAGTTGTCAGTAAGCTGCCACAGCGGCCGCTGGGGTCTCGCGGACCCACTCCCTAATTCCATGTAGCTCGGGCGCTTACCGGCGACCGCCGCTCGCACGGGCCGTGCTGATGATGGCAGTGATGTCCGCCGAATTGCCTCCTGAGCCGACCCCTGCGACCGGCGCCACGGGTGCGCCGCTGCGACCCAAGGGCCGGCGTGTCGTCCACCCTGTCCCCATCGCGAAGGTCCTGTCCCCCCCTCAGCGGAGCGCCGCGCCGCGGGTCGCGCTCCGCTCGCTCGTCGAGCGGCTCGCCAAGGCCCTCGAGCGCGAGCGGGTCTCCTACGTCCAGTGGAAGGGGAACGAGAAGCGCGCCCGCTGGATGAGCGGCGAAGGAGACATCGACCTGCTCATCGATCGGGCGGCCGAGCCCCGGTTTCAGAGAGTCCTCTTCGGCCTCGGGTTCCGACGCGCCAAGGCGCCACCCGCCAGCGCGCTCGCCGGCATCGAGAGCTACTTCGGCCTCGACTCCGTCACGGGCCGTCTGATCCACGTGCACGCGTACTACCGCCTCGTCATCGGCGACGTCTCGCGCATCGTGTACCGCCTTCCCATTGAGGAGCCGATCCTGGCGGCGGCGGTCCCTGGGGTGGTGTTTCCGGTCCCGGCACCCGAGTTCGAGCTCCTGGCGTTCGCGGTCCGGATGGTGCAACGCTACAACGTTCGCGACACCGTGCTGCGGCGGCAACCGCGCTGGTTGCTCGGCATCCAGGGCGAGCTCGACGCCTTGCTCGGCCGAGCGCGCCGTCTGGCCCTGCCGGACATGCTGGCCCGGCTGCTTCCCTGCCTGGACCTGTCGTTCATCGACGCGTGTCTCGCCTCGTTGCGCCCCGGATACTCGCGCTGGGCCCGGTTGCGGGTGCGGCGCGAGCTGCACCGTCGTTTGCGCGCGCACGCGAGACGGCCGCCGCTGGCGCTCACCCTCACGCGCGTCGCGCGGTGGGTAATGACCCTGGGCGGCAGGATGGAGGTCCGGCTCTCCGCGCGGTGGTGGGAACGGCGGCTCGCACACGGCGGGACGATCGTCGCGGTGGTCGGGGGAGACGGCGCCGGGAAGTCCACCTGCGCGGAGGAGCTGTCCCGCTGGCTGGCCAAGGACTTCCGTCTGATGCGGGCACATCTGGGTCGGCCGCCGCGCTCCTTCCTCACGCTCGCCGTCGGCGCCGCGTTCAAGGTGGCCAGGGCGCTGCACCTGGGCGCGGCGACGGACGTCGAGCGGGCCAGCCGTGCCGGCTACCTCGCCGCCCTGCGCGACCTCTGCACCGCCCGCGACCGCTACCGCCTGTACGTGAAGGCGCGGCGCTTCGCCCTCGCCGGTGGCATCGCGCTGTGCGAGCGATATCCGGTGCCGCAACACAGGCCGCTGTGCGGTCCACGGCTGGATGCGTTTGCCGGTTCGCTGGGCCATACCCGGTTCGGGCGGCTCCTCGTGGCGATCGAGGCCGGGTATTACCGGCAGATGCTGCCCCCCGACGTCCTCATCGTCCTCCGGGTCGCGCCCGAGATCGCGGTGCGGCGCAAGACCAATGAGCCGGCGGACTACGTCCGAGCGCGCTGCCAGCTCGTGTGGGACACCGATTGGACCGGCACCGACGCGCACATCGTGGACGCCGGTCGGCCGCTCGTGCAGGTCCTGGCCGATCTCAAGGCCGTCCTCTGGCAGGCGCTGTAGCCCTGCGATGCCGCGCCACGCCGCCGTTCCGCTCCCTCTTCCTCTGGTCGTCGAGCTCGTCGGCCCGGCGGGTGCCGGGAAGAGCCTGGTGGCCGAGCGGCTGATCGGGCGCGGCGACGTGCTGCGAGCCAGCGTCTGGAACCTGCCGCGGGCGCTGATCCTCGAGAGCGCCGTGCGCTCTCTGCCCGTGCTGCTGCGTCTCTGCTACGAAACGCGCGCGCTGCCGCACGCGGAGCTGCAGCAGATCGTGCGCCTGAACGCGCTCCGCCTTCTCGTCCGCCGTCGTGCGGTCGGGGCCCGCCTCGTGCTCCTCGACGAGGGCCCCGTTTTCGCTCTCAGCTGGCTCCGAGTGTTCGGCCACCCGCAGATGCAGAACGGACGCCTCGACTCGTGGTGGCGCCGGACGGTCGCGGACTGGGCGGGGGTGCTCGACCGCCTGGTCTTCCTCGACGCCCCCGAGCCGCTGCTCCTTTCCCGGATTCGCGGCCGGCAGAAACCGGACGACGTCTTTCGGCAGATGTCCGATGCGGAGATACGCGACCTCATCGCACGCTATCGCGTCGCTTTCGAGCGGGTGATCGGCGATGTCGCCGCGTCGGGCCGGCCCCGGTTGCTCGCCTTGGACACCGCGGACGCGTCTCCCGAGCGCCTCGGCGACGCGGTGCTCACGCTGCTGGACGGTCCCGAGGGTGGTCCTCCCGGCACCGCCCCGCCGCCCTCGCCCCCCACCACCATCAACCTGACGCAGCGGGCCACCTTCAACGTGGCCGCGTCGCTCCTCGACTACGGCGCCAAGATCGCCGTCGGGCTCGTGGTGGTCCCGATTCTGGTGAGCGGGCTAGGCCGCGCCCTCTACGGTGTCTGGGAGATGCTGGGCCGGCTGGTCGGCTACATGAGTGCCGGCGACGGCCGGCCGATCCAGGCCCTGCACCTCGTGGTCGCGAACCTCCAGTCGAGCGACGACGGCGCCGCGAAGCGTCGCTACGTCGGCGGCGCCGTCGTAGTCTGGCTCCTGTTCCTGCCGGTGATCCTCGGAGCGGGCACGCTGCTCGTGTGGCTCGCGCCGACGATCACCAAGGCGGCGCCGCCGCTGTACGCCCTGATCCGCCTGACCTGCGGCTTGCTCACCGTCGCCCTCCTCTTCGGCAACCTCGCCTCCCTGCCCGAGTCGGTGCTGCGCGGCATGAACCTCGGCTACAAGCGCATGGGACTCCAGGCCGGGCTGGAAGTGGTGGGCGGCGCGCTCGTCGCGGGCGGCATCTACGCCGGCCTCGGCATGGTCGGCGCCGCCGGTGCGCAAATCGTGTTCGCGGGGTTGACGGGGCTCTGCTTCTGGTGGGTGGTCCGTAAGTACGTCCCCTGGTTCGGCATCGCGCGGCCCACCCGGGCCGACATCCGGGCGCTGCTCCGCCTCAGCCTCTGGTGTTCCGCCGGCGAGGCCGTGGCGAAGTTGTTGCTCGCCAGCGACGTGATCATCCTCGGCATCGTGCTGTCCCCCGTGACCGTCACGGCCTACGTGCTCACGGGCTACGCCGCGCGCATGGCGGTCAACGTCCACGTGCTCGCGGCCGGCGGCGCGCTTCCCGGCATCGCCGGGGTGATCGGCGAGCGGCAGTACGTCAAGGCCGCCCGCCTGCGTCGTGAGCTGCTGGCGGTGACGTGGCTCTTCGCCACGACGGTCGGGGCCACCATCCTGCTCTGGAATCGCTCCTTCCTCGGCCTCTGGGTGGGGCCCCAGAACTACGCCGGCCCGTGGATCAACCTGCTGATCGTCCTGATCATGACGCAGACGGCCTTCATCCGCAGCGACTCCTACGTCATCGACGCCACGCTGCAGCCCCGCCAGCGCGTGATCGTGAGCGCCTGGGCCGCGGGGCTGACCATCGGCTTGGCGACCGCGTTGACGATGCGCTTCGGCATGGTCGGCCTGTGCGCCGGCGTCTTCGCGGGTCGGCTCATGCAGTCGATCGCCTACCCCTACCTCGTCCACGCCTGCCTGGGCGCACCCCGCGCGTCGCTGCGCGCGCTCGCCCGCCCGGGCCTCGCCATGAGCCTGCTGTTCGCCGCCTGCGCCTATCTCGGGGATCGGATCCTCGTGCGGCACTGGATCGGTTGGGCGGGCGGCGTCACGGCGACGGCGGTCGCGATGCTCGCCGTGGCGCTGCTTGCGGGCCTCGGGCCGGAGGGCCGGACGACGGTGCTGGCGCGCGCGCGGGAGCTGTCCCGGAGGGTGCGGTGACCGCTCCGACGGCGCGTCGGTTCCCGCCCCTGACGGCCTCCCGTCCCCGCACCACTCCCCTCCCGGTCGCGCGGGTGGAGCAGCCGCTCAACCCCGTCCTGCGCTGGACCTTCGTGTTGCTCGTCTTCTCGATCCCGTTCGAGATGCCCGAGCGCTCGTTCGCCATCGAGATCCCGACCATCACGGCGTCGGTGTTCCTGCTGGCGACGCTGCTGCAACCGCGGGCCTGCTACGCGCGACGGCCACCGGCGCTGCTGTGGTTCGTCATCTATCTGTACGCCTTCGTCGTCGCGGCCGCGTGGAACGGGCGCAACGCGGTCGCCACGGATCTGAACAACGCGAGCTATTGGGGACAGGTGGGCAAACTGTTCCTGCTCATCCTGCAGGGCGTGCTGGTCTTCTGGGCCGCCTACAATCTGTTGGCGTCCCGACCCGTGGCCCGGGCCGTCCTGCTCACGCTGGCGATCGCCTGCCTCGCTCGGGCGCTGCTGCCGCTGCTGGGCATCGCGCGCACGACGCACGTCATCTGGGGCGGCGGGACGCGCGTGACAGCGTTCGGCCAGAACGCCAATAACAGCGCGATGATCCTCGCCGCCGGCCTCATCACCTTCCTCGGGCTTCAGTACGGCGCCGAGCGCGCCCTGCCCCCCGTGCGGCCGCGCTGGCTGGCCTGGCCGGCGATCGCGCTGCTCGGGGTCTCGGTCGTGGACACCGGGTCCCGGGGCGGGCTGGTGGCGCTGGTCGCGGGGCTCGTCACCTTCATGTTCGGCAGCACGCGCAGCCTGTGGGTGAGCGTGCGCAACGCGCTGGTCGCGGCGGTCGCGATCGGACTGATCATCGTCGCCTCCTACCAGTCCGACGTCATGCGGCGCCGGTTCGAGGAGACGGTCGAAAGCGGCAGTCTAGCCGGTCGGGAGCGCATCTATCCGACGCTGTGGGCAATGTTCGAGGAACGCCCCGTCCTCGGATGGGGGCCGGTGAACAACAAGTACGAGCTCGGCATTCGCCTCGACGAGCGGCTGTTTCCGCGCCGGGACGCGCACAATCTCGTGCTCGAGGTGCTGACCTCGACGGGACTGATCGGCACCGTGCCCTTCCTCGTCGGGCTGGGCCTCTGCCTCGTGGGCGCCGCGCGGGCCCGCGCCCGGGCGCACGGCATGCTCCCGGCCGCCCTGGCCATGCTGGTGCTGACGGCCAACATGAGCGGCAACTGGATCGCGTCGAAGCTGCTGTGGCTGGTGCTTGCCTACTGCCTCGCCAGCCTGGGGTACCGAGCCGGACTGGATCCGCCGCCCGCCCCCCAGCCGCGGCGCGGTCACTAGCTCCCAAGCTGTCGCACAACTGCCACATCGGCTCCGACCGCCCCACGGGCGGCGGGCATAACGCCCGCTTGGGCAAGGAGTTGGCTCGTAGGGCGCGACGTACGCCTCTTGCACATTGCCGCGGTAGCGTGACTACCGGATCGCAGAGCTTCCCATGTGCGGCCTAGCCGGCCGCTTCCACCCAGTGCGCCTGCCGGCCGACCCCGTGTGGGCGGCTCGGGCGGCCGCGCTCCTCGCGCATCGCGGTCCGGACGGCGAGGGTCGCTGGCGGGACGAGCGCTGCGACCTGGTGCACCGCCGCCTGGCGCTCATCGATCTGTCGCCCACCGGCCACCAGCCGATGAGCAACGAGGACGAGAGCGTCTACGTCGTGTACAACGGCGAGATCTACAACTACCGGGACCTTACCGCGCAGTTGCAGCGCCGCGGCCACCGCTTCCGCAGCACCTCCGACACCGAGGTGCTCGTGCACCTGTACGAGGAATACGGTGAGGAGATGGTCTCCCGGCTGCGGGGGATCTTCGCGTTCGCCATCTACGACCGGCGGCAGGGTCGTCTGGTCCTCGCCCGAGACCGCTTCGGCGTGAAGCCGCTGTTCTACGCCGTCGTCGACGGCCAGTGGCTGTTCGCCAGCGAGATGAAGGCGATCGCCGCCTATTCGGCGTTCCAGCCGCGCATCGATCGGCAAGCGTGCTACGACTTTCTGGGCCTGGGTTACATCCCCGAGCCGGCGACCGGATTCGCCAACCTGCACGCCCTCCCCAAGGCGAGCACGCTGACGGTCGGCCCCGGGGGCCATCGCTGCACCACGTACTACACGCCCGTGGCGCAGCCCGACCCGACGCGCGGCCTGGCGGCGACGGCCGACCAGGTCGCGGCATCGCTGCTCGAGAGCGTGCAGCACCAGTCCGTGGCCGACGTGCCGGTGGCGGCGCTGCTCAGTGGCGGCATTGATTCCTCGCTCGTCGTCGCCGCGCACAGCCGGGCGATCGCGCAGCCCACCACGACGTTCAACGTCCGCTTCCCGGACCGAGCGCACGACGAGACCGCCACCGCGCTCGCCGTGTCCCGGCATTGCGCGACGGACCATCACACCATCGATCTCGGCGACTGGGCCCTCACGCCGGAGTCCCTGCTGGATCTGTTCCGGCACTTCGACCAACCGTTCGCCGATACCAGTCTGGTGCCCATGTACTGGATTTCGCGGGCGGTGCGCAGCCGCGGCATCATCTGCACGCTGTCGGGGGACGGCGGCGACGAAGCCTTCGGCGGGTACGCCCGGTTCTGGCGCGCGAACGCGCTGATCCGGCTGATGAAGCTGCCCGACTGGCTGGCGCGCGTGACGCAGGTGGCGGGCGATCGCCTGGCCGCCTGGACGCAGGATCGCGGCCGCCAGGTCTCCAAGGCGGTGCAGCTGGCGCAAGCCGGCCGCACCGACACCGCCACGCTGCTCGCCGGGCTGTCGAATTACTTGAGCGAGACCCAGAAAGAGGAGCTGGTCCTGCCACCGGCGCGGGAAGGTCTGGAGACGGGGTATCGCCACTTCGACGGCGACGGTCCGGCCGCGCGCGATCTCGAGGAGCTATCGCGCCGGATGACCACGGATTTGTTCGCCGTCAGCCTGCCGTCCGACATGCTCCGCAAGGTCGACATGATGAGCATGCTGGCGAGCATCGAGGTGCGGGTGCCGGCGCTGGATGAGGACCTGGTCGCGCTGGGACTCACCCTCCCGCACCGCCTCAAGACCGATGGTCGGCGAGGCAAGCTGGTCCTGCGCGAGCTCGCGCGCCGCTGGCTGCCGGAGGACGTCGCTACCCACCCCAAGCACGGGTTCACGATCCCGTTGGACGTCATGGTGCCCGGCGACTTTCACCGGACGCTGGAGGACGTCTTGCTGGCGCCGAGCGCGCGCGCGCGCCCGCTGCTCAATACCGAGCTGCTGCGGGGGTGGCTGGGCCGCTTCAAGCTGGCCCGCAACGGGCATCGGGGGGGCCACATGAGCCGGGCCGGTCTCTACCAGCGCGTGTTCATGATCCTGGCGCTGGAGCTGTGGCTCAACGAGTACAAGCTCACCTGGTGAGCGAGGCGCCAAGCATGCTGATCACCTTCTCGGGACTGGACGGCGCGGGGAAATCGACGCTGATCGAATGGCTGCGCGCCACCCTGGAAGCGCAGCGGCGACCCGTGGCCGTGTTGCACATGGCCAACGACGTCGGTGTGTACGCCTACACCCGCATGCTCCGCGATGCCGTCACCGGCCTGGTGCCGCGCTCCAATGGAGCCCACGACGGGCCGGCAGCCGTCGCGAGCGCTGCTGGAACGAAGGAGGAGGGGAGGCCGGGCCGGATCGGAACGACGCTGCGCCGGATCCGCAATGCCATCGTGTGGAGCACGATCATCCGGCGGCTGATCTATCCGGTGGACCTGGTCGTGTTCCTGTGCTACCGCGCCTACATCGAGGGCATCAGGCAGCGCGTGCTGATCATGGACCGGTATTTCTACGACACGCTCGTGGACGTCTCGGGGAGAGGGGGGGGGGAGGGGGGAGGGACGGGGGCCCGCTGGGCATGGATCCGCCTGCTGAAGCTGATCACGCCCACCCCGACCCTGCCTGTCCTCCTCGACATCGGTCCCGAGGAATCGTACGCGCGCAAAGGCGAGTACTCGGTCGAGTACCTCCGGCACCGCTGGCTGGCCTACCAGCAGGTGTTCCCCTGGGTCCGAGCCTGCGTCCGGATCCCCAACGACGATCTCGCCACCGCCAAAGCCGCGCTGCGGCGAGCCGTGCGCGAGAGGCTCGGCGTGCGGTGAACCAACAGGCTGAGCGCCGCCACGCCGCCTGGGTTCTCCGCCTCCTCCTGGATAGGAGGGCCGCGGCAGACGACGCCTCGTCGCTCGACTGGGACGTCCTGCTGGCCGTCGCGCGCGGCAACGGCGTGCTCGTGCGCACGACGGAGCGGCTGGCGGCGCTGGGCGTTCGCGTGCCGGCCCGCTTCGCCGCCGCCGTGGCCCAGGAGCGGGAGCGCATCCGCTCGACCCTCAAGCTGGTCCGCCACGTCAGCCGAGCCTGTGAAGCGTCCGGCATCGAGTTCCTGTTTCCGAAAGCGTTTCAAGACTACCCCGACATGGGCGACGACGTCGACCTGTTGGTGCTCCAGCCGTCTTCCCGCGTGGACCGCGGGATCATCGCGGGGCTGCGGACGTCGGCGGTCAGGCGTGACGTCGGCGACTGGATCGCCGGGGGCGTCACCTATGAGATCAACGGCTGCCCGTCGCCGTTGGACGTGCAGCATGGCCGCCTCGGCGTCGTGGGGGAGCACGACGGCTTCCCCCAGGTCCTGATGCGGCACCGACGGACGGTCGCGGTGGAGGGGGTCCAATACTTCGTCGCCTCGCCCGAGGATCAGCTCATCCTGCAAGGTCTGCAGCGTGTCGCCGGGCGGCTGCGCATCGCCCTGTGCGATGTGGTGTTCGCGGCCGCTGCGATTCGCGGCCGGGCGCTGGACTGGGACTACATCCTCGCCACGGCCCGAAAACACGGGGCGTTCCCCGGCCTCTGCTGTTACCTGAGCTATGTGGAGCAGATCTATCGGGACGCATCAGGACAGCCGCTGCTGTCCGGAGCAGCGCGACGGGCGCTCATGCTGCAGGGATGGGGACGGGTCGAGTTTCGACGGGGCGGGTACCGCTTCCCGATCGTGCGGGTCAGCAGCCGCCTGTACCTGCAGCAGCTCGGCGCGCGGATCGCCGCCGGCGACTGGGGGGGCGCGGGGAGACTCTGCCTGATTCCCATGGTCGCCGCGACGCGGCTGGTCGGCAGGCTGGCGCGGACCCACCCGCCAGTGGTGGCGAGGCCGGCATGACACCCATGACCGATCGCGTGTTGGTCCTGGACGCCTACACGAACGAAGCGTTGGCGTGCGTGCGGTCGCTGGGCCGGGCCGGCTACACGGTCTTCGTCGCCAGCAACCGGCGCTGGCCTCTGGCCGGGTGGTCACGGTACTGTCGCGAGGGCTGCCGGCACCCGGGAGAAACGCTCGCGGGGTTCGCCGCGCTGCGCGCCTGGGCGCACGAGCGGGGGGTGGGCATCGTGCTGCCGCTCACCGAGCTGGCCTGCCAGCTCTGCAACGCCGAGCGCGGGGCGTGGGAAGCACTGGGGATGATCATCGGCTGCGCGCCGGAGGCCGTCGCGCTCCGCGCTTTCGACAAAGGTGAGACGCTGCAGCTCGCCGCCGCCTGTGGCGTGGAGATCCCGCCCACCCGCTACCCGTCCTCCCGGGACGAATGCCGTGAAGCCGCCGCCGCCCTCGGGTATCCCTGCGTCGTGAAGCCCCGCTTCACCAACGCGCGGAACGGGGTCGGCTTCCTCCCCGACCGGGGCCCCGGGTACGTGGGCAGCGCCGCCGAGCTGGACCAGGTCGGGTTCGAGCGCCGGCAGGGCACGCATTGGCCCTTGATCCAGGGCATCGTTCCCGGACAGGGCAAGGGCGTGTTCACCGTGTGTGACCACGGCCGGCCGGTGGCATGGTTCGCGCACGAGCGGCTGCGGGACGTGCGGCCGTCGGGCTCGGGGAGCAGCCTGCGGCGCTCGGTGGCGCTCGATCCGCGGCTGCAGACGCGGGCCGAGCGCTTGCTCCGCGAAATGCAGTGGCATGGCCCGGCGATGGTCGAATTTCGTGACGACGGCGTCCACGCGCCGTGGCTCATCGAGGTGAACGGCCGGTTTTGGGGCTCGCTGCAGCTGGCGATCAGCGCCGGGTGCGACTTCCCCCGCCTCTGGGCCGCGCTCCTCGCTGGCAGGCCGCTCGAGCCACCCGCACCCGCTCCGGGAGAGTACCGCCAGGGCGTGGTCCTGCGCTGGCTGTGGGGGGACGTCAAACGCTTCCTCTACATTCTCGCCGGCCCGCCGGCCGGCTACCCCGGCACCTATCCATCCATCGTCGCGGGGTTGCGCGAGCTGTTCGGCCGCCAGCCGCCGGGCACGCGCCTGGAAGTCTGGGACCGGCAGGATCCGTGGCCAGCCGTCGGCGAATGGGTGGAAGGCGCCCGCGACGTGCTCACTCAAGCCCGCAAGCGCCCATGAAGACACCCGATTCCCCGATCAGGGTTCTAATGATCACCAGCGCCTGGCCGGCACCGGGCCATCCGCGTACGACCTACTTCATCAAGCGCCAGGTGGACTTTCTCCGGGCGGCGGGGGTGGACGTGGACGTGTTCCACTTCAAAGCCGCCAGGAATCCCTGGAACTACCTGAAGGCCTGGGTGGGCGTGCGTCGCCGCCTGGCCACCCAGTCCTACGACCTGATCCATGCCCAGTTCGGGCAGAGCGGCTTGGTGGCGCTTCCCCCCCCGAAGCGCTTGCCGCTCGTCGTGACGTTCCGGGGCGACGATCTGGAGGGGATCGTGGACGCCGCCGGGCACATCACGCCTATCGGCAGGGTCCTCAAGCTGTTGTCCCAGGGGGTGGCCCGGTGCGCCGACGTGGCCATCGTCGTCTCGGAGCACATGAAGCAATTCCTCCATCCCGCCGTGCGGACCCAGGTGATCCCGTCGGGCCTCGATCTGAGCCTCTTCCGCCCGATCGGCCGGGACGAAGCGCGGCGTCGGCTCGGCCTGCCGCTCGATCAGCGGCTGGTGCTCTTCGTCGGGAATCCGACGGTGGCGCGCAAGCGACACGCCCTGGCCCAGCAGGCGGTGAACGTGCTGAACCGGTCGCTGCGCGCGGAGCTGATTCTCGCCTGGGGGGCGCCGCACACCGACATCCCGTTCTTCATGAACGCGTGTGATGCGCTGGTCTGCACGTCGTCGCAGGAGGGCTCGCCGAACGTCGTCAAGGAGGCGCTGGCGTGCAATCTCCCCGTGGTCTCGGTCCCGGTCGGCGACGTCGCCCTCCGCCTCGGCGGAGTGGACGGCTGTGAGCTGTGCGCCGACGACCGTCCCGAGACGATCGCCGCCGCGCTGTGGCGCGTCCTGCGCCGCGGCCGGCGCGTCGCCGGTCGGGCGGCGGTGAGCGACCTGGACGAGCGGCGCCTGACGCAGGAGGTGATCGCCATTTACCGCTCGGTGCTGACGCCCCGCCGCCATCGGCCGCGGGTCCTGGAGCTGCCCAGTGCCGCCCGCTGAGCGTCCGGTCGTGACCGGCATCATCCCGTGCCGGAACGAAGAGCGCTACATCGGGGCGTGCCTCGAATCGCTGATCGCCGGCGACTACCCCACGGACCGGCTGGAGCTGCTGGTGGTCGACGGACAGAGCGCGGATCGCACGCGTGAGGTCGTCGGCCGCTACAGCGCCCGCCACCCGTTCATCCGGGTGGTGGACAACCCCCGGCGCACCACTCCCTGCGCGTTCAACATCGGCATCCGCGAGGCGAAGGGGGACGTCGTGCTGACGATCGGCGCGCATGCCGTCTACTCGCGCAACCACGTCTCGGGACTGGTGGACGCTCTCTTGGAGACCGGCGCCGACAACGTCGGGGGCCAGCTCGTGACGTTGCCGGCGAACGATACCGCCACCGCCCGGGCCGTGGCGATCGCGCTCTCCCACCCCTTCGGCGTGGGCAACTCGCACTTCCGCATCGGCATCGCCGAGCGGCGCTGGGTCGACACCGTTCCCTTCGGCTGTTATCGGAAACAGGTCTTCGAGCGGATCGGCCCGTTCGACGAGGAGCTGGTGCGCAACCAGGACGACGAGCTGAACGGCCGGCTCCGCAAGCAAGGCGGCCGCATCCTGATCATTCCCGAGGTGAAGTCGTACTACTTCGCCCGCGGATCCCTGCGGCAGGTGGCGCGCATGTTCTACCAGTACGGCTACTTCAAGCCGATCGCCGCGCAAAAAATCGGCCGCGTCACGACCGTCCGCCAGCTGGTGCCCGCCCTGTTCCTCGTCAGCCTCGTGGTGAGCGGCGCCGGCGCCGTGTGGCTGCCGGCAGCCCGTTGGGTAGCCGCGGGCATCGGCGGCGTGTATGCCGCGCTGGTCCTGTGGTTCGCCGCCCGGGCGGCACGCACCCAGGGACTCGGCTGCGCCGCGCTGCTCGCCGCCACCTTCCCGGTGCTACACGTCTCCTATGGTCTCGGTTTTCTCACCAGCGTGGCGCGCCGCCTGCTGCGCCGGGGGCGACGGGGGGGGGCGGGGGGGGGAGAAGAGACGCCGCCCGTGACCGCCATGTCCCTATCACGATGACGCCGCAACCGCAGGTCGCCAGCTTCGGCTACCACGAGGTCAGCGACGACCCGACGGCCGCGGGATTCCAGCGCACGGGAGCGTTGCCCTACAAGCACAAGGTGGCGGCGTTCGGCCGGGATCTGGACGCGATCGCCAGTGGGCCTTGCGTCCCGGAGCTGGTCACCGACCTCGACCTGAGACAGCCCAACCGTCACGTGCTGCTGACCTTCGATGACGGCGGCAAGAGCGCCGTGTACATCGGCGACGCTCTGCGCTCGCGCGGGTGGAAGGGGCACTTCTTCATCGTCACGGGTCTCACCGGCAGTCGCACCTTCCTCACGTCCGCCGAGATCCGTTACCTGCGGAGCTGTGGCCACCTGATCGGCAGCCACTCGCACAGCCATCCCGACATCTTCAGGGACCTGACGCCGCGCCGTATGGGCGACGAGTGGCGCCAGAGCTGCGACATCCTCGCGCAGTTGCTCGGGGAGCCTTGCACCGTGGCGTCGGTCCCGGGCGGCGACATCTCGCCGCTGGTGCTCGAGTCCGCCGGCGCCGCCGGCCTGCGCTATTTGTTCACCTCCGAGCCGTGGCTCATTCCCTGGCGGGTTGGCGGGTGCTGGATCCTCGGCCGCTTCATGCCCAAGACCTGGACGCCGTCGTCCCGCATCGGGGGACTGGCGGCCTTCCGCGGTTGGCGACGCGCCCTCCTCGTGCGCCAGGCCAAGCTGGCCGCTCGCGCCGCCCTGCCGTCCCTGTACCGGCACTACGTGGCGCGGACCACGCAGGAGTGGGACCGCGCGCACTGAGCCGTCCTCACCCCCTAGTCCCCCTCTCCGCGTTGCGGAGAGGGGGGAAGGGGGAGAGGACATCGGCTTAGCTGATACTGAAGGCGCGCATCCACATCTCGAGGGACAAGACCCTGAACAGGCCGCCATGCGTTCCCGCGCCCGGGGCCGTGTTGCGCGCCGCGCCGTACCAGCGGCGCAGCACCTGCGGGACCAGATACTTCCCGCAGCGGAGACCGTCCTCGAGGAGCGCGGTCACCTGCGGCCTGAGGTCGTGCGTCAACCAGCGGTGCCCCGGCACAGCGAAGCCCAACTTCGTCTTGCGCAGCCGGATCACGTCCGGAAGAATGTCCTGCATCGCGCTGCGCAGCGCGACCTTGCTCCAGCCATTGTGGATCTTGAGATCATCGGGCAGGGAGACGCCGTACTCCACGACGTGGTGATCGAGGAGCGGCACCCGGGCCTCGAGCGAAAACGCCATGGACGACCGGTCTTCCATGCGGAGCAGCATCGGCAGCGTATCGGTGAAGAGGTCGTCCAGCTGCATCCGCTGAATCACGGTTGCGGGCGACTGCTCGCCGCCGCCCCCCGCTCCCGAGCGGTGCTGTGCCGCGTGGCGCCACCACCGCGTGGCCGGCATACTCTCGCCGGCCACGGCGCGATCCCAGTCCGCGCGCAGGGCCCTGCGCAGCACGCCGTCGACGTGCAGCAGCCGGCGCAGCGGCCGCGGCAGGTAGCGGTAGCCGTTGCGGATGTCCAGCACGTAGCGGTCGCCCTGCAACACCATGGCGCCGAACTCCCTGGCGAGCCGCGCCAGGCGGCCCGAGCGGAGCAACGAGGCGAGATAGGCGTAGCGGAACTTCGCGTAGCCGCCGAACACCTCGTCGCCTCCCTGGCCGTCCAGCAACACTTTGACCCCGGCCTCTTTCGCGGCGCGCATGACCCGCCACTGGGCATAGTAGGTCAGCTCGCCGAACGGCATGTCCTGGTGCCACGCCATGCGCGCGAAGGTCGACAGGAAGTCCTCGGGCGCCGGGAACACGAGATGGGCTTTGGCGCCGACGGCCCGCGCCGCGGCCAGGGCGTAGTCGCGCTCGTCGAAGGCGCGATCCTCGTAGCACGCGGTGAAGGTGTAGAATCGATCGCCTAGGGCCGCGGCCGCGTCCGGCTGCTCCCGCTGAATCTTGCCGATCAGCGACACCACCGTCGAGGAGTCGAGCCCGCCGCTCAGGCAGCTGCCCACGCGCACGTCGGAGATCAGGTGACGGCACGTCGTCCGGTCGAGCAGGGCCCGCAGGCCGTCGATCCGGGCGGGATGGCCGACGCGCCCCCCTCCCCCCTCCCCCCTCCCCCCCTCCGCCCCCCTTCCCCGCCCGTTGTGCGATGCGTGTGGAATCAGCTTCCAGTACGCGCGCGTGGCGATGTGTCCGGTGGCGAGGTCCAGCGTGAGGGTGTGCGCCGGCGGCAGCGCCCTGACCGCGCGCAGCAGCGTGCGCTCGCCATAGTCACAATTCCCGTGGACGAGAAAGCCCAGGACGGCCTCGTCGTCGGGCGAGCGGTCCAGGCCGGGGAAGGCGAGGAGCGCCTTGATCTCCGAGGCGAAGACCAGCGCGCCTCGCGGGGTGGCGTAGTAGAACGGCTTGATGCCGAGCCGGTCGCGAGCACAGAACAACCGGCCGCGGGGCGCGTCCCAGATGGCGAACGCGAACATCCCGTCGAGGTGGCCGAGGCAGTCCTCGCCCCAATGGCGGTAGGCCTGCAGCAGGACTTCCGTGTCGGTGCGGGTGGTGAAGCCGTAGCCCAGGGTCTCGAGCTCCGAGCGGACTTCCCGATGATTGTAGATCTCCCCGTTGAACACGATCCAGCGCTGGGAGTCACCCACCGTCATCGGTTGCAGGCCGCGATCGGAGAGGTCCAGGATCGCCAGCCGGCGGTGGCCGAGTCCCACGGTGACCGGCGCCCGGCCATCCCAGTGGGCGGTGTGCGGCACTATGGCGTGGCGGAACTGCCCGTCACCGGGCCACGCAAGGAGGAACCCCTCGCCGTCCGGTCCACGGTGCGTCTGCAGATCGTTCAGTTGCTGGAGGACGGCGACGTCCACCGGGCGGCCCCCGCCCAGCGCGACGATGCCTACGATGCCGCACATATGCGGGCCAGAGAGTCAAAAACTATGCCGGGCACATGTCCACCCCGCCCCCGTCCTTCAAGGCCCGGGCAGGCAGCCCCCCCGCACAACTGTATCAGAAGCGTTACAGCTACTTGAATTCAAACGCCCCGATATCGAAGCGCGGTCCCTGCGGCCGGCTCACGCCGTCGAAGTCGTTCGTCACGTTGGTGAGGGTGATCCCCGCGTCGATCGCGGGACTCCCGGCCTGCAGATGGAAATCGAGCCCCGCGGCATTGACGAACTTCGGGCCGGTGTTGTCGAGGTTGGCGGAGTACGTGATCCCCAGGGTGCTCCCGGTGGTGACGGAGCCTCCGAAGGTGAGGTTGTTGGACACGGTCACGGTGCCGAAGCCGCCGCCATCGAACCACACCCCGGCGGTCGTAGGCTGATAGAAGATGTTGTTCGCGATCACGAGGTTCGTCGTTCCGCTGGCGATGATGATCTGTCCGTCCTTGTTGGGGTTCGGGAAGGCGAACGTGTTATTGAGGATGTACACCCCATCCACGCTGGAGCCGTAGCGCTGGATCGCCCAGCCGTGGGTGAAGTTGTAGAACACGTTGTTGCGGACCACGAGGTTGTCGCCCACGCCCTGGTAGATGCCGTGGTCGTGGTTCTGCCAGTAGTCGTTGCCCGGGTTGCAGCCCTGCTCGCCCGGCGCGAAGCGGCCGACGTCGTGGACGAGGTTTTGCTCGATGATCAGGTTGTCGGCGTAGGCGCTGATCCCGACGATCCCCTCCGAGGTGCCGGTGCAATAGCGGCCCACGTCGTGGATGTGGTTGTGGGCAACCACCACGTGGCTGCCGCCGTTGGCCTCGATGCCGTAGTGGTTGGTGTTGCGGACCTCGAAGCCCTCGACCCAGACGTTGCTGCCGCCGATCTCGATGCCGGTCCCCGAAGTGTTGTTCTGACCGTCGATGATCGCCCCGCCGCGGTGCTCGGCACGGAACACGATGAAGTTCGCGGCGCTGCCGCTGCGGTTGATGTTGACGATCATGTCGCCGCCCGTGTAGATGCCGTCGCGCACCAGTACCCCGTCGCCGGGATTCAGCACGTCCGCGGCTTTCTGGAGCGTGGCGAAGGGCCGCGTGCTGGACCCCGGGTTGCCGTCGTTGCCCACGGCCGCGTCCACGTAGTAACAACCGCCGGGGCCGCTGGCCCCACAGCCGGATGCGGGCGGCGAGGGCGGCCCCGGCGGCGACGGCGCACCGGCCGCCCCACCGCACCCACCGGTCAGCACGACGACCGCGCTGAGTAACAGGGTGGCACGCTGCATGGCTTCTCCTCCGGCACAAGGGCGCCTGACTTGACACGCAGGTTTCGTACCAGGAAGCGCCTCACAACACGCGGTCCCGGAGGCATGCTGCTGCCGTCCGGGACCGTATGCGGCTCGCTGCGAACCGCGGCCGCTACCCTACGTACCGATCCATCTCAGTGGAACTCATAGGCTCCGATATCCCACCCGGCGCCCTGCGGCCGGCTGACGCCCTCGAAGTCGTTCAGCACATTCGCGAGGTTGACGCCCGCATTGATCGCCGGACTCCCGGCCCGCAGGTGGAAATCGAGTCCCTGGGTGTTCACGAACAGCGGGTCCGTGTTGTTCAGGTTGCCGGAGAGCACGAGGCCCGAGCCGCCGACGCTCACCGGTGCGCCAAAGGTCAGGTTGTTGCTCACGACGGCGCCGTCCCCGCCGCCGTCGAACCATACGCCCGCGGTCGTGGGCTGGTAGAAGATGTTGTTCGCGATCACCAGGTTCGTCGTCCCGCTGGCGATGATGATCTGCCCGTCCTTGTTGGGGTTCGGGAAGGCGAAGGTGTTGTTGAGGATCTGCACCCCGTTCACGCTGGAGCCGTAGCGCTGGATCGCCCAGCCGTGGGTGAAGTTGTAGAACACGTTGTTGCGGACCACGAGGTTGTCGCCCACGCCCTGGTAGATGCCGTGGTCGTGGTTCTGCCAGTAGTCGTTGCCCGGGTTGCACCCCTGCTCGCCCGGCCCGAAGCGGCCGACGTCGTGCACCACGTTCTGCTCGATCGTCATGTTGCCGGCGTAGGCGTTGATGCCGACGATGCCGTTGGACGTGCCGGTGCAGTAGTGGCCGACGTCGTGGACATGGTTCTGGGCCACGGTGACGTTGTTGCCGCCGTCGGCCTCGATGCCGTAGTGGTTGGTGTTGCGGACCTCGAAGCCGGCGACCCGGATGTAGCTGCCGCCGATCTCGACGCCGGTGCTCGAGAGGTTGTTCTGGCCGTCGATGACGGCCCCCCATTTGTGCTCGGCCTGGAAATTGATCCAGTTCGACGCCGTGCCGCTGCGGCTGATGTTGACGATCAGGTCGCCGCCGGTGTAGAGGCCGTCGCGCACGAGCACTCCGTCGCCCGGATTCACCACGTCGGCGGCCTTCTGGAGCGTTCGGAAGGGCTGCGCGCTCGTCCCCGGATTGGCGTCGTTGCCCGCCGTCCCGTCCACGTAGTAGCACACGCCGGAGCCCGTATTCCCGCAAGCGCTCGGGGGTGGCGGCGTCGTCACGGTGATCGTGGCGCTGCCGCTCTGACCTCCGGTCGTCGCGGTGATCGTCGCCGATCCCACCGCGACCCCCGTCACCAGACCTGTCGAGGCGACGGTGGCAATCAGCGCACTGGAGGTGGACCACGTCATCGTTCGGCCGGTCAAGATATTCCCGGCCGCGTCTCTAGCAACCGCGGTCAGCGGGTAGGTGCTGCCGACCGCCACGCTAGCCGTCGCCGGGACCACCGTGACGGACGCCACGGGCACCGCGGTGACCGTGATCGCCGCCGTGCCGCTCTGCCCTTCACTCGTCGCCGTGATCGTGGCCGAGCCGGCCGCCAC
>CAZXKD010000006.1:0-36173 GCA_964641215.1 uncultured Gemmatimonadaceae bacterium
GGGGGGGAATGGCGTGCACTTAGAGTAATAACCTCCAGCCGGCGCCGCGGCCCGGACGCCCATGCCTCCTACGGATACCGGGGGACCCAGCGCGGCGTAGCGCGGCCAATCGTCCAGCCAATCGTCCCCCCAGCCACCACACCGATGAGCGTGCTGCTCAACACGTGCTTTGCACAGGGCTGACCGCTGCAGAGATACGATTTCGCGGACCCCAGGAGCACGCCAATCAACGCGCCCGATCCGGTGCCCACAAGCGTTCCCGAGAACGCCTGGTTCCCCCGGACCCACGCCTCGTGGATCCACGGCTCCAGAATGGTGAGCTCGGGGGCGGGCTGGCCCAAGGTCGGCCCGACGACGACCGCGCCTCCCTCGCACCGCAGCAGCGGGCCGACCTCGCTGCTCCGCCGGACCAGCAGAGACGTGGAGGAATCGCGGCGCGCGTACGTGCTCACACGCACGAGGGCGCCCGTAGCGGCAGCGAGGTGACGACACACAGCGCCGACACCAGTCTCACTCGTCTCAGGCGCGGCTTCAGCGACATCGCTCCTCGGTGCCGGCGGTGCCGCCGCCTCTTGGAATTGATGCGTGGGCGGCCACCATTCCACCGCCGCCAGCACGCCGAAATTGTGCTGCCAGCCGCCCGTGGGGGGTCGGGAGCAATAGGTCCGGCCGGCCCCGGCGTCATAGCATCCGATGCCGTCACGATGCGGAAGCACAGCGACGTTGTCCTCGACGCTCCCCGTGAGAGCCAGTCGGGGTCCGACGGGATAGCGCACGGTGAGGCCCCCGCCGAGCACGAGGGCCGCTGTCGCGTGGTAGGTGGACAGTGCACCGAGACCGACGCGGCTGGAGAATTGTCTCCGCAACAGCGCGCCGGTCCCGAATGAGTGTTCCCATTGGACGAGCAGGAACTCCCGGGAGTGATCGTAGACATAGATCGAGGCGGTCCGATCCCGCAGCTGCCGGACGTAGCGCAACAGGAGGGCGTTCGGAGTGTTCTGGCCAGGTAGCAAGCCGACCGTCGCGCCAAGCGCCCCGACTCCTTTGGCCGGCGTATCGGGGTCGAGCAAGCCGGCCTCGAATCGCAGCAGCAGAGCACCGCCAGGGAGGAGGGACGATGCCTGGGCCTGAGCCGCGGCCGAGCCGATCACCAAGCAAAAGGCGACCAGCATTGCCGATCGCCTCAGGAGCAGCGGGCTCGTGGACAACCTCGTCGCTCAGCGCGTTCCGCTTTGCTGCCCTTCGGACGGCGTGAACCCGATCACCTGGACGCCGGCCCCGTGCGCGACGTCCATCGCCTGGACCACGTCCCCGTACTTCCGGTTCGGCGCGGCCTTGATGAAGAGCAGCTTGGCCGGCCGGGTGTCGAAGATCTGGTGAAACGCGGCGTCCAGCTGGGCGAACGCATACGGCTGCTTGTTGATCGCGTAGCCGCCGTCCTGGGTCAGCTCCAGCACGATCTGATTGCTCTGGGTCTGTTTCCTCTGCGGCTGCTGCTCGGGCGGCACCTGCACGTCGAAAGCGCGCCGCGACAGCGGCAGCGTGATCATGAAGATGATCAGCAGCACCAGGAGCACGTCGATCATCGGGGTGACGTTGATGTCCGACGTCAGTCCGCCGCCGCTGCCACCCACGCCCATGGCCATCGGTCAGTTCCCTCCCCGGTGCCGCAGCTCGCGCTTTTGCTCGGCGATGGCGCCGACCACCCGGACGCCGGCCTTACGGGCGATCTCGATGGCGGCCTGCACGTGCGCGAAGTCGATGTTCTCGTCGGCCTTCAGGAACAGGATCTTGTCTTTGGTGCGGCGAGAGTAGATGTCCGAGAGCCTGTTCTGGAGCTCGCCATCAGGGACGAGCCGCGGGCCTGTGTAGCGGCCGTCGACCCCCAGCAGGTCCAGATAGTACTTGCCGTTGCGGTCGATGCCCAGGCGGATCTCGCCCTGGTCCTCTTCGCGCTTCTCGGCATTCTGCGCGCGCGGGATCGTGGCCTGGAAGCCGGCCGTAATCGCCGGCGTCACGATCATGAAAATGATCAGCAGCACCAGCATCACGTCGATCATCGGCGTGACGTTGATGTCCGCCCGGACGGGGACCTTGGAGCTACCGGTTGATAGGGCCACTGGTCTGCGACGCCTTCTGCGTCTGGAACTCCTTGGTGAAGATCGACCGGCCGAACTCGCTGCCGACGCTCTTGATGAGGTAGTCGATCAGCTCCTTCGACGCGTACGTCATTTCCACGGTGAGGAAATCGATCTTGGTGGTGAAATAGTTGTACAGCCACACCGCCGGAATCGCGACCATGAGGCCGAACGCCGTCGTGATCAGGGCCTCCGCCACACCGCCGGTGATCGCCGCCAGGGACCCGCCGCCCCCCGAGGCCGACATCCCCTGGAACGCCGTGACGATCCCCATCGTGGTGCCGAGCAGGCCCACGAACGGGGCGGTCGCGCCCACGGTGGCCAGAATGCCCAGGCCGCGCTTCAGCTCGGACGTGATGATCAACATCTGGCGCTCCACCGCCCGTTCGGCCGAGTTGATGTCGGCGGCGGTGATCGTGGCGCGGTCCCGCAACAGCGGCTTCACCTCGGCCAGCGCCTCTCCCAGCACCCGCGCGACGTGGCTCTTCTTGTTCTTCTCCGCCAGGGCGATCGCGCCGTCCAACTGCTCCTCCTGCAGGAACCGCGAGAACTCCGGGGCGAACTTCGCCGTCTCCTTCTGCGACTTCCGCAGGTACCACCACTTCGTGAACGTGATCGTCCAGTACCACAAGGACATGATCAACATCACGACCACGATGGACTTGGCGAACAAGCCCATGGACTGCCACAGTTCCAAGTAACTCATCGGCGCGGACTCCTTGGGGTCAGTGAGACGCAGGTCCCGCTAGTGACGGGTGATCTGGAAATTGATCGGCTGCTGGATCAGGACGCGCACCGCCCGGCCGTACACGCGGGCGGGGCGATACAGGGACTTCAGCACCGCGACCTTGGCCGCTTGATCGAAGCCGGGGTTGGGGCTCTCGACGACCCGCACCGAGTTCGGCTCGACGCGCCCGCTGGTATCGATGATCGCTTCGACCTTCACCACGCCCTGGATCCCGGCCTGTTGGAGCAGCGGCGGGTACACCGGCGGCGGACCCGCGAGCCGTTCGGGCTTCTCCTGTACCATTTCCACCGAGAGCACCTGGTCGGAGCTCGGCACGATGCCGTTGCCCACGCCGCCCTCGACGCCCGAGCCCGAGTAATCCTTCGGGTCGAAGTGCTCCTGGAGATTGATCGGGGGGATATTCGTCGGGATGTCGGTCGGCGCGACCACCGTCTGGAAGCCCTTCAGCTGAACATCCAGCACCGGCTGCGGCTCCGGCTGCTTCTGCTGTTGCTCCTGCTGCAGGTACACCATGGTGGTGTCGACCTTCACGGAATTGTCCGCCGGACCCGCCGTAAGGGTCGCGATCACCGCGGCGGTGATGACGATCGTGTGCAAGACCAGCGACACGATCCCCACGCCGAAGTATTTCCGTTTCTCGGATTTGCGGCGAGACTCAATCAGGGTGTCGAACACCGAGCGACCTCCGAGGCAGGCGACCTATTCAGATAGTACAAAAACACCCTTTCCCGCTAGTAGGGAGAACATTACAAAACGATGACAGGCGAGTGTGGTCATGGTCCCAAGAGCCGGTAGCGGATCGTTCCGGACCCTTCGGTCTCGAACTCGTATCGCAGCTCCACCGACGCCCGTATGGGGCGTCCGTTGGCGAGGGCGGGTCGGAACATCGCGGCCTGCACCGCTCGCACCACCTCCGCGTCCACTGCCACGAGGCTGCCCGAGACCACGTGAATGGATTCGGGTTCCGGAGTCCCGGCCGCACTCACGATGAGCCGGACCAGGACCAGACCGTGCATGCGCAGCGCCCCCATCGGGAGCTGATCCAGCGCGATGAGGCTCGGGATGCTGAGCAAGCGGGGCTTAACTTCGCCCGCCGCACACCGGGGGACGCACTCGTGAACGCCCTGGTCCGCCATTGCTTCGGCGGCTGTGCCAGCGGCCGGCAGCTTGGCCCGCTCGGCGGCGAACAGCTGAGCGAGCTCCGAATCGCTGCGCAGCAGCCCGGTTGGCTCGATCCGGCGATCGAGGCTGAGGGCCTGCCGGAAATCGTTCCTGGCGGCGGAGTCGTCACCGGAATAGAAGTGGACGACACCCAGCAGCACCCAGGCCTCGACGTGCTCCCCGAGCGTGCCGCCGGATCCGGTATCGACCGCCTGTCGCAGCAGGATGGCCGCGCTATCAAGGTGTCGCGCCTGAAGCTGGACGCGGGCCGCGGCAATCAGGTCGGCGGGGCGGGACTGGGCCGGGAGCGCAGCGGGCGTACTCAGGCAGGCGAGGGTCGCGGCAACGACGAAAGCTCGCATGAACCTCAAGCTACCTGTAGCGGCAACTCGAACAAGCAGCCCGGAAGGGACTACGGTTGCGGCAGCGTGACCGTGAAGGTGGTGCCCCGCCCCGGGCGACTCACCACCTCGATCCGCCCTCCGTGCGCCTCGGCGATCCATTTGCAGATGGCGAGGCCCAACCCGGTCCCGGGTCGGTCACCGGTGCGGGTGCGCGCCGAGTCAGCCCGCCAGAAGCGGTCGAAGACGTGCGGCAGGTCGCCCGGCGCGATGCCGATCCCGGTGTCGGCGACGCTGATGGTGACCGTGCCATTCTCCTGGCCCAGATTGACGCGCACGCTGCCACCGCGAGGCGTGTATTTGACCGCGTTCTCGATCAGGTTCAGCACCAGCTGGCGGATGCGGCTCTTGTCCAGGTCGAGCACGAGCGGCTCCGTGGGCGTGGCGACGTCCATGGCCACCCCCGCTTCCTCGGCCAGCAGCTCGCCGGTCTCCTGCGTCTCCCGGACCAGCTCCCGCAGGTCCACCGGCTCGCGCTGCAGCGGGGCGCGGCCTTCGTCGGCGCGCGCCAGGGTGAGCAACGCGTCCACGAGCTCAGCCATGCGCCGAGCCTCCTGGAGCGACTCCTCGAGCGCCTCCAGCGTCTCCCTCGGCAGGTGAGGGGTCGTGATTGCGCGCTCGACGCCGGCGCGCACGACCGTGAGCGGGGTCTTGAGCTCGTGGCTCGCGTCGGCCGTGAAGCGGTGCAGTGCGGCGAAGCTGCCCTCGAGCCGCCCCATCATCTGGTTGAGAGTGAGGGCGAGTCGCCCCAGCTCGTCCTTCTCCATCGGCACCGGCAGGCGCCGGTGCAGACTGCGCCCGTCGCTGATTTCCCGGACCTCCTCGATGATCTTATCGACCGGGGCCAGGGCCCGGCGCGAGATGAAGCTGCCGACCAGGACCGCGAGGGCGAGGCCGGGCACGAGGATCAGCAGGAAGGTGGAGAGCAGCTGCTGTGCTCCCAGCTCGGCGCTCGCGATGTTCGCGCCGGCGAACAGGGCGCCGACCTGCGGTCCCGCGTCGCGCAGCGGCAGCACGATGTAGTGCAGGGTCGGGCCGGCGGGATCGATGCGGACCGCGCCGGTCACGCGCCCCGCCGGCACTGGAACCATCAGGCGCCGCAGCTGCTCGAATTCGCCGAAGGTGAGCGCGTTGGCGTCCGTGGAGGCCCCCAGCACATCCCCCTGGGGCGTGGTGATGATGAGGAAGTCCGGGACCACCTGGAGGGTCGCCGCGAGCACTTGCGACAGCACCAGCTGATTCTGTCCCGCGCCGCGCTGGACCACGACGCCGCCGGTGCGGTAGACACTGTTCAGGATGCCACCGGTGATCTCCGCTTCTGAGGCCACGCGCTGGTCGAGATCTTTGAACGACGCGGTGCGGCGGGTGAAATACAGCACGATCGCGAAGGCGGCGAGGGTGAGCGCCAGCGCCGTCGAGTACCACGCGGTCAGCCGCCCGCGGATCGTTTCCACCTCAGGCCTTCACGACGTACCCAACGCCGCGGACCGTATGAATCAGCTTCGGCTCGCGGCCGGCGTCGATCTTCTTCCGGAGCCGGGTGATCACGACGTCCACGATGTTGGTGCCGGGATCGAAGTGGTAATCCCAGGCGTATTCGGTGATCAGCGTCCGCGGCATGACGCGGCCCTGGTGCCGCGCCAGATACTCGAGGACGGCGTACTCCTTGGGGGTCAGCTCGATCGGCTTGCCGTTGCGGCGCACTTCCCGGCTGGCGGTATCGAGCGTGAGGTCGGCCACCTTGAGCACCGGCGGCGCCATCGCCTTGGGGCGCCGCCCCAGCGCCTCGACGCGGGCCAAGAGCTCTTCCAGCGCGAACGGTTTGGTGACGTAATCGTCGGCCCCCATGCGGAGCGCCTGCACCTTGTAATCCACAGCGTCCTGGGCGGTCAGCACCAGCACCGGCATGGTATTCCCGCGGTCGCGGAGGGTGCGCAACACTTCGCGGCCTTCCAGCTTCGGCAACCGCAGGTCGAGGACGAGCAGATCGTAGTGGCCGGCGGTCGCGAGGTGCAGCCCTTCCTCGCCGTCCATGGCGAGCTCCGCGTGGTAGCCGGCCTCGGTCAGCCCCCGCTTCACGTATTGGCCGACCGTCTTGTCGTCCTCGACGACGAGGATCTTCATCCGATGGGGAGATACACCTTGAAATTGGATCCGATGCCGACCTGGGATTCCACTTCGATCCGGCCCCGGTGCTCGGCCACGATGCCGTAGCACACCGACAGCCCCAGCCCCGTGCCCCGCCCCTGGGGCTTGGTGGTGAAGAAGGGCTCGAAGATCTTGGGCAGCTCCTCCTGCGGGATGCCGACCCCGGTGTCGATGAACTCGACCAGCAGCTCGTCGCGCCGCTCCGGGTTGAGCCGGGAGCGCACGGTGAGGATGCCGCGGGAGTTCATCGCGTCCATGGCGTTGAGGAGGAGGGCCATGAACGCCTGGATCAGCCGTTCCGGATCGGCCGGCAGGCGCGGCAGGCCTTCGGTCAGCTCGCGGGCCACCGACATCCGGCGGAAGCGCTCGTGGTGCTTCAGCAGGAACAGCGTCTGCTCGATCACTGCGTTGATGTCCACCTCCCGCTTCTGTCCGCTCTTAGGGCGCGAGAAGTCGAGCAGCTCGTCCACGATGCGCCGACAGCGCTGGACTTCGGTGTCGATGATCTTGAGGTACTCGTCGGTCGCGCGGCGGTCGTCGGGCGCCAACCCCTCGACGTGGAGGGCGAGCGCCTCGCCGCAAGCCGAGATGGTCGCGAGGGGGTTGTTGATCTCGTGCATCACACCGGCCGCCAGCTGCCCGATCGCGGCCAGCTTCTCCGTCTGGGCCAGGCGGTGCTGCGCCTCGCGCCACTCCGTGACGTCCTCGCCGATCGTGATCACGTGGGAGATCTGCTCGTCGTCGAGGCGCATCGGGATCTTGGTGATCCGGTAGTAGCGGGCCTCACCGGTCGCCTGGGACTCCATCTCGACCTGCTGGATCTCGCCGGTGTCGAACACGCGGTCGAACTCGCGCTTCAACAGGTCGCGCGGCTGGCGGTCCAGGACATCGAAGATCTCGCGCCCCACCGCGTCGTCGCGCGACACGCCCTGCGTGCCGCTCTCGCGCTTGCGGTTCCAGGCGCGGATCTGATAGGAGCGGTCGATCACATAGAGGCCCACCGGCAGCGAATCGATGATCCGGCCCACGAAATTGCGCTGCGATTCCACCTCGCGGGTGCGCAGCGCCACCTCGGAGGCAAGGTCCTGCGACAGCTCGGTCGCGGCGATCACGGGGGCCAGGATCTGGGCCACGACCAGCGTCACGTCGTGGGCCACGCGCTCCGGCCCCCCGTCAGGGAGGGTGACTTCCAGCAGGCCGAGCGCTTCGTCCTCGTGCAGGAGGGGAAACAGGAGCCGGGTGCCGGCGGGGGTGGACTCGCGGTGGGGGCCGCCGTGGAACCATTCGGGCCGTGGGGACGGAAGGGGAGAATCGCCGGGGATGGGCTCCTCCCCAGTCGCCACGACGGCGTGATAGCCGGCGCCGTCGGGGTTGCGCAGCCACACCCGACAGCGCTGCAGGCGCAGTCCCCGGCGCAGCGCACCGGCGGCGGCCGACAACGCCTCCTCCGAAGCGAGGCCGGAGGCCAGAATCCCGGCCACGTCGGCAAGGACGCGCAGCCCCGGGTGATCGGAATCGAGCGTAGGCGCGGCCATTGGCCGCTAACCTAGGGACGTCGCTACCGGTGCGCCAGCGGCGTCTCGAACCGGATGCCGAGGAAGCCGTGGACGTCGGTCAGGTGTCCGAGGAACCAGGTGGGCCCGACGACCAGGCTCCACTGGCCGCCGTCGGGGTTGCCGAAGCGCAGGCCCGGCAGGATCGACACTGCGCCCCACCGGCCGCCCTGCGGCAGCGGCGAGTGGGCGCCCAGGTAGCCCACTACCTCGGTGGTGAGATCCAGGCCGAAGGTGGTCGGATTGTTCTCAGGCCCCATCTGCGCCAGGTCGACCCGCCCGCTCCGGGCCGAGAGCGCGAGCGCCGCGACGAAGCCCTGCGTGCCGCCGATGATCGCGCCCTCGTTGATGAAGGAGCCGAGCCGGGCGGCGACGCCGAGCGCGCGCACCGGGCCGGCGCCGAGGCGCCGCGCCAGACCGACGTCGGCCCCTTCGATCTGCCACCCGCTGCCGAGCGTCGCCGCCAGGCCGACAGACCAGGTGCCCCCCCCCCCTCCACTCGACTGCGCTCCGAGCGGCGTGGACAAGGCGACCGCGGCGACGAACATTCCCACCATGGATCGACGCACGTTTCTTCTCCTCACTGGCGCCACTTCCAGCGGTCTCCTGCGTTCGGCCGTCCGACGGTCCGACCGTCCGACCGGGAAGGGGGCAGTCGGGCGACTGCGCTTCGAGCTCGATGACCGGCACCGCTGGTCGGTGTACTACCGCGGCGACGGGCCCGCCGTTCCACTACTCGAGGGTGCGACCCTCACCGTGTGGGTCGGTGACCAGGCGGTGACGCTCGCGGACCTGGAAGGTATCACCATCGGCAGTCGCCGGCCGCCCGGCGGGGATTCAATCCTGGTCCGCGGCCGTGCCCCCGGGGGAGGCGTGGTCGTCGAGGCCGAGTTCTTCGCGGGGGAGGAGGCCACGGCGCCCGTCGGCGGGGTGACGCTGGCGCTCTACCCCGACAGCGCGCTGCCGAGCGTCCGGGGAGTGCGCTTCTTTCAGGTGGCCGACGCGCTGCCCGGCGACGGCCCGCTCCTGGCGCTCCTCAACGGCTATCACTCCTGGAGCGCCGACAGCATTCAAGCCGTGCGCGCCGGCATGCCCGAGGCAACGAGCCACGGCGCGCTCGGCCTGACGCGAGGGGGCCGCGGCCTGGCCGTGGCGTTCGACGCCGGCGAGCCAGGCGAGGCGAAAGTGCACCTCTCGTCGGCGGGCGGGCTCGAGGCGGTGAGCGACTGGCTGCCCGCGCGGCCGCTGCGGCCCGAGGGTGACAGCTCCACGATGCGGCTCTGCTTCACCGTCGCCGGCGACGGCCTGGACGCGCTGACGGCACTGTTTCAACCCCCTTCTCCCGTGGACCGCGAGCGCCTCGCCGCCGTGGTCGTGCCGGCCGGATGGTGCTCCTGGTACGAGTTGTTCGGCACAGTGACCGAAGACGACATAGTCGCGAATCTCGGGTTCTGCGCCGCGACCTTCGACCAGCGCTTCTTCCACCTCATCCAGCTCGACGACGGCTACCAGCGAGCCACCGGGGACTGGGAGCCGAACGCCAAGTTCCCGCACGGTCATCGCTGGCTCACCGACCGCATTCACGCGAAGGGGCTCATGGCGGGGCTGTGGATCGCGCCGTTCGCCGTCACCGACCGCTCCGGGATCCCAGCGGCGCACCCCGACTGGCTCCTCAAGAACGCCGACGGGCCGATCGTGTGGGACACCCGCGAGGATTGGGGCGGCAGAGTCTACTCGATCGACGGGGCGCACCCGGAGGTGCAGCGCTGGCTGCGCGACCTGGCGCGGCGGATCGTACAAGAGTGGGGCTACGACTACCTGAAGATCGATTTCTTGCTTTGGGCGACGGCGGGTGTCTCCCACTACGGCGGTCTCACCCACGCCGAAGCCTATCGCCACGGGCTCGGGGCGATTCGCGACGGCCTCGGCCCCGAAGCGTTCCTGCTCGGCTGCGGCGCCCCACTCCAGCACGCGGTCGGGTACGTGAACGGCGTGCGGATCGGCGCGGATGTGGATGCCAGCTGGGGCGGCGTGCAAGCGCCGGCTCGGGCGGCGGCGCTGCGCCGCTTCTACCAGCGCGCTGCGTGGCTCAACGACCCTGACTGCCTGGTCGTGCGGTCACCCCTGGCCACGGCCGAGGCGCAGGCGTGGGCGTCCCTGGTCGCGGTGTCCGGCGGGCTGACGCTCTTCTCGGACAATCTCCCCAAGCTGCCGCGCGACCGGGTGTCGATTCTGCAGCGAACCCTGCCGGTCGTGCCGGTCGCGGGCCGGGCGGTGGACGCCTTCGCCGCCGAGCCGGAACTCGCACCGGCGCTCGTCTCAGAAGGGGGGGAGAAGGGGGGGACCGAGGTGTACCGCATCGGGGGGCCGGTGAAGTTCCGCACCGGCGACGATCCGGGGTACGGGCGGCGAGAGTACGACGAGGAGGCGTGGGAGACGATCTCGGTGCCCGGGAACTGGGAGCTCGCGGGACATCCTGGCTATGACGGGTTCGCGTGGTATCGGGCCCGCTTCGCCCTGCCGCCCTCCCCCGGGCGGTCAGGCGGTCAGGCGGACAGACGGTCCCTGTTTCTAGAACTCGGCAAGATCGACGACGCCGACGAGACGTTTCTCAACGGTGTGAAAGTCGGGCAGACCGGCGCGTTCCCGCCCAGCTATCGCAGCGAGTGGCAGACGTACCGGCGGTACGCGGTTCCCGATGATGCGATCAATTGGGGCGGCGAGAACGTGCTCGCCGTGCGGGTCTACGACGGCGGCGGTCCCGGCGGGTGGTGGAGCGTGCGGCGCGAGCGCCCCCCCGGAACGTGGGTGACTGAAGGCGCGCCCCGGTGGTGGACGGCCGTGCTCGTGAACTGGGACGAGACGGCGCGCGACGTCGCCGTTCCTCTGGCCACGCTCGGCATCACCGGCAACAAGTTCGCCGCCTACAACGTGTGGCGCGACGCGCCGCTGCCGGACCTCACGACGACACTCGCGGCGCGACTCGAGCCGCACGATGCGTTGACGGTCGCGATCCGGGCCACCCTGGCACGGCCGCAGGTGATCGGCACCACGCGGCACGTCGTCCAAGGCGCGGTGGATATCACGGACGAGGCCTGGCAGCCAGCCACCCGCACGCTGCGCGCGACATCGGTCAACCTCGACGGCCGGGCGTACGGCGTGACGATTGCGGTGCCGCGAGGAATGCGACCCGGTATCTGTAAAGCCGATCTCCCCTGCACAGTTGCCCGGCTGGCCTCAGGGCATGTGGTTCTCAAATGGGGGCAGAGTGAGGGAAGGGACATCCACTGGGAGATCAGCTTCCGACAGGGATCAGGAGGCAGGAGAGGCAACGACTAGACGCAGTTGAACCTCCTGACCTCTGCTCACTTGAGTCCTGTCAACTGAATCCCCCGAATGAAGTAGCGTTGCGCCACAAAGAACACCAGCAGCATGGGGACCACGGCCGTGACGGCGGCCGCCATCTGGTACGGCCAGGTCGTATCAGAGAGTCCGTGAAACGTCGCGATGCCCACCTCGACAACCGCCATCTCCGTCGAGCGAGTCGCGATCAGCGGCCACAGGAAGTTCTTCCATTGATCCACGAAGGCGAGCACCGCGAGGGTGGCGAGCGCGGGCCGCGAGAGCGGCAGGACCACGCGCCAGAAGATCGCCCATTCTCCCGCCCCATCGAGGCGCGCTGCGTCCTCGAGATCCCGCGGGATCGCCTGGAAGAACTGGCGCAGCAGAAAGATCCCCCACACCGATACGAGTTCGGTGGAGACCAGCCCGGCATAGCTGTCCACCCAGCCGAGGGCGTTGATAAACAGAAACCGCGGGATGAGCAGCACGATGACCGGCACCATGAGGACCGACAAGTAGGCGAGAAACACGCGGTCCCGACCCGGGAAGCGCAGCCGCGCGAACGCGTAGGCGGCCGTCGCGCTCGTCGCGACCTGGCCCACGACCACGCACGCGGCGAAGACGGCGGTATTCAGGAAGAAGCGCCCGAACGGCAGAGCGGTCAGGGCCGCGGGATAGTTGCTCCATCTGGGGGTGGCGGGCAGCAGCGTGGGCGGGAAGCGCAGCGCCTCGACGTCGTTCATGAGGGACGTCGAGACCATATAGAGGAAGGGGACGGCCGTGGTAACCGCCAGTAGTAGCGCGAGCCCGACCCCCAGCCACGCCGTTGCCCGGCTACGCATACACCCGCTTCCCCAGCAGCCGGAACTGCGCCCAGGTGACCGCGAAGAGCGTCACCAACATCAGCAGCGCCATCGCGCTGGCGTCGCCGAACCGCAAGAACTCCCAAGCGGTCTGGTAGATGCGATAGACAAGGACGTCGGTAGCGTGGAGCGGCCCGCCACCGGTCAGCACGTAGATGTAGGTGAAGACCTGGAACGAGCTGATGATCCCCGTGACCAACACGAACAGGGTCACGGGCTTGAGCAGGGGAAAGGTCACCCGCCAAAACCGTCGCCAGGCGTTGGCGCCGTCCACCACGGCGGCGTCGAGGTAGACCTGCGGGATCCCCTCGAGCCCCGCGATGAAGACCGCCATCTGGTAGCCCACCTGCACCCACACAGAAACCAGCGCTACCGCCAGCAGTGCCGTCCGCGGATTCGCCAGCCAGTCCACCGGACCGACGCCGACGAACGACAGGAGGTAGTTGAGCGGCCCGAAGTCGGCGTGGTACACCCACTGCCACACGAGCGCGATCGCCACGACGGAGGAGACGTACGGCAGGAAGGCGACGGTCCGCGCCAGCCGGACCAGGCGGGCATGGCGGTGCAGCACCAGCGCGAGGCCGAGCGCGAGGGCCATCGTTACTGGGAGCTGCAGCGCAAACAGGGTCGAGTTGCGCAGCGAGATCCAGACGAGGGGGTCGCGAGCGACCCGAACGAAGTTGGCGACCCCAACGAACCGCGCCGTCGACTCGACCAGGTTCCACCGGTGCAGCGAGAGCACGACGGCGAACAGGATCGGGGCGAACGAAAACACCGCGAGATGGGCCGTGGCCGGTGCCAGAAAGCCCCATGCCGTGAGCGTCTCGCGCAGCCGTTGCGGCCGCCTGCGCTCGCGGGCCGCCCAGGCGAGGGGCCACAGCGCGAGGGGCCCCAGCAGCACCAGGCCGAGGCACAGGGCCAGCCAGGGCTCGGTGGTGGCCTGCGCTGGCGACGTGGCAAGGGCGAGCCAACGCCCCGGCCCCACCCGCGCTGCCACGACCGCCCGCCTCACTCCGCCCCCTCCACCCCCCTCCTCTCCGGCCCATCGCGTGACGTGCACCGCCTCGTCGGCACTGTCGCCGACGGAGAGCTCGCCTCCCGCCCCACGAGCGATTCGGCCCAGCCGGACCGCCGTCGTCGCCGCATCCGCGACCGGAAGGCGCTGAGCCGCCTCCTGCACCAGCAGGCGCGTCTGAGACAGCCAACGCTCCGTGCTCGCCTGCGCGGCGTGCCGCACGACCCCGTACGCCGCCAGGCCCAGCAGCAGCGCCACCATGGCATATGCCGCGACCGCCGGTCGCTGCGGACCGCCGGCCCACCCCGCCGACCGGACGACCAGCCAGCCCACGAGCAGCGCCAGGACCAGCGCCCCCAGCGCGAGCGTCTCCGGCAACCCGACGCGTACCCCACCCCCCTTGGCCGTCACCGCCACCGCGCCCACCACATCCCAGTCGTCGCGGTCCTTGAGCGGTGCAAGGGCCCGCCCGGCCACCCAGCGCACCGTCTCCCGGCGGCGCAGATCATCGAGCTGCGCCGGTGTGAGCGAGCGGCCGGTCGCCTGGACCAGCGGCGCCGTGCCGTGGTACACCTCGAACTCGGCGTCCCATCCGGCCAACAGGCGGAGGGCGCGCGCCTGGACGAGCAGGTGTGTGAGGTCGTACCCGCTCGATCCGCGCGCCGCCGTCGAGACGAGCGACATGTAGGCCGCCGCCGAGGCGGCGAGCCGCTCGGTGGCGCCGCGGGTGTACCGCGCCGCCGCCCAGCGGGCGGTGATGAGCGCCGCCAGTGCAGTCAGCAGCACGACCGCGCCGGCGATCACACGCCAGCGGCCTGGACTGCTCACCGCGGCGATCCTCCCCCTCCCCCTCCCACCCCGGCTGCGGCGAGCAGGCGGTCAATCGCCCGCGCCACGTCGTGCGCGGCGACGGCGGGACTGTCGCCGCGAATGGTGACACGGTCTATGAGGTCGGGCAGCGCGGCCTCCACCTCGCGCCACTGCTCGATGCGCGCCCCCCAGGGCACGCGTGCATGCCGGACGGCACGCAGGAAGACCCGCTTCCACCCCAACGTGTCGTGCGCCGCGAGCGACTCGGCCACGCTCGACAGGCTCGGTAGCTCGAGGCCGTCCCGGGCGTGGAGCGTTTGCGCCACGGAATCGGCAAGGTAAGCCGCCAGCTCCACCGAGCGCTTGCGGTGCCGTGCCAGTGCGGGGACCGCGAGGCCGGAGGCGTACACCGCCGTGGCCGGGGGCACCCCCACCCGGTGCGGGATCTCCACGAACCCGATGCGCAGACGGTGCTGGTCGACGTACGGCTTGAAGGTGGGAATCCAGAAGTGCCCCGCGGTGAGCATCGCCACTTTGCCGTTCACGAACAGCCGCAGGTTGTCGCCACGCGGCACGATGCTGTCTTTCGTGACCAGGTCCGTGTACCAGCGGATGGCTTCGACCGTCGCCGGCGAATCGAGGCACCCCGTGGCGCGCCGGCCGTCGTCGCATAGCACATCTCCGCCCCCCGACCAGATCCACGGGATCCACAGGAACGGCCGGCGCTCGAACGCCGCGCCCCATTGATCGATGTGCCCATCACCGTCCAAGTCTTTCGTCAGCAGCTTCGCGATCCGCTTGAAGTCGTCCCAGGTCCAGTCGTCGTTCGGGTACGGGACGCCCCCGCGGTCGAACAGGTCTTTGTTGTAAGCCACGACGATCGGCGTGTAGCCTTGGGGCAACGCGTACACCGCGCCGCCCCGCGTGAACGTGTTGAGCACCGACTGGTCGTAGCGGCGCAGGTCGAGGCCAAGACGGGACAGGTACAGAGCAAGATCGAGCACCGCGCCGTGGTCGGTGAACAAGGGGACATCGACATTGGCGAGTAAGAAGACATCGGGCGGGGCACCGGCGGCCAGAGAGCTGAGGAGCCGCTCGCGATACCGGGCCGGGGAGGTGGCGGCGCTCTGCTGGACCACGCGGAGGCCCGGGTGGGCCTGCTCGTAAGGCGCCAGCACGCGCTCCTCCAGAGGCGCTGCGGGATAGCCGGCCCCGTCGGTCAGGTCGAGCGTGAGGCGGTCGGCCCCCCCTCCCCCCCCCGACGCGGCGGCGCGATCACCGCCGCAGCCGCCGGCACCCACGAGAGCGGCCGTCAGGAGCGCCGCCAGCGCGCCTTTCACGCGAGCCGCGCTCCGTCGCCGTCGAAGAAGTGCAGCCGCGCGAGGTCGGGTTGTACGCCCACCCGATTCCCTGCCGCGATGCCCGGGATCCCGGGGACGCGAGCGACGATCGGCTGGCCGCCGGCATCCAGATGCACCAGCGTCTCGTTGCCGAGCGGCTCCACGACGAGTACCTCGGCATCGCCGGCACCCTGGCCTTGCGGGCACAACGCGACGTGCTCGGGCCGCACGCCGAGCTGCACCTCGCCTTCGTACTGCGGCAGCGCGACTGGCAGCACGAGGCTGCCACACGCGACGGCGCGCGTCCGCTCCAGCCTGCCCGTGCCGTGACCCTGCAGGACGTTCATGCCGGGATGGCCCACGAACCGCGCCACAAACACGTCGGCGGGCCGCTCGTACACCTCGGCCGGTGTGCCCAGCTGGCGAAGCCGACCCTCGTGCAGGACGGCGATGCGCTGCCCCATCGTCATCGCCTCGACCTGGTCGTGCGTCACGTAGATCATCGTAGCGGCGAGCTGGCGGTGGAGCTTCAGGAGCTCGACGCGCATCTCGGTGCGCAACGCGGCGTCGAGGTTGGAGAGGGGCTCGTCGAACAGGAAGACCTGCGGCTCGCGCACCAAGGCCCGGCCCAGGGCGACGCGCTGGCGCTGGCCGCCCGAGAGCTGCGCCGGGCGGCGGTCGAGCAGGTCGCGCAGGTCGAGCCGCTCAGCGGCCTTGAGCACCCGGCGGTCGACCTGCGCCTTCGGCAACCGCCGCATCTCGAGGGCGAAGGCGAGGTTCTGGCGCGCGGTGAGATGGGGGTACAGGGCGTAAGTCTGAAACACCATCGCCACGTCGCGCGCCGCAGGGCCGACGTGGGTGACGTCGCGCTCGCCGATCAGGATCTGGCCGGTGGTGGGCTCGTCGAGGCCGGCGATGCACCGCAGCGCCGTCGTCTTGCCGCACCCCGATGGGCCGAGCAACACCAGGAACTCGCCGTCGCGCACTTCCAGCGTGAGGTCCTGGAGGGCGGGCGGGCTGGAGCGGTCGAAGGATTTGGAGAGCCGCCGGAGGGTCACGGACGCCATGACGGCTTTAAGTTACCGAGCCCGCCGCGACCCGCGCCAGTTGGTCGGCGACGCGGGCGATCAAGCGCCCGTCGGTCCAGTACGCGAGGTGGGCCGCTGGTGTCCACGACAAGTTCCACAGCCGCCAGGGAAGGATCCAGTCCTCGCTCACCGCGCGCGCGTACGCGTCGCTCGCAAGGCGCAGCGGGTAGGCGATCACGTCAGCGCGGTACAGGACGTTGATCCACGTCCCGCCCGCGGGCAGCGCGATCGGACGGTCGAAGCCGAGATGCGGATAGCGAATGGCGTACAGAGCGAGCGGAGAGCCGATGGAGAACAGGGCGCACAGACCGAGACCATAGCGGTGCGCGAGCGCGTCCGGGTCCCCGCCGGCCTGCGCGTCGTAGACGAAGTCCGAAAAGATCACCGAGCCCAGCGAGTGGGCGACGGCGACGAGGGGAACGGGGGAGCCCGCGGGAGGGGGGGGGGAGGCAAGGTCGAGCAGGTCGCGCAGCGCGCGCAGCCGCCGCTCGATGCGGCCATGCACCGCCCCGTACATCCACGGCGGCGGGACCGCGTGAGAGGCGGGCGCCTGGTAGCCGATCACGTCCCCGCCGTAGCCGATCACCAGGCGACGCAGCCCGTTCCAGGAGAGTCCCCGCGCGTAGCGCCGCGTGAGTTCGTCCTCGTAGCGTTGCGTGATCGGCGCCCACCAGATCACGCACGGGTACACGTCGATGTCGGGGTCGCGGGCGGCCACGGCGCGCCGCACCCGGGTCACGAACCCGTCGGCCCAGTGCCGGCGCTGGGCGCCGATTCCATGAATGACGCACAGCGCCGCGCGGCGGCGTCCAGAAGTCGCCAGATGCATGCTGCCTCCAAGCCTGGATGACAGCGGTATAAGATTCAGTGTGCGTCTCACTATGAGAAGCTGTCTGGTCGTCCCCCTGCTGGCGCTCGCCGCGTGCGAGGGCCCCTTTGTCGCGCCACCGCCGTCCCCGCCACTGTCGCCCACCGTGGCGAGCGTGCAGGTGACGCCGAATTCGGCCACCGTCGTCGCCGGGGACACCGTGCCGCTGACCGTGACCCTGCGCGACTCGAGCGGCGCGATCCTCACCGGCCGTGCGGTCATCTGGCAGAGCGCCGACTCGTCCATCGCCGTCGTGTCTCCGAACGGCGTCGTGCACGGCATCGACTCCGGAACGACGACGATCCGCGCGAGCGCGGGGGGCCACGCCGACAGCGCCACCGTCGCCGTTACGCCGGTCGTGTACACCGCGATTTCCACGGGGGCGTCGGGAGCGCATGCGTGCGCCACCGCGAACAACCACCACGTCTACTGCTGGGGCGCCAACACCTCCGGCCAGACCGGCACCGGGTCGGGCAACCTCGAGGAGCCAACGCCGCGGCTCGTCGCCGATCCGGCGCCGTACTCGGCCGTCGCCGCGGGCGGCGACCACACCTGCGGGCTCACGGCCGGCGGCGTCGCCACCTGCTGGGGCCAGAACGACCAGGGACAGCTGGGGCGCGACGGGGCGCCCGGCGACCCTGCGCTCCCCGCCCCCGTCGCGACGACCCTGCGATTCACCGCGCTCGCGGCCGGTGGCGCCCACAGCTGCGGCCTCGCGACCAACGGTGGCGCGTACTGCTGGGGTCTCGACTTCGCGGGCCAGCTCGGTGACGGCGCCACTACCTCCAGCGCCACGCCTCGAGCTGTGATCACGGACACCACGTTCCTCACTCTCGTCGCCGGCGCCAACCACACGTGCGCCCTCGGCGCCAGCGGGCTCGCGTTCTGCTGGGGGGCAAACGCCAAAGGACAGCTCGGGGACGGCACGCTGGTCAATCGCGGCACTCCCGCCCCAGTAGCCGGAGCGTTGTCATTCATCCGGCTCAGCGCCGGCGGCACGCACACCTGCGGCCTCAGCGCGGCCGGCACGGCGTACTGTTGGGGCGCGAACAACGGGGGACAGCTCGGCAGCGCCCCCAGCGGGGACTCGCTCGCGTTCATCCCCGTGCCCGTGACCGGCGGGCTTCTGTTTCGCGTCATCGTGGCGGGTGGCGCCCACAGCTGCGGCCTCACGGCCGACAGCCTGGCTTACTGTTGGGGCAACGATGCCGACGGGGAGCTGGGCGATGGCGTGACGTCCTCGCAGCCCACGATCACGCCGGTACCGGTGAGCGGCGGTCTGCGTTTCGCCGACCTCCACGCGGGCAGCGACCACACCTGCGGCATCACGGGCACGCTGCTCGTGTACTGCTGGGGACGGGGTCTGAAGGGCCAGTTGGGCCAGGTCACACCGCGCTCCAGCGCCGTGCCGCTCCAGGTCGCCGGCCAGCCCTGACGGCGGCGCGCGTTCCCCGCGAGGGGATCCGATCTCACGCCGTCAAGAAAAGCCTCACGAGCGCAAACACCACCGCCCAGACCACGAATCCGGTCAGGATGACGCCAGGGATTTTCTCGATCGGCTTGGTCGTCGCTCCGCTCGTCGCCGTGAGCGCGTTGATCTCGATCAAGGCGACGACGACCAGGACCAGCACCCAGTAGACAGCGGCGTGGGTGATGGGGCCGGGAGGCATATGGGTGGCCGCTCCCATGAAGAACAGCATTGGAATCGAGAATATCACGTTGGTGCGGGAGGCGAGGAACGCCCGCCGGGACGCCGCGGCTGCCGCAGGATTCGCCTGGCCGCCGCCGGCCGTCGCTACAGCGTTGGCGATCACGATCTGCTGCTTCGGCCAGATAACGCGCCACACGTTGAAGAGCATCACCGTCCCGAACAACGCGCCGGTGAGGATGGCCTCGCCCCACGGGGTGGTGGCCACTGAGGTGCCGGCCGGCGCCTCGCCGAAGCGTTTCGCGATGATCAGCGCCCCGGTCAGGAACGTCAGCGCGGCGCTCCACCGGAACCACCACAGCGCGCGCGGCACGAGTTTTTGCGTAGCCGCACTCCGCGTGGCCGCATCCGCTTCGGCGAAGAACGGCCCTTGGACGAAGTTGAAATAGTAGAGCAGCCCGATCCACGTGATGCCGGAGAGGAAATGCAGCCAGCGGAGCAGAAACTCTGCACCTGCGGAAGAGAAGAGATTCATCACGCGCCTCCCGTCAGAGAGATGCCTCGGGACTCCCCATCGGCGTGTCAAGATACGAGACGAAGTGGCGGAAGCAAGGTGAAACCCACGGGAACCGTGGCGCCGTCTAGAGATGCGCGTTGAGGATGGGCAGCCACCGGAATGGCGCCCGATTGTTCCTCGCGTGGTTCAACACGCCGATCTGGATCCCCTTCAGGACGCGCGCCGAGTTGTAAAGTCCGATGGTGAGGCCCGTCTGCACGCCCCGCACGCGATTGTACGCGCTTACCGAGACCCCGTTCAGGTCCATGGTCTTCGTATAGAGCCCCGCGATGTTGAGGCCGCGGATTTCCGGGCTGTCCACTCGGTAGCCCGCCATTGAGAAGCCGGAAATCCGTTGACCGCTCACCACCGCGAGACCGCTCAGCGCGACACCGCGAATTTCCCGGTCGGCCACGACCGCCAGCCCACCCACCGACAACCCGGAGACGCCGCGATCGGCCACCACGGCGCCGCCCGACAGGGCGATGCCCCGGATGCCCTTGTCCGCGACGACCGCGAGACCCCCGATCCCCGCCCCGATCATGGGACCGTCCGTCACCACGGCCAAGCCACCGAGTGCCAGGCCTCGGGCTCCGCCGTCGGCCACCGTGGCCAGGCCACCGATCCCGATGCCCCGCAGCTCTTGGTCGGTCACGAGGCCGAGCCCGCCGACGGCCAGCCCGGTGATCCCGCGGTTGGCCACGGCGCCGAGGCCGCCCACCAGGATCCCGCGCGCGGCGGCGTCCGTGACGGCGCCGAGGCCGCCGACGACGATGCCGCGCATGCCGCGGTCCGCCACCGCCCCGAGCCCCGCGATCACGATGCCTTGCGCATCCCCCTCGGTCACCGCCCCCAGGCCCGCTACCGCCAGCCCATGGAGGTGGCCATCGGCGACGACGCCGAAGCCCGCGAGCGTGATGCCGTCGATCGCGCCGTCGGACACGACGCCGAATCCGCCGAGGTTGACCCAGCGCGCGCGATGCCGGGCGAGCACCCCCGCGACTCCGATCGAGACACCGTTGAGGTCGGCTCCAGCTGGGAGGCCCCCCAAGGCCACGCCATTGATGGTGCTGCTGAGCGGCTTCTTGGGTTCCCAGATGGTGAAGTTGATGCCGTTCACGCGCTCCAGGCCCGCGTCTTGAAAGTTGAGCCGCAGGCCATTCACGCGGGGTGCGTTGCCGATGCTCAGGCCATAGTCGTGATAGGTGAGACCGACGTGGAAGTGGCCGAAATGGCGCGGGGTCGTGTCAGGGGGAGGGATCGGATGAAAGCGAACTGCCTGGCCCTGGACCGGGAGCGGCAGGCAGGCCAACGCTACCCGGAGCAGCAGTGGTCGCAAGGGAACGGGCATGCGGGAAGTCCTGGGAGGGAGCCGGGCCCTTACGGGACCGCCGCGCACCGCGTTTCAGACGTCTTCCGGCAATCTCATTCCACCCATCCCATCCGCTCGCGCAGGGACGTGATGTGAGCCGTGTGGTGCCGCCCGTGCCAGGCGTACAACGCCAGAATGCCATCCAGCGTCGGCAGCCCCCACTCCGGGTGCTTGATCGTCCGGGCGAAGTCCGTGGGCTGGAGCGCCCGTAGCAGCAGTACCCAACGCTCGTGCAGGGCCGCGAGCAGCGCGAGGGAGACTTCGACGGGGGCGCGCATCTCGGGCGTTTCGGCCCACAGCTTCTCTTCGTAGGTCCGGATCGCCGGCTGGTCTTCGGTGAGCCCGAGCTTGAAGCGCACGTACGCATTCATATGGCTGTCCGGCACGTGGTGCACGACCTGGCGCACCGTCCAACCTCCCGGGCGGTACGCGGTGTCGAGCTGTCGCTCGTCGAGCCCCGTGACCGCCCGGCGCAGCTGCGTCGGGGTGGCGGCGATCCGGTCGATGCACTGGCGGCGTTGCTCGGGGGCGAGCGTGGTGACCGGCTCGTGGCGGCCAATCGGGTAGCGGAGATCCGTCATGGAGTTCCTCGGGACGGGGTGGTGTGGCGGCGGCGCCTCAGCAAACCTAGTGAGGATCCTCCGCCCATGACAACGGGTTGCCCCCGGCGGGAAAGCGCGAAGATTGCACCCGGGAGATGCCGCCCGTGACCGATACCCCGCTGCGCGTGATCATCGTCGAGGACGCTGAAGCGGATGCGAATCTGATGCTCCGCGCGCTTCGCAAAGGCGGCTTCGCGCCTCAACACGAGCGCGTCGAGACAGCCGCTGCCCTGCGCGCCGCGCTCGGCCGCCATCCCTGGGACGTGATCCTCAGCGACTACTCGCTGCCGTCGTTCGACGCGCTGGCTGCTCTCGAGGTCCTGCGCGAGCGCGGCGACGACGTGCCGTTCATCGTGGTGTCCGGCAGCGTGGGCGAGGATACGGCAGTCGCCGCGATGCAGGCGGGGGCGACCGACTACGTCATGAAGGACAGGCTGCAGCGCCTCGCCCCCGCCGTCGAGCGGGCCATCGCGGCCGCCGCCGTGCGCCACGAGCGGCGCGAGCTCGAGTCGCAACTGTTGCAGGCCCAGAAGATGGAAGCGGTCGGCCGGCTCGCCGGCGGCGTGGCTCACGACTTCAACAACCTCCTGACCGCGATCCTCGGCTCGGTCGAGCTCCTGCTGGCGGACACCGCGGCGGCCGCCAAAGGACGGGAGGAGCTCGAGATCATCCGTGAGGCGGCGACCCGCGCCCAGGATCTCATCCGCCAGCTCCTCGCCTTCAGCGCCCGTCAGGTGCTGCGTCCGTCCGTGCTCGATCTGAATCAGCTCGTCGGCAACGTCAGCAAAATGCTGCGCCGGGTCATCGGGGAGGACGTCCGCCTGGCCACGACGCTCGCGACTGATCTCGGCCCCGTCCGGGCCGACCGCGGGCAGCTCGAGCAGATCCTGGTCAACCTGGCCGTGAACGCCCGCGACGCCATGCCCGACGGCGGCCAGCTCACCATCGCCACCGCGAATGTCGAGCACGCCGTCGGCCATCAGACCGCATCGCCCCACGACCACCGCTCTCCCCCTCCCCCGCCACCTGGCCCCTACGTCTTGCTGCAGGTGACCGATACCGGGGTGGGCATGAGTGCCGACGTCCAGGCGCACCTGTTCGAGCCCTTCTTCACCACCAAGCCGCGCGGCAAAGGCACGGGGCTCGGCCTCGCGACCGTGTACGGGATCGTGCGCCAGAGCGGCGGGCACATCACTGTGGAGAGCACCCCGGGCCAGGGCGCGCAGTTCCGGATCTACCTGCCGCGCGTGGACGCCCCCGTCGACGCGCTGGCCGGCCCCGGGGCGGTGCGCGCCCCCGTCACGGGAACGGAAACCGTGCTGCTCACGGAAGACGACCAGCTCGTGCGCCTGCTGGCGCGCACGGTCCTGGTCCGAGCCGGCTATGCGGTCCTCGAGGCGGCCGGGGGTCAGGAGGCGCTGGGTCTCGCCGAATCCCACTCCGGTCCCATTCACTTGCTGCTGACCGACGTCGTCATGCCGGACATGAACGGTCGGGAGCTGATGCACCGGCTGGCCGCGCGGCGTCCCGACATGAAGGTGTTGTACGTGACCGGGTACTCCGACGAGGCGGTGGCGCAGCACGGCGTGCTGGATCCGGGCACCGCCTTCTTGCCGAAGCCGTTCACTCCCGAAGCGCTCACCCGCAAGGTGCGGGAGGTCCTGGACGGGAGCTGAAGGCAGAGAGCATCGTTATCCACCCATCGCTTCCACCCGAGGCCGACGCCCATGATCCCGACGCTCATCGCGTTGCTCGCACTCCCCCAACAGGTGGACACGGTCTTGTGGACGCGTCTCCATTACCGCTTCGTCGGCCCTGAGGGGAACCGCGCCGTCGCCGTCGTCGGCGAGCCCGGGAACCCGCTGGTCGCTTACGTCGGCGCCGCCTCGGGAGGGGTGTGGAAGACCGAAGACGGCGGCGTGCACTGGCGGCCGGTGTTCGACAGCGAGCCGGCGCAGGCCATCGGCGCCCTGGCGCTCGCCCCCTCGTCGCACACCGTCGTGTGGGCCGGCACGGGAGAGACCTTCTTCATCCGCTCGATGACGGCCCTCGGCAACGGCGTGTATCGATCGACCGATGCCGGCCGCAGCTGGCAGCACATGGGGCTCGATTCGACCGGCCGGATCGCGCGCATCGTGATCCACCCGACCAACCCCGACGTCGTGCTCGTGTGCGCGCTGGGGCGCGCGTTCGGGCCGCAGCAGGAGCGGGGCGTCTATCGCACCGCGGACGGCGGCAAGACGTGGACCCGGGTGCTGTTCGTCGACCCCAATACCGGCTGCTCCGACCTCGCGATCGACCCGGGCGACCCGAACACCCTGTTCGCCGGAATGTGGCAGTTCGAGGTGAAGACGTGGCACCTGCAGAGCGGCGGTCCCGGGAGCGGCCTGTGGGTATCCCGCGACGGCGGGGTCACCTGGAAGCGCCTCACGGGGCACGGCCTGCCGGCGGCCACCCACGCGGTCGGCAAGATCGCGGTGGCCGTCGCCGCCTCGAACCCGAACACGGTGTACGCCCTGATCGAGGACCTAGACCCGACCCTCTACCGCAGCGACGACCGCGGCGTGACGTGGCGCGTGGTGAGCCGCAATCACGACATGGCCGAGCGCGCACCGTACTACGTGCGCTTCGCGGTATCGCCCGACGACGAGGAGCGGCTGTACTTCGTCACGGTGCGCTTCAGCATGTCGCGGGACGGCGGCCAGACGCTGGGGCGCTCGGGATTCCAGGGCGGAGGCGACAACCACGACATCTGGATCGACCCGGAGAACCCCGATCGCTTCATGATCGCGCACGATGGGGGGGCGAGCATCACGCTGAACCGCGGCCGCACGTTCGCCCGGATCGTGCTGCCGATCGCCCAGATGTACCACGTCTCCGCCGACACCCGTGTGCCCTACTTCGTGTACGGCAATCGCCAGGACGGCAGCTCGTACCGGATGCCGAGCCGCAGCGTCCCCGGGGGGCTGTCCGAGGGGCAGTGGGGCCACGTCGGCGGCTGCGAGAGCGGCTTTGCCATCCCCGACACCGTCGACAACGCGACCGTGTGGTCGGGGTGCTACGACGGCGGGCTGGAGGTCTACGACGTGCGAACCGACCACGCGCGCAACGTGCGCGTGTGGCCAGAGGCGGGCTACGGCTGGCGGCCGGCGGACATGAAGTACCGATGGAACTGGACCTTCCCGATCGCCATCTCGCCCCATGACCACGCCAAGGTGTACGTCGGCAGCCAGGTCGTGCATGTCACGACGGACGGCGGCGCCAGCTGGAAAGTGATCAGCCCCGATCTCACGCGGAACGACACGACGCACCAGCAGAGCTCGGGCGGCGTCACCACCGACAACCTCATGACGTTCGACGGCGCGACCCTGTACGCCATCGCCGAGTCGCCCGTCCAGGCGGGCGTGATCTGGGCGGGATCGAACGACGGCCTGGTGCACGTCACGCGCGACGGCGGCACCTCGTGGAGCGACGTGACGGCCAACATCCCCAAGCTGCCGCCGTGGGGGAAGATCACCAACATCGAGCCCTCGCACTTCGACGCCGGCACGGCCTACCTCGCCGTGGACCTTCATGAGCTCGATGATCTCGGACCCTACATCTACAAGACCACCGACTTCGGCAAGAGCTGGACGCGCATTTCCGACGCCCTGCCCCGCTCGCCCCTGTCGTTCGTGCACATGGTCGCCGAGGATCCGGCGCGCCGCGGCCTGCTGTTCGCCGGGACCGAGAACGGGGTGTATGTGACGCTGGACGACGGCGCGCGCTGGCTGCCGCTCCAGACCAACCTGCCGCACGCCCCGGTATCGTGGCTGACGGTGCAGCCGCACTTCCACGACCTCGTCGTCGCCACGTACGGGCGCGGCTTCTGGATCCTGGACGACATCTCGCCGCTCGAGCAGCTCGCCGCCGGCGCGCTGGCCGGACGCGCGCGATTCTTCTCCCCACGGCCGGCGTATCGCCTGCGGTCGCGGCAGGGCATCGCGAGCGCGCCGAACAGCGCCGTGCAAGCGGAGAACGCGCCGTATGGCGCGGCGCTGACCTACTCCCTCTCAGCCGCGCTCGCCGACACGGCGACCGCCCCGCCCCCTGACACCACCCGCCGGCCACGGCCCGCCCGGCTGGTGATTCTGAGCGCGCACGGAGATACCGTGCGCGTCCTCGAAGGCGAGCGGAAGCTCGGCCTCAATCGAGTGTGGTGGGACTTGCGCTCCGCCGCTCCCACGGTGCCTCGCCTGCGCACGCCGCCCCCGGGCAAGCCGTTCGTGCGGGTCGGGGTCGACGGCACGCGGCCGCTCGTCACCTGGGATCTCGACCTCTCCCTGCGCGGTCCGCTCGTGCTCCCGGGCACGTACACCGTGCGCCTGACCGTCGGCGACACCACGCTGGTCCAGACGTTGTCCGTTCTCCGTGATCCGAGCACGGCGGCGCCGGACTCCGCCCTCGTGGCGCAGCAGCGACTCAGCCTGGCCATTCGCGGCGAGCAGGACAGCGTCGCGCGGATGATCAACCGGCTCGAATGGGTGCGGAAGCAGCTTCAGGACCTGTCCGGCCAGCTACGCGGGGATTCGGCGTTGGCGGGCGATTCCAGCGCGAAACGACTCGCCGCCCGCGCCGACTCCCTCGAGCGGCGCGCCGTCGCGGTCGAGGGCCTGCTTTTCGACGTCCACCTGACCGGCGCGCGGGAGGACGCGTTCCGCAACCCGATGCAGCTCTACGGCCGGCTCGCGGCGCTGCAGTCCGACGTGGCGGAGAACGGCGTGGACTTCGCGCCTACGGCGCAGCAGGCGGGGGTGAACGAGCTGTTCATCCAGCGGATCGCCGACGTTTCCACACGGTTCGCCGAGTACATGGACAAGAGCCTACCGGCCTTCGCCGCGGAGCTGCGCAAGGCGACGCTGAAAGACCTGATTTCGCGGCCGTGATTGCGTCCGCGTCAGTCTTCACGCTGGTCGCGCTGGTCGTCCTCGGCCGATCCCATGACGGGGGCATCCTCGTACACGATGGGCGGGGTGCAATCGCAAGCGCCGGCGTGGGGCATCGCGAATTGCGCGCTGGCGCGCGGCGGCCGGTATTCGATGGTCGCGCTATCCCGAATCACCCCACCGCAGTAGTGACAGTGGATCTCGGCCATGCCCGCCTCCGGCCTCAGCGGCTCTAGGATTCACCTCGGCGCGGCGATGGGCAAGACATTGGCCGTGCTGAGACGCCCGAGGCGTCAGCACCAAATTGGAACGGAGGGCGCAGGCGGACTAGAAGCTGATCTGCACGAGGGGGGTCAGCTCCCGCTGCATGGCGCGGATGCTGACCTGGGCCGCGAGCTGCTCGGCCACCGCCAGGTAGGCTGGTGCGTACGGCGACCCCTGATCGAGCACGATCGGCCGCCCTGCATCCGAGCTCGTCCGGATTGCGGTCGCCAGCGGGATCTCACCGAGGAACGGCACGCCCAAGCGCTCCGCCGCCTGCCGCGCCCCGCCAGAGCCGAAGATCTCGTCGCGCGTGCCGCAACACGGGCACGCATAGTAGGCCATGTTCTCGATGATGCCCAGCACGGGGGTGTTGAGCTGGCCGAACATGCTGATCGCCTTCTGGGCGACCTTGAGCGCCACGTCCTGCGGCGTCGAGACGACCACGGCCCCCGTCAGGGGGATCGACTGGCACAACGTGAGCTGCACGTCTCCCGTGCCGGGTGGGAGGTCCACGATCAGGTAGTCCAGCTCGCCCCAGTCCACGTTGCCGAGGAAGTGTTGCACGGTCTTGTGCAGCATCGGCCCGCGCCAGATGATGGCGTCCTCTTCCCGGATGAAGAACCCCATCGAGATGACCTTGACGCCGTACCGCTCCGCCGGGAGGGTTTTCTGGGCGGTCGGCTTGGGGAGGGTGCGGAGGCCGAGGAGGGTCGGGATGGTGGGGCCGTACACGTCCGCGTCCATGATCCCCACGCGCGCCCCGGTGCCGGCCAGGGCAAGCGCGAGGTTCGCGGCCACCGTGGACTTCCCCACTCCGCCTTTACCGCTCGCCACGGGAACGATGTTCTTGATCGTCGGGGTGAGGGCCTCCTTCACCGCGCCCCCCGTGGCGCGGACGCGCGAGGTCATGGCGACCTCGACGGTGCCCACCCCCGGGAGCGCGGCGACGGCCTGCCGCGCCTGCTGCTGCATCAGCTCGCGCACCGGACACGCCGGCGTCGTGAGCTCGATGGTGAACCCCACCTTGTCGCCGGCCACCTGGACGTCCTTCACGAATCCCAGGGACACGATATCGCGCCCCAGGTCGGGATCGCGGACGCCTCTCAGGGCCTCCAGTACTTGCCGTTCGCTGACCGACGCCACGTCACCCTCTCGTCTTCTTGGGTGCCGCGGGGGTGCGGGCGGGGGGCGGCGCGGGCGCCGCGGGCGGCGCGGCTTTCGTCGTGTCCGGCCGCTTGGTCAGATCCACCGCCTGGTAATAGATGATGCGATAGGGGTTGTCCGGCGACCTCAGTAGCCTCACGGCTTCCGATGTGTCGGGAACCGAGGCCATCGCTCGCTCGCCACGCCCTGCGCAGCCCCCGAGTGCCGCCAGCAGAACGACCCCGCCCCCCCAGATCATGCCCGCTGCGACTCGCCCACCGATCGGCATACGTTCCTCCGCTCAGTCAGCAGGACGCGCGTCGTCGGACGGCGCGCCCTGAGCCAGCCAGTCTCGAAACGATTCGGCGTCCTGTGCCAGACGCCACTCCTCGAAGATCGACAGCGCCATCGCCCGCACGCCGCCGGATGCCTCCCCGGCGGCGGCACATTGCTCCAGTAGCCATGCCTCGAACGCGTCCGGCTCTGGATCGGCGGCGATCGCCCGCTCGAGCAGATCCCGTTTCAGGGCGAGCCCGATGGCGTCCGGCGTCGTGTCGCGCTTGCGCCGTTTGCGCCGCCCTTCCGATGCGTCGAGGGCCGCCAGCAGCTCGTGGCACACGTCGCGAGGTCGGGACAGCTCCATGGCTCGCCTTACGCCCGGTTCGCCCACAGGGCGAGCGGGATCGTCCAAAACCGCCGCGGTCGCGCCGCGAAGCGCGCTTCCAGGGCGAAGCCCGGCCGCTCGGGCCGCTGGTACCCACGCTCGACGGCGGCGACGTCCAGCGGCAGGGTGTTGAGGTCCTCCAGCAGCACCGCCCACGGCTCGAGCGCGCGCACCGTGGCCTGCGCCTTGAGATAGCCCTTGCAGGTGTCACACACTTCGACTTTCCGAGTGTCGCCGCCCTCCTCCGGGGCGAGGTAGCCGAGGTGTTCGTGGTTCGTCTCGTCGCAGAAGGGACAGCGCAGCCACGGCACCTCCCAGCCAACGCCGCACCGCCCGCAGCGGAGCGCGCGTTTGCGCTCCAGCCCGCGGAACTCCGCGAGCGTCGGCCAGGCACCACACACCGGGCAATACCCTTCCCACCACGAGGGCTGCACGTCGCCCGCCAGGGCACGGCCACAGGCCTGCAGCAATGGCAGCGCGGCCATCTGCGCCACCACCCGCAAGGCGTGGGGCTCCGCACCGGCTGCAGCGGCTACTGCGTCGACGCGCGCATCATCCAGGGACACCGCCGCCTCGAGCAGAAGTAGAGTGTCGAGGCGCCGCACGTTGACGTGTCGCAGGGCCGCGGCATCCCTCCCCCCGTTCGCCCGTGCCGCGGCGAGCCGCACCACCCGCCGGACCCAGCCTCCGGCGGCGCGGTCGTCAATGCTGATCTGGGAGTGATACAGCAGCGGCGCTCGCACCGGTCGGTCCGCCGCCGGGGTGGGGACGGCAGCGGGCCATAGGCTCCGCGCGCTCTCCCGCAGCGCGGCCTCGATCAGGCCAAGCCACGCTTCCGACTCGGGGCTGCGCTGGCGGGCCTCGGCCAGCCGCTGCTCGAGCTCTGCGTTCTCTATGGGGCGGCGACGGGCATGGGGCCGGAGCATTTCACCTTCGCGGTTCGGCAGGGGGTCTTGTAGTACACCTTGGCCCCGGCGTGCAATTGCACACGCGTCCCCCGGTTGCCCGGATCGGCCCCCGGCCCGCCGCCCCGCGCCCGCATGGCTTCCGGACTCGCGCACGCCGCTCCCGCGACGCCCGCTATCAGCAGGGCCAGCCACCAGCGGGTGCGGACGACCGTCATCGGACGACGACTCCTGCGCCCACGCGGTGGAGCTCGATCGCGTTCGACGCGAGGAGCGTGACCACGCGCAGCAGGAAGCCGCCCAGGAGCACGAGCACAGCGGGGTTCCCTCCCAAGCCGCCTCTCGCCCCTGCGGGCCGGGCGTGCAGCCGCAACGGCCACACGATGCCACCGGCGACCACGACGAGCAGCACCACCCCCCAGCCGCTGACCCAGACGCTTGCGACCGACCCCAGCGACGCGATGAACACGATCAGAATCAGCAGCTCGACGATCAGCGCGCGGCTGTCGAACGACGATAGCCACTGGATGGAGCTCTCGGGGGCCCCGCGCGAGCGCCCGCGCAGCACCAGCGCCGCTGCCCCTGTCGAGGCGCCCGACGCCAGAAACAGCGCCCCCAGCCAGGGGCTATCCGCCCAAATCGGCCGGTTGGTGACGGAGAGCAAGACGCCGGTGTAGCCGGCCAGCCCGAAGCCGAACACCCCGCCAAGCACGGCGACGAGCTTCGCGAGGCCGGTGCCCCCGCGGAACAGCTGAGCGAACCGCGCACGGACGCGCCCTTCCTCGGCGCGGGCCCCGAGCGAGGAGAGGAACGCGAACAGCCCGAACAGCAGCAGCACCCACGCTCCGAAGGAAATCGGCGACCACGACTTGAACATGAGATGCGGGAGATTGTCGGACTGGAACAGCATGTGCCAGAAGCGCAGCGGGCGCCCCAGGTCGAGCGTGAGTAGCAGCCCGCTCACGACGGCGCCGCCGAACGCCAGGTTGTAGCCGCTGCGGATCACCGGCCGGTCTTCCGGCCGACCGAACCACTCCAGCATCGCAGCCAGGAAGTAGGCCCCGCCGGCCAGGCCGCCCACGAAGAAGTAGGGGATGATGAACCACGACCAGTGCGGGGAAGCCGTGAAGAAGGTGTCGGACATCAGTTGGTCCCTCCCGCTCCCCTGCTTCCCCCGGCCCCGGGCCCCGCCGACCCGATCTCGTCCATGCGCCGCTTGCGCAGGCCGACCAGCGCCAGCAGGCCAAGGACAGCGGCGCCGGCGGTCGAGAAGACGGCGCTGCGCTGCAGATTCCGGCTGGGCAGCTGCGGGTGCGCAGGCAGGCCGTAGACCTCAGGCTTGTCCACCAAGAGATAGAAGGAGTTCAGGCCGCCCAGCGGCCCATTGGGGTCGTCGCCGTAGAGCCAGGCGTCGACGCCTTGCGCCTTGAGCTGTTGGACGCGCTTCTGGGCTCGTCCGCGCAGCTCGACGACGGTGCCGAACTGGATCGAGTCCGTGGGGCACGCTTTGGCGCACGCCGGCTCCAGGCCCACGCCCATGCGGTCGTAGCAGAGCGTGCATTTCTGCGCCGTGCCCGACACCGGGTTGACGTCGATGACGCCGAACGGGCAGGCGGCGATGCAGGCCCGGCAGCCGTTGCAGACGTCCGACTGGATGACGACGGTATCGAACTCGGTGCGGATGATCGCGCCGGTGGGGCACACCTCGAGACAGCCGGCCTGGACGCAGTGTTTGCACACGTCGCTCATCATCAGCCAGCGGCCCTCGTAGGGCGCCTTGAACTGCTCGATGAACTTCACGTGGCGCCAGTGGATCCCGTCCAGCCGCCGCGTGTTGTCGTAGCTGTCCCCGCTCAGCTGGGTGAGGCCGCCGTTCTCGGCGGGGAGCTGGTTCCAGTTCTTGCACGCGACCTCGCACGCCTTGCAGCCGATGCAAATCGTGGTGTCGGTGAAGAATCCCATGGGTTGGGTGGAGGGGGGGGCCATAGTCACGCCCTCTCCACGTTGCAGACGAACGCTTTGCCCTCGTGGATCGACACGTTGGGGTCACCGACCCAGGCCGTGAGATCGTTGACGACTTCGCCGACGGCGAGGCCCGCCCAGCCCCAGTGCCACGGCATGCCGACGTGGTGAATGCGTTTCCCCGCCACGTTCATGACGCCGATCCGGTCAGTCACCAGCGCCTTGGCGCGGATGCGGCTGCGCGGCGTGCTGATGTGCACCCAGTCGAGGTTCTTGATGCCCTTCTCCGCGGCCAGCGCCTTGCCGATCTCGATGAACAGCTCCGGCTGCAGCTCGGCGAGCCAGGGGAGCCAGCGACTCATCGCGCCCGCGAGATAATGCTCGGTCAGGCGGTACGTCGTGATGACGTAGGGATACTTCGGGTCGCCGACCGCAGCGAGTGGATTCCAGGCCTTGCCCGGCGACCACACCTTGTGCACCGGGCTGGTCTGCTGCTTGTAGAGCAGGTTGTGCACCGGCGACTCGTGCGGCTCGTAGTGGGCGGGCAGCGGCCCGTCGAGCAATCCCGACGGCACGAACAACCACCCCCTGCCGTCGCCTCGCATGATGAAGGCGTCGGTGCCGGACAGGGCGTCGAGACCGATGCCGTCCGGCTTGGGCTTCGCGTCCGGGGCCTTGGTGGCCCCGAAGTCGGGCACATCGTAGCCGACCCACTTGCCGTGCGGCGGGGCCACGCCGGTCTTGGGGTCCGGTGGATTGACGAACGTCGGATCCCACCAGACCCACCGCTTCCGCTCGCTCCAGGGATTGCCGCGGAGGTCGGCGGAGGCGCGGTTGTACATGACGCGGCGGTTGGCCGGCCAGGCCCAGCCCCACTTGAGATGCGCCCCCGGCACACCGGGCGGGTCGGGCTCGCGCCGCGCGGTGAGGTTCTGATCCCAGGCAGGGTAGCAGCCGCAATAAATCCACGACGCGCAGGTCGTCGAGCCGTCGTCCTTCAGCTCGGCGAATCCCTTCAAGTGCTGCGCGGGATTCCCGGTCATGTAGCCGTTGATCTCCCGCAGCACTTTGCGCGCGCTGATTTCCCCGGCGTACAGAGGCGCCTCGCCCGGATCGGGATCGAAGTCCCAGGTGAGGTGGTTCCACCCCTGGTCCCGTGGCAGCTGGGACGCGGCGTAGGCTTTCTTGAGCCGCTTGGCGAGGTTGTGGTAGAACCAGCTGTCGGTGCGACAGTCGCCCGGCGCCTTGGTTGCGAAGGAGTGCCACTGCAGCATGCGCTGGGTGTTGGTGAAGCTGCCGTCGTACTCGGCGATCTGCGTCGAGGGGAAGAAGAAGATCTCCGTCTTGATGTCCTCGATGCGCACCTCGCCGTTCTTCACCTCCGGCGCGAGATACCAATGGGTGGCCGTCTCGGTGAGCCAGTTGTCCTTCACCACCAGCCAATCGAGCTGGCGCAGCGCCCGCCGGGTCGCGGTGCCGTTGAGGGATGTGGCCGGGTTCTGCCCCACGACGACCATCCCCTTGACCTTCCCCTCGGCCATGGCCGCGAAGCTGGCGATGTGGGAGTGGTCACCCAGAATCTTGGGGTGCCAATCGTAGCCGAAGTCGTTCTCCGCCGTGGCGGCGTCCCCGTACATCGACTTCAGGTAGGACACGAGGAACTTGGGCAGGTTGCCGTAATAGCTTGTCGGCGTCGTCTCCGCCGCCATGTAGGCCCGCAGCGACTCGTGCGGGCGCAGCGCGGACGGCGCGTTCAGGTAGCCATGAATGCTGTGGTACAGCGTCGGCACGTCGGTCGAGCCCTGGATCGCCGCGTGGCCGCGCAACGCCATGACGCCTGCGCCGGGCCGGCCGATGTTGCCGAGCAGCAACTGCAGCAGGGCGCAGCAGCTGATCATCTGCACGCCGTAGGTGTGCTGGGTCCACGCCACCGCGTAGGCGAACGCGCTGGTGCGGTCGCGGCCCGAATTGGCCAGCAGCATCTCGGCGACCTGGACGAACTTCTCCTTGGGGGAGCCGCAGATCTGCTCCACCATCTCCGGCGTGTAACGGCTGAAGTGCCGCTTCAGGATCTGGAACACGCAGCGCGGATGCTGCAGCGTCGGGTCCTTGTGCGCCTTCCCCGGCTTGAGCGAACGAACCAGGTCGTCGAACGGGGGGCCGGCCCGCCGCGTGATCAGGTCTGGGGTAGCGGGGCCGGGCGCCTTCGGGTCGCGCTCGTACTGCCACGACGCATTGTCGTACCGGCCCTGGAAGCCGTTGTAGGGCCAGGAAGCGGGCTCGCTGAAGTTGGCCAGACCGGAGAAGACCCCTTCCAGATCTTCGGTGTCCTTGAAGTCCTGGCTGATGATCGTCGCGGCGTTGGTGTAGTTGACCGCGAACTCCTTGAAGAAGGGGTCGGAGTTCCAGCGGCGACTGTGGATGACGTAGTTGATGAGCCCGCCCAGGAAGGCGATGTCGGAGCCGGCGCGGATCGGCACGTGCAGGTCCGCGACGGCGCTGGTGCGGGTGAACCGGGGATCGACGTGGATGAGCTTCGCGCCGTTCAGTTTCGCCTTCATCGGCCAGCGGAACGCCACGGGGTGGCACTCCGCCATGTTCGAGCCCATGATGACGAAGCAGTCGGTGTGCTCGAGATTGCGCGGATACAGCGTCGCCGCGCCGCGACCGAACCGTGTCCCCAGACCGGGGACGCTAGAGCTGTGTCATATCCTGGCCTGGTTCTCGATGGCTACGACCCCGAGACCGCGCCAGAACTTCTGGCACACGTGGTTGAACTCGTTGTCGAGGGTCGCGCCACCGAGCGCGAAGATGGCCGGCGTCATGTTCACGAGCTTGCCGTTGGGCAACCGCTCGATGAACGTGTCGTCGCGCGTCTTCCTGACCAGCTCGGCCACACGATCCATCGCCCACTCGAGCTCGACGACTTCCCAGTCCCGGGCGCCGGGCTTGCGGTGCAAGACCTTCGTCGCCCGGTTGGGGTTCACGTGGAGCTGATAGATCGCCGCGCCCTTGGGGCAGAGGGTCCCCTCGTTGTGCGGGCTGCGCGGATCGCCTTCGATGTTGACGATCCGGCCGTCTTTCACCTGGATGAGGGTCGCGCACCCGACCGAGCAGAAGGGACAGATGCTCGGCACCGACTTGGCGTCTTTGATGCGCAGCTCTTGCGCCTGCGCCCGCGCCGGTGCGAGTGAGCCCCCGAGCCCGACCAGCCCGCCGATCGCCGTCCCGGCCCCAGCCCCGGCGGTCACTCGTAGGAAATCGCGTCGACTGACCTGCATAAGCATCTCCCCCCTTGGGGTGTGGGGTGAAGACCTCTGCGCACGTCGAACGGATTCTAGCGGATGATATAAGGATCCCCGCCCCACGCCGCAAGCCTGCCCGCCAAGGCGACCGGGTGGTAGCATTACCCGAGAATCCCGACACAGCTGAGGGGAAATGGGAGAGGTATGGCCGACCTGCCGACCGTGACGCCCGATTACTTCGAGATCCTCGTCGTGCGCGAGCTCCGCAAGGTCGGCTTCGACGTGACCGACGTCCGCATCCACCGGCGCTCCGAGCTACCTGAGCCGGAGCCACGGGGTGGCTTCGTGCTGGAGTTGCTTGCCCTGCTGAACCGGCCATCATGGCAGAAACGGGTCCTGATCGCGTGTCGCCGGCAGCAGGCCCCCATCCCGCGAGAGGTGGTGGAGTCCCTGAGGGCACGACTCTCCGAAGCGCACGCCGAGGTCGCTCTCATGTTCACTACCGCCCAGTTCGCGCCTGAAGCGTTAGCCGGGGGACGGGAGACCGGCATCGGGCTGTTGCGCGTCGTCGACGGTCGCTCCGCGTTCGACGCGAGCGGCTGGGGAACGGGAGAGGGGAGGAGTCCGGACGGGCACTACCCTGCGTGGCTGCCCGCCTATCTGGCACAAGTGGTCGACCGCGACGACTCCGGTCAGGTGCGCGCCCGGCTTCTCGAAGCGGGGCGCGCGGACCTGATCGCCGACCAGTGGCAGAGCCCGGATGGGGCCCGGCCCGCGTAGGAGGAGGAAGCTCATGGCGGAGATGGAGGCTCAGAAAGACGGCATGGACGTGTTGGAGGCTTGGCTCGACCGCTACAACGGACTCGCCCGGCCCGCGATCCCGCTCGATTCCGGCGGCGAGGCCGGGGGCGCTCAGCTCCGCCTCAAGTATGCGCCGGCCGATGGCATGGTCTCGATTCTGCACCTAGTCGCGGTGACGCGGGGCGGCCGACCGGTCATCCTCGTCAACACCTTCGAGGGTCTGACGGCCGAGACGTCGGTGCAGGCGGGGATCTGGGCGAGCACTCAACTCGGTCGCCGACCCGGGGTGGGGGGGGGGCCGTAAGGGTGGCCGGGAAGCCGGTTCCCGTCGCGATCACGCGCGCCAACCAGTGGGACGTGCAGATCCGCTGGAGCGACGGACACGAGGCGGTCTACTTGGCCCGCTATCTCCGCCGACACTGCTGCTGCGCCGTGTGTCAGGCGACCACTGACGACCACGTCGACGCGGAAGTGCATCCGCTCGCGATCCGGGCCGTCGGCGGATATGCCATTCAATTCGAGTGGAGCGATGGCCACTCCACGGGCGTCTACCCCTACGATTATCTGCGCGGGCTCTGCCCCTGCCCGAGCTGCGCGGCGCGCCCGCGCCC
>CAZXKD010000007.1:0-35643 GCA_964641215.1 uncultured Gemmatimonadaceae bacterium
ACAACGCGCGGGCGCATCGGCGATGGAGCTGAAGGCGACGATCGACGGGCTGCTGCGCGATGCACCGCAACATCAAGTGCCGCTGTCGTGGCTGAATGCGTTGGACAAGCTGCGTGGTGGTGCGAGTCCACCCGATGCCGCAGCAGCAACACCCGCACTCCCTTGCATCCAACCCATCATGCGCGTGGCGGATGTGGCGGTGGTTGCGCGGGCCGCTGGGGTGGCGACATCCCCTCTGGGCGGAGCACGGCGCCCCGGTTGGGCGCAACGCCGCGGGGGGGGGCGGGCGCGCGCCCCCGCCGGGGTGGGGGGGGGGGGGGGGGGGGGGCGGGGCGGACGGAGCGCAGCGGTGGCTGGTACTCGGCACGGGCGGGTCGGCCCGGGCCGTGGCGATCGCCGCCGGCGAAGTCCGGGCCCGGGTGCTGGTGCGTTCCCGCGACCCCGAGCGCGCGCGGGCCTTCGTCGACTGGGCGAGCAGCCGCGACGTCACCGCACGGGCCGCGACCGCGAGCGAGCCGTGTGACCTCGTGATCAACGCCACCCCCTTGGGGCTCAAAGAGAGCGACCCGATGCCGATCGCCCCGACGCATCTAAACGGCGCCCGGGCCGCGCTCGACTGCGTGTATGCGCCGGGCGAGACCGCCTGGGTCCGCGCGCTGCGTGCCGCGGGGATCCCCGCGCGCGACGGTCGGGAGCTGCTGGTGCACCAGGGGGCGGCTGCGTTCACGCGGTTCTTCCCGGGCGAGGTGCCCCCGCTGGATGTCATGCGCGCGGCCGTCGCCCGCGCGCTCCGTGCCTAACGCCCTCGAGCAGCTTCTCCTCCCCGCCGAGTGCCTGTTGTGCCGGGGCCTGCTGCTCTGGGCCCAGGCCGACGCCGTCGTGTGTCCCGCCTGCCGTTCCCGCTGGCGCGCGGTGCGGCCACCCTGGTGTGAGCGCTGCGGTCAGCCCGAGCCACATTTCGGCCCGTGTCGTCAGTGCCGCGACTGGCCGGAGGCGCTCGCCGCCGTGCGCTCGGCGGTGTGGTTGGGCGACGGCGCGCGCGAGGTGGTCCATGCGCTCAAGTACGCCGGCCTGGCGCGGGCGACCGAGGATATGGCCGACGGGATGGTACGGCGCCTGCCGCGCCCCGCGCCGCCGGCCGTGCTGGTGCCCATCCCGCTCGGCCCTAGGCGACTGCGGGAGCGGGGCTACAATCAGAGCGAGCGGCTCGCCCGGTCGCTGGCGCGCCGCTGGCGTCTCCCCGTGCGCGCGGATCTGCTGGTGCGCCGCCGGGACACCGCCTCGCAAACGGCGTTGACACCGGCCGCGCGCCTGGCGAATGTGGCGGGGGCGTTTGCATTGCGGATTGAAGATTGCGGATTGCGGATTGGACACCCGCACGACAAATCCGCAATCCGCAATTCGCGCTCCGCAACCGTCCTCGTGGACGACGTGTTCACCACCGGCGCGACGCTCGCCGAGGCAGCGCGGACGCTGGCCGCGGCCGGGTGGGGAGCGATCGCGGCGATCACGTTCGGTCGCGCCGTCATTCCCGATTTCACCTAGGAGCCATCGCGATGGCAGTGCGGGTAGGGATCAACGGGTTCGGCCGCATCGGGCGGAACGTCGTGCGCGCCGCTGTCCTGAACAAACAGACCACGCTCGAGTTCGTGGCGGTCAACGACATCACCGACACGAGGACGCTGGCGCACCTGCTCACGTACGACTCGGTGCACGGTCGCTTCCCAGGCACCGTCGCAGCCCGCGGCGATGCGCTGGTGGTGGGCGGCAGGGACATCAGAGTCTCAGCGATCAAGGAGCCCGAGAAGCTGCCGTGGAAGGACCTCGGCGTAGAGCTGGTGCTCGAGAGCACCGGCCGCTTCACCGACCGCGAGGCCGCCGCCAAACACCTGGCCGCCGGCGCCAGGAAAGTCGTGATCTCCGCGCCCGCCAAAGGGGAGGACATCACGATCGTCATGGGGGTGAATCATCAGAAGTACGACCCCGCCAAACATCATGTGATCTCCAACGCGTCTTGCACGACCAACTGCCTCGTGCCCGTCGTCAAGGTGGTGCTGGACAACTGGGGATTCGTGCACGGGTACATGACGACGGTGCACAGTTACACGAACGACCAGCAGATCCTCGACCTGCCGCACCGGGACCTACGGCGCGCCCGCGCGGCCGCCCTGAGCATCATCCCCACCACCACGGGCGCGGCCAAGGCGACCAGCCTCGTGATCCCGGAAGTGAAAGGGAAGATCGACGGCATCTCCCTGCGCGTGCCGACTCCGGACGTGTCGATTGTCGAGCTCACCGCCCAAGTACAGAAACAGACGACCGCCGCCGAGGTGAACGCCGCGTTCAAGCAGGCCGCGCAGGGCCCGTTGAAGGGCATTCTCGACGTCAGCGACGAACCCCTCGTCTCCGTGGACTACATCGGCAGTCTGTACTCGAGCATCGTGGACGCGATGTCCACGGCCGTGATCGACGGCACCTTCGTGCACATCTCGTCCTGGTACGACAACGAGATGGGCTACTCGGCGCGGTGCGTTGACCTGCTCGCGTACATCGCCTCCCGTCGGTGAGCAAGCGCACCCTCGCGGACCTCCCTCCCGCCGCCCTGGACGGCAAGCGCGCGCTCGTCCGGGTGGACTTCAACGTCCCCTTGAAGAACGGGGCCGTCGCCGATGACAGCCGCATCCGCGCCGCGCTCCCGACCATCAATTATCTGCGCGAGAAGGGCGCCCGCGTCGTCCTGCTTTCGCACCTGGGACGGCCCCAGGGGCGTCCCGACCCGGCCTACTCGCTGCAACACATCCGGCGGGACGTGGAGCGCTTGATCGGCACGCCGATCGAGTTCATTCCCGACCCCGCTTCGGGCGTGGCCGCGAGCAAGCGCCTGCCGCGGGGGGGCGTGGCCCTGGTCGAGAACACCCGCTTCTGGCCGGGGGAGGAGCAGAACGATCCGCGGCTTGCGGAGACGTTCGCCGCCCTGGGGGACTTCTACGTGAACGACGCCTTCGGCGCGGCGCACCGGGCGCATGCATCCACCGAGGCCGTCGCCCACCTCCTCAAGCCTGCGGTGGCGGGCTTCCTGATGGAAAAGGAGCTCCGCTACCTCGGGGACGTCCTCGCCAATCCGAAGCGGCCGTTCGTCGCGGTGTTGGGGGGAGCGAAGATCTCCGGGAAGATCGACGTGATCGAAGCGCTGCTGCCACGCTGCGACGAGATCCTGATCGGCGGCGCGATGGCCTGCACCTTCTTCGCCGCGCTGGGGCTCGAGGTCGGCAGCTCGCTCGTGGAGCGCGACAAGACCGAGCTCGCCAAAGCGCTCCTCGCCAGAGGCGGCCGCAAGCTGATTCTGCCGCGCGGCGCCGTCGTCGCCCCCTCCCTGGATCGCCCCGCCGCACGCCGCGACGTGGCGAGCGACGAGATCCCCGCCAGCTGGGCCATGTTCGACATCGACCAGACCACCCAGGCCGACTTTCGCGCCCGGCTGCTCCGCGCACGGACCATCGTGTGGAACGGCCCGATGGGCGTGTTCGAGACACCGCCGTTCGATGCCGGCACACGGGCCGTCGCCGCCGCGTTGGTCGAGGCTGGGGAGCGGGGCGCGGTGACCGTGGTGGGTGGCGGCGACTCCGCCGCCGCCGTGGCCGGGCTGGAGGGGAAACTCTCACACGTCTCCACCGGCGGCGGCGCGGCGCTCGAATTCCTCGAAGGCAAGCCGCTCCCGGGGGTCGCGGCGCTGGAGGAAAAGTGAGGCGGCTGGTGTTCGCCGCCAACTGGAAGATGCACCTCGGGCCCGACGAGGCCCGCGAGTACCTGAAGACGTTCCAGCAGGCATATGCACGGAGCCCGGGTCGGGAGGTGTGGTTCTTCGCGCCGGCCGTCTCGCTCGAGGCCGTGGCCCGGGGCGTCCGGGACCATGAGGGCATGCTTGCCGGAGTCCAGAACATCCACTGGGAGCAGAAGGGCGCGTTCACCGGCGAGATCTCCGGACCCCTGGCCGCGCAGGCGGGCGCCCGCGCCGCGCTCGTCGGCCACTCGGAGCGCCGCCACCTCTTCGGCGAGACCGACGAGCAGACGGCGCGGAAAGTCGACGCCGCGCTGCAGGCCGGGCTCGTTCCGGTCCTGTGCGTCGGCGAGACACTGGCCGAGCGCGACGCGGAGCAGACGATGGCAGTCGTGACCCGGCAGCTGGCGGGCGCGCTGGGATCGCGGCATCCGGACACGCTTGGACGCATCGTGATCGCGTACGAGCCGGTCTGGGCCATCGGCACCGGCCGGAACGCGACCCCGAAGGACGCGGCCGTCGTGCATCGCGGCATCCGGCGGTGGCTGTCCGGCCGTGGGCTCCCGACCACGCGGGTGCTCTACGGGGGCAGCGTCAGCCTCAAGAATGTTGTCGAACTCCTGGCGGAGCCGGAGCTGGACGGCGTGCTGGTGGGAGGCGCGTCACTCGACCCGTCGGGCTGGGCCGCGCTTGTGCGGACCGCCGCCCCGTAGGTATTATCCCCGCTGCATGCTGCCCATCCTATTGAAGGTCATCCTGCTGCTCGACGCCGTGATCCTCACCATCGCGGTGCTGCTGCAGGCAGGCCAAGGCGGCGGGCTCGCATCGTTGGGCGGCGGGTCCGGCACCGAGATGTTCATGGGCGGCCGCCAGGCGACGACGCTGCTGCACAAGATCACCTGGTGGACTGCGGGCATCTTCATGTTTCTCGCCCTCATCCTCGCGGTGATGTCCGCCCATTCGGGCGCGCCCCGGTCGGTGCTCGAGGGAGCCACGCCGCCCCCCGCGCCCGTCCAGAGCGCGCCGCTGCCGATCCAGAGCTCCACCCCGGCGCCACCACCGCAAACGAAGACTCCGTCCCATCGCTGACCCGCATCCGGCTTACGTGCTCCTGGAGGACGGCGCCTGCTTCCGCGGAACCGCGCCACTCCCCTTCGAGCCCGCCTACGCCGAAGTCGTCTTCACCACGAACCTGAGCGGCTATCAAGAGGTCTTCACCGACCCCTCTTACCTCGGCCAACTCGTCGTGATGACCGCGCCGATGATCGGCAACTACGGCATCAATCCGGAAGACGTCGAATCCGACCGGCCCCGCGTCGCCGGGGTCGTCGTGCGCGAGCTGTCCGCGCACCCCTCGAGCTGGCGCGCCACCGGCAGCCTCCTCGACTGGCTGGCGGAGGCGCACGTGCCGATCGTGGCGGACGTGGACACCCGGCAGCTCACCCGTCACATCCGCTCGCGCGGCGCGATGCGCGGTGTCGTGGCGGTCGGCGAGCAGCCCACCGACACGGTGCGCGCCGCCCTCGCCGCCTCACCCGGGATGGACGGCCTCGACCTGGCGAGCGCGGCGACGATCGGCACCGAGTACAGCGACGGCCCGGCCGACGCTCGGCATCACATCGTCGCCTACGATTACGGGATGAAGCGGAATATCCTGCGGCTGTTCGTCCGCAACGCGTGCCGCGTGACCGTCGTCCCAGCGGGCACGACCGCCGGGCGGGTGCGCGAGCTCGCGCCCCACGGGCTGTTTCTCTCCAACGGCCCCGGCGATCCGTCAGCAGTCGGCTATGCGATCACCACCATTCGAGAGCTCGCCGACGGCGGGCTGCCGATCTTCGGCATCTGCCTCGGCCATCAACTGCTAGGACTGGCGTTGGGGGGTCGCACCGTCAAGCTCCCCTACGGGCATCGAGGCGGTAACCACCCGGTGCGGCATCTCGCGACAGGACAAGTACTTATCACGTCACAGAACCACGGGTTCGCGGTGCAGGGTGACACCAGCGGGGTTCCCGGTGCGACCGCGCTCGAGGTCACCCACCTCAACCTCAATGACGGCACGGTCGAGGGCGTGCGACATCGCGAATACCCGATTTTCGCGGTGCAATACCATCCCGAAGCCTCCCCAGGGCCCCACGACGCCCAGGGGCACTTCCAACAGTTCCTCCAAGCTCTTGACAGTCAATAGGTAAGCCCGTATGTTGGCCCCCGATTTGGTTCTGAGCCCTGCAGGGGGGACGGATGACGAAGGCCGATCTGGTCGAAAAGGTCACCGCACAAATCGCTCGCACCGCCGGTCCCCTCATTTCTAAGAAGGACTGTGCCCGTGTCGTGGACTCGTTCCTCGACGCTGTGAAGTCGGCGTTGTCCGAGCAGCATAACATTGAAATCAGAGGGTTTGGCACGTTCAAGATCCGCCAGCGCAAGACCCGGATGGCGCGGAATCCGCGCACCGGCGATCCGGTGGAGGTGGCGGCCCGGCCCGTGCCTGTCTTCAAGCCCAGCAAGGAGTTGCGCGCCATGGTGGCGGAGGCGAGCGAGAAAGTCTCGCCCTGACTAGGGCGCCACACGACGCTTTGCGGCCCGGACTAACCGTCTGGGCCGCTTTGTTTTGCGCGGTGTATCTTCCGGTTCCCGCGTCACTCACGACTAAGGAGTCATTTGTGCGTGCGCTGCTCGCCCTGCTCCTCGCGTCGCCGCTCGCCGGTCAAGCCGTCCGTTACGAGCTCTCTGTTCCAGCTCCCACCGATCACCTCTTCCATGTGAAGGCGGACTTCCCGGCCGCCGCTAAAGACACGCTGTACTTGTCGTTGCCGGCATGGAGTCCGGGCGCCTACGAGATCCAGAACTATGCACGTTACGTGCGCCACTTTCGGGCGCAGTCGTCCGCCGGCCGGTCGCTCTTCTGGGACCGGTTCGACAAGGACACCTGGCGCGTGGTGACGGGGAAGAGCGACCGGGTCACGGTCGAGTTCGACTATTTGGCCGACACGATCGATCTATCGCTGGCCCGCATCACGGGCGAGTTCGGCGCGGTCCTCGGCACCAACGTCTTTTTGTACGAGGAAGGGCAGCTCGCGCGCCCCGCCGAAGTGCGCTTCGCGCTGCCGCAGGGTTGGCAGGTGACGACCGCGCTGCGACCGGCCCCCGGGGGAGGGGGGGGCGGCGGCACCTACACCGCGACCAACTACGACGAGCTCGCCGACGCGATGACGTTCGTGGGGAAGTACAGCCTCGACTCGTTGCAGGTGGAGGGTCACTGGATCCGCCTCGCGGTGTGGCCGGCCACGGATTACACCGCCGCGGTCGCCCGCAACATGCGCAGCAGCGTCGAGAAGATGGCCAAGCTCCAGGACCAGCTGATGGGCGGGCCTCCGTACGAGACGTACACGATCTTCTTCAACGTCATCCACGAGCCCATCAGCTTCGGAGGCGGGCTCGAGCACCTCGCCTCGCAGTACGACATCATGCCGGCGGGCGCTTTCGCCGACGAGGCCGGGAACTTCGGCGACTTCATGCTGCCGCTCCTGTCGCACGAGTTCTTCCATCTCTGGAACGTGAAGCGGATTCGTCCCGCCGAGATGTGGCCCTACGACTACCACGCCGAGCAGTACACGCCGCTGCTGTGGTGGTCCGAGGGCGTGACGGATTATTACGCCGACCTCACGAACCTGCGGGCCGGGCTGTGGACGCGCGAGCGGTTTTTCGCCAACATGGAGCAGAACATCGAGCAGGTGGAGTCCGCGTTGGAGCCGTGGAGCGAAGAGGACGGCAGCGTCGCGACGTGGATCAACGAGGTGTACGTGAACAGCTCGCAGCTCTACTATCCCAAGGGCTCGCTCACCGGCCTGCTGCTCGACATCTCGATCCGGGACGCCACCGACAACGTCCGCAGCCTGGACGACGTGATCCGTGCGCTGTTCACGCGCTTCTACAAGCAGGGCAAAGGCTTCCGCACGGCCGACCTGCTCGGCCTGTTGCGGGAGATGGGGATGCTCGACGTGGACGGCTTCTACCAGCGCTACATCAACGGGCGCGACTCGCTGCCGTACGCGGCGGTGTTCGCGAAGGCGGGCATCGCCTTCGGGCGCCAGGTCACGACGTCGCCGTTTATGGGTGTGTCCACCGGCGTGTCACCGCAGGGACAGATCGTCGTCCAGACCGTCAGTCCCGGCAGTGCCGCCGCCGAGGCCGGCGTCCAGCCGGGCGACGTGCTGAGCAAGGTCGGCGATATCGCGGTGAGCGTGGATCAGGACTGGGCCGGCGCGTTCCGCAACCGCTATAAGGGACAGCCCGGGGCCCCGCTGACGCTGGGAGTGATCCGCGGCGCTCAAACGCTGACCCTCGCCACCCACGTCCGCGAGCGCCAGCAGGTCAGCTTCACGGTGAGCGCGCTGCCGACGGCGACCTCGAAACAGGCCAGGATCTGGCGCGGCCTTTCCACTGGTACCACGGGGAGTTGAGGGAGCGTATTATCCCTCTCATGCGGACGGCGACGCAGACCGGCACGGTGCGAGTGCGGTTCTTCGCAAGCTACGCGGAGCTCGCCGGGTGCGAGACCACGGCCGTCGACGTGTCGTTGCCGGCGACGGTGGGAGACGTGGTGCGGCGGCTGCGCGAGCAGATCCCCGGAGCGCGGGTGCTGCCCGCGCGGCCGCTCGTCGCCGTGAACCTGCGCCACGTGAAGCTCGACGCGCCGGTCGGCGACGGCGACGAAGTCGCGTTGCTGCCGCCGCTGGCAGGGGGCTAGGATGACGCACCTCACCCGAACGGTTATCTCGATCGACGCCCTCATCCGGGAAGTCGCCGGGCCCGAGCGGGGGGGGACCTGCGTCTTTCTCGGGACGGTGCGCGACGCGCCCAAGGACGGCGGCGTGACGGGAATCGAGTACTCCGCCTACGACGCCATGGCGGACGCCGAGTTCGACCGCATCCTGAGCGAAGCAGCGAAGCGCTGGCCCGACAGCCGCATCGCGCTGCGGCACCGGCTCGGCCTGGTGGAAACCGAAGAGGCGAGCATCGTGATCGCCGCGGCGGCCCGGCACCGCACCGATGCGTTCGACGCCTGCCGCTTCGTGATCGAGCAGGTGAAGCAGCGCCTCCCCATCTGGAAGAAGGAGCTGCGGGCCGACGGCTCAGCGCTGTGGGTGGACCCCCACGGCCGGCCGGCGGTGGTGGGCCCGGAATGAGCGGCGCCGTGCGCGACACGCTCCAGCGTCCCCTCGGCAGCCTGCGGGTGTCGGTGACGGACCGCTGCAACCTGCGCTGCCGCTATTGCATGCCCGAGGAAGAGTACGTCTGGCTGCCCAAGTCTTCGATCCTCAGCTTCGAAGAAATCGCCCGGATCGTGAGGGTGTTCGCGGGGCTGGGCGCGCGCAAGCTGCGGCTCACCGGCGGCGAGCCGCTGCTGCGCCATGATCTGCCCGCGCTGGTCGGCATGCTGACGCCCCTCGACCTCAGCGACCTCGCGCTGACCACCAACGGGCTGTTGCTCGGCAAATGGGCCAGGCCGCTGCGGGACGCGGGGCTGCGGCGGGTGACGGTCAGCCTCGACACGCTGCGTCCCGAGCGGATGCAGGCGTTCACCCGCAGCCCCCGCCACGCCGAGGTGCTCGAGGGAATCGTGGCGGCACGCGCCGCGGGATTCGAGCGGGTGAAGCTCAACACGGTGGTGATCCGTGGCTTCAACGAGGACGAGCTGGCGGACCTTCTCGAGTTCGCCCGGACCCACGACGCCGAGGTCCGGTTCATCGAGTACATGGACGTCGGCGGCGCGACCCACTGGTCCCGCGAGCAAGTGGTGTCGCGGCGCGAGATCCTGGACGCGCTGGCGCGGCGCTACGGGCCGATCGAGCCGCTGCTCCCCGGCGGGCCCGCGATGGCGTCGGCGCCGGCCGAGCGCTTTCGGCTTGCCGACGGGACGACGTTCGGGATCGTCGCGTCGGTGACGGCGCCGTTCTGCCGCAGCTGCGACCGCAGCCGGCTCACGGCGGATGGGACCTGGTTCCTGTGCCTGTACGCGGGGCAGGGCATCGATCTCCGCGAGCGGCTGCGCGCCGGCGCCAGTGACGGGGAGCTCGCGGACCTCATCACCGCCGTCTGGACCGGCCGCGCCGACCGCGGCGCCGAGCAGCGTCTGGCGCTGGAGCGGCGCGGCGCGCTGTATCCGCGCGAGGCGCTGCGCGCCGACCCGCACCGGGAGATGCACACGCGCGGCGGGTGAGGTTAGCTTTAGGCGCCTCCACACAACCCGATTCCATGCTCAGTACGATCACGGTCGTCGGTGCGGGGAATGTCGGTGCCACGACGGCGCAACGGCTTGCCGAGAAGCAGCTCGCGCGCGCCGTCGTCCTCGTGGACGTCATCGAGGGCGTGCCGCAGGGCAAGGGGCTCGATCAGTGGGAGTCGGCGCCGATCGCGGGTTTCGACACGCGCGTCGTGGGGTCGAACGACTATGGTCCGGCGCGCGGGAGCGAGCTGTTCGTCGTCACAGCGGGCATCGCGCGCAAGCCGGGGATGAGCCGCGATGACCTGGTGCGCACCAACGCCGATATCGTGAAGCAGGTCTCCCAGCAGATCAAGAACGCCGCGCCGCAGGCGATCGTCATCGTGGTGTCGAACCCGCTCGACGTGATGTGTTGGGTCACCAAGCAGGTGACCGGCTTCCCGCGCGAGCGGGTGATCGGCATGGCCGGTGTGCTCGATACGGCCCGTTACCGCGCGTTTCTCGCCGAAGCGCTCGACGTCGCGGTCGAAGACATCCAGGCGATGGTGCTGGGCGGCCACGGCGACACGATGGTGCCGCTCGTCTCCTACACGACGGTGTCGGGCATCCCGGTCAACCAGCTGCTCGACGACGCGAAACTCAAGGCGATCGTGGAACGCACCCGCAACGGCGGTGCCGAGATCGTGCAGCACCTGAAGACGGGCTCCGCCTACTATGCCCCCTCTGCCGCAGCGACGCAGATGGTCGAATCCATCGTCCTGGACAAGAAACGCATCCTGCCGTGCGCGGCGTGGCTCGAAGGAGAATACGGGCTGTCGGGGATGTACTGCGGCGTGCCGTGCAAGCTGGGCCGCAGGGGGCTGGAGCAGATCGTCACCGTCCGGCTCTCACCCCAGGAAGCGGCGGACCTGCGCAAGTCGGCGGACGCGGTGCAGCAGACGATGGCGGCGGTGAAACTCTGACCGGCAGGCCTATGGCAACCTCCGTGCAGGACCTGCACGAGCGGGGCTTCGGCACGACGCTGCGGCGCGACTCCTGGTGGGTGGCGCCGGCCCTGACGGCCACCGTCCTGCTCTCCTTCGCGGTGTACGCGACGTGGGCGGCATGGACCGGATCGCACTACGAGTGGGGCCCCTACCTCTCCCCCTTCTACTCGCCACTGCTGCGGACGTCCTGGTGGCCGCTCTCGCCGGCGTTCCTGATCCTCGTCTTCCCGCTCGGCTTCCGCGTCACGTGCTACTACTACCGCAAAGCCTACTACCGGGCGTTCTTCCTCGATCCGGTCGCGTGCGCCGTGGGGGAGGGGCGACACGACTACAAGGGTGAATCCCGCCTTTTCCTGCTCCAGAACATCCACCGCTTCTTCATGTATGCGGCGGTGGTGTTCATCTTCATCCTGGGCTACGACGTGATCCTGGCCCTGCGCTGGCCCGTCGGCGACGCCTGGCGGGCCGCCGGCATGATCCCGGCCGGCACCCCCCGCACCTTCGGCATCGGGCTCGGCACGATCCTCATGGCGGCGAACGTGGGGTTGCTCGCCTGTTACACGTTCGGCTGCCATTCGCTGCGGCACCTGGTCGGGGGCCAGGTCGACTGCTTCTCCTGCGCGCGCGCCGGCCCAGCCCGCTACCGCCTGTGGCGTGGCGTGAGCGTGCTCAACCGTCATCACATGACGTGGGCCTGGTGCTCCCTCTTCTCCGTTGCCCTCACCGACCTCTATATCCGCCTCTGCGCGGTGGGCGTCATCACCGACCTGCGGATCTTGTAGTGGCCGACATCCGGAGCCACGAGTACGACGTCGTCGTCATCGGGGCCGGGGGCGCGGGACTGCGCGCCGCGATCGAGGCCGCGGCCCGGGGCGCGAAGGTCGGCCTGATCTGCAAGTCGCTCCTGGGCAAAGCGCACACGGTGATGGCCGAAGGAGGGGCCGCCGCGGCGCTGGGCACCGTGGTCGCCCAGGACACCTGGCGGGTGCACTTCCGGGACACGATGCGGGGCGGGAAGCTGCACAACAACTGGCGCATGGCGCAACTGCACGCCCAGGAGGCCCCGGACCGGATCCGCGAGCTCGAGGCGTGGGGCGCGCTGTTCGACCGCACGCCGGATGGCCGCATCAACCAGCGACCGTTCGGCGGCCACACCCATCAGCGACTGGCGCACGTGGGCGACCGCACCGGGCTCGAGATGATCCGCGTCCTGCAGGACAAGGCCGTGCACGCCGGGGTGGACGTGCATATGGAGTGCACGATCATCAAGCTGCCGGTCGTGAACGGTCGCGCCGCCGGCGCCCTCGGCTACTACCGTGAGACCGGACGCTTCGTCCTGTTCCGCGCCGGCGCGGTCGTGCTCGCGACCGGCGGCATCGGGAAGGCGTGGCAGGTGACGTCGAACTCCTGGGAGTACACCGGCGACGGGCACTTCCTCGCCTACGACGCCGGTGCCGAGCTGATCGACATGGAGTTCGTCCAGTTTCATCCGACGGCCATGGTGTGGCCGCCCAGCGTACGTGGCATCCTGGTGACGGAAGGCGTCCGGGGCGAAGGCGGGGTGCTGCGAAACTCGCAGGGCGAGCGCTTCATGTTCCGCTACATGCCCGAGATGTTCAAGGGCGACTTCGCGGCCACCGAGCAGGAGGCCGACGCCTGGGTGACCGGCGACCGGATGAAGAACCGCCGCCCGCCCGAGCTGCTGACGCGGGACGTCGTGTCCAAGGCGATCGTCAAAGAAATCGAGGAGGGGCGCGGCACCCCCCACGGCGGGGTCTTCCTCGACATCGCCTCCAAGCGCCCCGGCGACTTCATCAAGCAAAAACTGCCGAGCATGTACCACCAGTTCAAGGAGCTGGCGGACGTGGACATCACGAAGCAGCCGATGGAGATCGGCCCGACCATCCATTACGTGATGGGCGGCGTGAAGGTGGACGCCGAAACGCAGATGTCGACGGTGCCGGGCCTGTTCGCCGCGGGGGAAGTGGCCGGCGGCATGCACGGGGCGAATCGCCTCGGCGGAAACTCACTCTCGGACCTGCTGGTGTTCGGCCGGCGCGCGGGCCAGCACGCCGCCGAGCACGCCGACCGCAGCGGCCGGGCGCCGGCGATCCCGGGCGCGGAGCTCGACGCCACCGTTCAGACCGCGCTGGCTCCCTTCGACCGCCCTGGCGGGGAGAATCCCTTCGCGGTGCAGGCCGCGCTCCAGGACCTGATGCAGCGCAAGGCGGGGATCGTCCGCGACCGCTCGGGACTCGAACAGGCGCTCGCCGAGCTCGGGCGGCTGAGCGCGCGCGCGCGCAGCGTGGGCATCACGGGCAGCCGGGAGTACAATCCGGGGTGGCACACGGCGCTCGACTTGCGCTCCCTGCTCGCCGTATCGGAGATGACCGCGCGCGCGGCGCTCGAGCGCACCGAGAGTCGCGGCGGCCATACGCGCGCCGATCACCCCGACTCGGACCCCAAGCAGGAGCGCCGCCAAGTCGTCGTGCGGCGGGACGGGGAGCGGATGACAGTCCGCTGGGAGGCGCAGCCAGAGCTGCCGGCCGACCTCGCCAAGCTCATCAAGGAAGGGACGTGACGTGAGCGAGCAACGGCGGTTGCGGATCTTCCGGGGAGCACGTAGCGTGTCGCCGGCACAACCCTCCGGCGAACTCAGGGAGTACGCCGTCGAGGCCGGGGAGGGGATGGTGGTCCTCGACGCGGTCCACAAGATCCAGGCGGAGCAGGCCCCGGACCTGGCGGTGCGTTGGAACTGCAAGGCGGGGAAGTGCGGGTCGTGCTCGGCCGAGATCAACGGGCGGCCCAAGCTGATGTGCATGACCCGGCTCTCGGACTATCCCGCCGACCAGCCGCTCACGATCACGCCGATGAAAGCCTTCCCGCTGATCCGGGACCTCGTGACGGACGTCTCCTGGAACTACGAGGTCAACAAGCGGATCCCCGCCTTCCAGCCCCGCGCGCCCGACGCAGCGGACGGGACCTGGCGGATGTACCAATACGAAGTGGAGCGGCCGCAGGAATTCCGGAAATGCATCGAATGCTTCCTGTGCCAGGACGTGTGTCACGTGCTGCGCACCCACGGGAAACATCGGGACTTCATCGGGCCCGCCTTCCTGGTGCGCGCCGCCGCCTACGAAACGCACCCCCTCGACGAGGCGGACCGGCGCGACTTCCTGAAGGCGGAGGGCGGCATCGCCTACTGCAACATCACCAAGTGCTGTACCGAGGTCTGCCCGGAATCGATCACCATCACCGACAACGCCATCATCCCGTTGAAAGAACGGGTGGTGGACGCCCACTACGATCCGCTGGCGGCACTGTGGCGGAAACTGACCGGGAAGTGAGGTTCCTGCCATGGCGATCCAGTCCTCCGTGCTCGTGTCCACCACCTTCGACATCCAGGGCCGGCGTATCCGCGAATTCAAAGGGCTGGTGCGGGGCATCACGGTGCGCGCCCCGACGATCGGGCAGGGCATTCTGGGCGGCCTGAAGTCGATCATCGGCGGGCAGATCGGCGCCTACACCGAGATGTGCGAGCAGGCGCGCCAGACCGCGTACGACCTGATGGTTCAGCACGCCCAGCAGGTCGGTGCGAACGCGATCCTCGGCGTCCGCTACGACGCCTCCGACGTCGGCGGCGGTCGCAGCGCCTCCACCGAAGTGCTCTGCTACGGGACCGCGGTGGTGCTGGAGTAAGGCTCGCGGACCGGCGTGAGCCGTCCAGCGGTCGTCATCGTCGGCGCCGGATTCGGCGGGCTGCGCGCGGCGCGAACGCTGCGACGCGCCCCGATCGACGTGATCGTGATCGATCGACACAACTATCACCTGTTCCAGCCGCTCTTGTATCAGGTGGCGACGGCGGGCCTCGAGCCCGAGCAAATCGCCCGACCGGTGCGCGCGATCCTGCGTCGACAGTCGAACCTCGAATTCCGGCTGGCGGAGGTCAGCGGGGTGGATTTCGCAGCCCGCCGCGTCCTGACCGATGCCGGTCCCGTGTCCTACGACCATCTCATCCTCGCGCTCGGCGGGGAGACCAACTTCTTCGGGCTCGACAGCGTGCAGCGCCACGGCATCGGTCTCAAAGACATCCCGGAGGCCGTAGCGATCCGCAACCATGTGCTGCGCTGCTTCGAGCACGCGATGCTGCAGGAAGACCCGGACCGGCGCCGCGCGCTGCTCACCTTCGTGGTCGTGGGCGGCGGCCCGACGGGCGTGGAAATGGCGGGCGCCCTCTCCGAGCTGATCCGCCTTGTCCTGGTGAAGGACTACCCGCGGCTCAATATCATGGACGTCCGGGTACTGCTCCTCGAAGCGACCGACCGTTTGCTGGGGGCGATGCCGGCGAAGCTGCGCGGGGTCGCGGCCGAGACGCTCTGGAAGAAGCACGTGGAGGTGCGCTTCGGCGCCGCGGTGGAAGAGTTCGACGGCTCCCAGGTCCGCCTCAAGGGCGGCGAGGTGATTCCGGCGGGCACGCTCCTCTGGGCGGCGGGGGTGCAGGCGGCGGGCCTGACGCGGCGGCTCGGCCTGCGGACCGCACGGCAGGGACGCGTGGTGGTGGAGCCGACGCTGCGGGTCCCGGGGCATCCCGAGGTCTCCGTCGTCGGGGACGCCGCCTACCTGGAGGACGCCGGCCAGCCGCTGCCGATGATGGCCCCCGTCGCCATCCAGATGGCCGAAACCGCAGCGGGGAACGTGCTGCGCGCGCTGCGCGGGGAGCCCCCGCGCCCTTTCCGCTACCGCGACCCCGGCTCGTTGGCGACGATCGGACGCAACGCGGCCGTGGCCTATATCCGGGGCATCGCGTTCCGCGGGTTCCTCGCGTGGGTCGTGTGGCTGGTGGTGCACCTGATCCAGCTGATCGGCTTCCGCAACAAGCTGCTCGTGCTGATCAACTGGGCGTGGGACTACTTTTTTTACGAGCGGGCCGTGCGGATCATCACACTCGAGTAACCGGCCGGGACGGAGGGCGGACCCGGGGAGTGGGAAGCTCCTCTCGCGCCGGTGGCGGCTCGCGCCGCACCACGCCGTTCCACCCGCACCCCAGACACCAGCGCCGCTGCAGCCACGGGAACACGCGGTCCAGCACCAGGTGACGGAGCGGCAGCATCTCGGTCCGGCAGGTGGGGCAGAGGGTGCCTCGCGGCAGGAGGAAGTACACGACGACGCCGACCATCACGTAGCGCATCAGCACGGTCACGAGCAGGACCGCCACGATGAGCATCAGCCGGTCCCGCCTTTCAGGAATTCGTGGATCCGCTGTTCCAGCTCGCGCAGCTCCACGGGCTTCACCAGCACTCGCTCGCGAGGCACCGCCCCGAGCCCGCGGCCGGCGAGCTGAGTGATGTCCCCCGAGAGGAAAATCATCCGGTCGGCGAGCGCCGGCCGCGTCGCCTGCAGGCGCGCGTGCAGCTCGGCGCCGTCCAGCCGGGGCATCCGCAGGTCCGCCAGGATCACGTCCACCCGCTCCCCGTCCAACAGGTCGAGCGCCTGCACGCCATCCCCCGCCTCGATAACCAGGGCGCCGCGGCGCGTCAGGAAGCGGGCGATGGGACGGCGGATGGCCTCCTCGTCGTCCACCAGCAGCACGCGCACACCGGTGAGGGGGTGGGGGGGGGCGGCAGGTGCGGCGGCCGGGGTCGCCGGCTCGGGTGCCGCTGGCGCGAGGGACCCGATGGGGAGTGTGAGCACGAACCGCGCGCCCGCCCCCGGTTGGGACGTGACCGTGAGATCGCCGCCCACCTCACGCACCAACTGGCGGGAGATGTACAGGCCCAGCCCTGTGCCGCGGCGCCCTTTGGTCGTGGCAAACGGCCGGAACAATCGGTCGGCGATCTCCGGTGCGATCCCCGGCCCGTTGTCCTGGACCGCGACGTGGACCCGGTCCGCTTCCAGCCACGAGTCCACCGTCAGCGCCCGCGGCGGCCGCACCATGCGCAGCGCATCGAGGGCGTTGCTGAGCAGATTGACGATCACCTGCTCGAGCCGGTTGGCGTCGGCGTCCACGGGCGGCAGTGTCGCGTCCAGGTGCCCGCCCAGGGTGATCTCATCGACGCCGAACCGATAAGAGACGAGGTCGACGGCGGCGCGCACGACCTCGTTGAGGTTGACGTTCATGACCCGCCGCTCTCCGGCCCGCACGAAGCGCAACAACCCGCGCAGCAGCTTCGTCGCCCGCTGCGCCTGACGAAGGATCTGCTGCATCTCGGCGCGCTGGTCCGGGCTGACGCCCGGCTCGGCGAGCCGCAATTCGGCGTGGGCGGTGATCGCCATCAGGGGGTTGTTCACCTCGTGCGCAATCCCCGCCAGCAGCTCGCCCGCCGCGGCGAACCGGCCCTGCTCCTCAGCCCGATCGCGCAAGACGTGGGTCATGGCGTTGAAGTGCTCCGCCAATCGGCCCAGCTCGTCGTCCCACGCCACCGGCACCTGCGTCGTGAGGTCGCCGTCTGAGACCCGAGTGAGGCCACCCTCGAGAGCCGCGAGGGGCCGCCAGATGCGCCGCCGCACGACGAGCACCAGCAGCGGCACGAGGCACGCGCCGGCGACCAGCCAGAGCACCGCATCGCGCGCCGTTTCGTGCGCCGCCGCGTTCAGGTCGCGTTCCCGATCGATGAGCTCCGATCGCGCGAGCGTCGCCGCCGCGGACATCTCCAAGTCGACCACGTCGTGCAAGGAATCCGCCTGCAGCAGTCGCTGCCGCGCGGCCGCCGAGCGATGCAGCTCCTGCATCGCCCCGACCTCGGTGAGCGCGTTGCCAAGTCGGGACATGGCTTCGTCCGTCCTGCCCAGCAGCACTCGCAGCGCCGGATTGACCTGAGCGTACGGTTGCGGCGCGGCGCGCACGCTCCCCAACGCCGCCAACCGGGCCAGCTTCCGCGCCGCATCAGGGGAGGGCCTCCCCGACACGAGCGCCCGGGCGAGGCCATGCGCCCGATCGAGCGCGCTGTGGCGCCGGTCCAGGTCCTGAAGCAAGGCGACGATCGCCTCGGTGCCTGTTCCCAGGGCGAACGCGGGCGAGCCGACGCGGAAGCCCATATAGACGGCCAGGACCGCGCCGAAGAGGCTCGCGACCAGCACCAGCAGGACCAGCAGCGTGCGGAGGCTGATGCCGCGGGCGGAGACGAACCGCGGGCTCGTCACGGAGCGACGACGCGCACGGGCACGCCGTGCCGCAGCTGGGCCATGACCAGGCCGGCCCGACGATTGGCCAGGAAGGTGATCGGCCCGGTCACGCCCGCGAACGCAGGCCGCCTCCGGCCCAGCGCGCGCAAGTAATCCCGCACGCCCCTGCGGCTCGCTCCGGCGGCGCGGATGGCCGTCGCCGCGAGCAGCAGCGCGTCGTGCGACATCGCGTCGGTCGATTGCGGGTCCCGGCCGACGACGCGGCGGAACCGGGCGACGAAGGCGCGGGACAAGGAGTCCGGGGCGTCCGGAAGCCAGAAGGCCACGACGTAGAGGGAATCCGCCGCCGCGCCGGCGCTGTCGGCGAGGTCGGGGAGCACTAGCGCCCCGTCCCCCGCCACGATACGCAGCCCCGGTCGGCGCCGCAGGGCGAGTCGGGCGATCGTACCTGTCTGGCGCTGGCGGCCGGCCACGAGCACGACGTCCGGCACGCCGCGCTGCAACGTGGCCGCGACCAGTGTGGGCATGTCGCTTTCGGGCTCGAAGCTGACGCGGTCGAGGATCCGGACCGCGCGACGCTCGAGCGCAGCCACGATACCATCGCGCAAGCCGGCGCCGTACTCGTCATTGACGTAGATGATGGTGGCGCGCCGGGCGTGCAACCGCTCCACCGCGAACGCCCCCATGAACGCCCCTTCGATCGAGTCGTCGGGGGGCAGCTGGAACGTCCACGGCCCCGCCTTGTGGAGCAGGCGGCTGGTGCTGCTGGGCACGATCTGCGGGATGCCGGCTTCATTGTAAACGGGCGCCGCGGCCAGCGAGCCCCGGCTGCCGCCGTGCCCGACCACCGCGACGAGGCCGGGGAGAGCGGCCAGCTGGCCCGCGCGCTGGACCTCGCGGTCGGGGGTGTCGCCCTGGACCACGCTATCGGAGACGATCTGGATCTCTAGGCCAGTGGTAGCGGGCCAGGAGGCGATCTCGTCCCGAGCCACTTGGGCATTGGCCGAGACGGCGATAGGGAATGCGTACCCGACGAGCGCGACGCGGGACGGCTCACGGCACCCGAACAGTGCGGCCAATCCCAGGGCGGTCGCCCCCCAGGTCCAGGTGGGTCGGCGCGGCACCAGAGGAATGTGCCGAGCCGCCGAGCAGGGCGCAACGCAGCACGCCGGCCGCTCTGGACGTATCACCGTTGGACAGCCTATTTCATCTCCATCCCAACTCCGGGTTTCGCTCCCATGCGATCCATCCGCCTCCTGCTGGCGCTCGTCGGCTCCGCCGTTGCCGCCGCCCGCCCACCCCTCTCCGCGCAGCAACCAACCCCTTCCCAACCGGCACAGGACACGAGCCGCGGGCGGCCGGGCGGAGGGCCGTCGCCGGAGGGACCGAAGCCGTATGCCCAGGTGATCACCCGCGGGGCCACCACGGACTCGGGCGTCTTCATCGTGCACCGCCTGAACGACAAGCTGTTCTACGAGATCCCCAGGGCCGCCCTCGAGCAGCCGTTCCTGCTGGTGGTGCGCTACACGGCCACGCCGCAAGGGCAACGGTACGCGGGGGAGGAGTTGAACGATCGCGTGGTGCGCTGGCAGCGCCGCGGCAACCGGGTGCTGCTGCGGGACGTGAGCTACGCCGTGGTGGCGGACACGACCGAGCCCGTGTCACGCGCCGTGCGGCTCTCGAATTTCGAGCCGGTGTTGATGAGCTTCGACGTCGCGGCCTTCAGCCCCAACGCCGACAGCAACGCCGTCATCGACGTGACGAGGCTGTACACCACGGACGTGCCAGAGCTCAGCGCCCGGCGGGCATTGCGCGGGGGCCTCGATCCGGCGCGCTCCCTGATCGAGCGCGCGACGACGTTCCCGACCAACGTGGAGGTCGAGGCGCTCCAGACCTATCGCACCGATTCGGCGGCGGGCGGCGGCAACTCCGCATCCGTGCTGCTGCACTATTCCATGGTCGTCCTCCCAGCGCGCCTGATGGCGCCGCGCCAGTGCGACAACCGCGTGGGGTTCTTCTCGATCCGGCAAGACGACTACGGCACTGCGCAGCACCGCGTGGCGCACACCTGCTACATCACGCGCTGGCGGCTCGAGCCCAAGGTGCCGGGCGCCGCCGTGAGCGACCCGGTCAAGCCGATCGTCTTCTTCATCGACCCGGCGACGCCGAAGCAATGGGTGCCCTGGCTGATCAAGGGCGTCGAGAGCTGGGCGCCGCTGTTCCGGGCCGCGGGCTTCTCGAACGCCATCCAGGCCCGGCCGGCACCGACGGCGCAGGAGGACCCGAAGTTCTCGCTGGAGGACGCCCGCTATTCCTCGATCCGCTGGCTGCCGTCGCCGATCGAGAACGCCTACGGGCCGCACGTCAGCGACCCGCGCACCGGTGAGATCCTGCAATCGAGCATCGGGTTCTACCACAACGTCATGAACCTGGTGCGCGACTGGTTTTTCGTGCAGGCCGGCCCGGACGACCCGCGCGCGGCGCGGCTGCCGCTCCCCGACTCGATGATGGGCGAGTTCCTGGCCTATGTGACCGCGCACGAGGTCGGCCACACGCTCGGCTTCCCGCACAACATGAAGTCGTCCGCCTCCTACCCGGTGGACTCGCTGCGCAGCCGCACCTTCACCGCACGCTACGGCGACGAGGCGTCGATCATGGACTACGGGCGCTTCAACTACGTCGCCCAGCCCGGCGACGGCGCCCGGCTCGTCCCGATCCAGGGACCGTACGATTATTTCGCGGTGAATTGGGGCTATCGGCGTGTTCCCGGGGCGGCGACGCCCGAGGCCGAGCGTCCCGTCCTCGACTCGTTGGCCCGGCTGCAGGAGACCAACCCGATGCTCCGCTTCGGCAACGCGGATGGCGTCGACCCGGAAGCGCAGACCGAAGATCTGGGGAGCGATCCGATCGCGGCGACGCGCTACGGACTCGCCAACATCAGGCGGGTCATGCCGATGCTGCTTCCCGCCACCACGACCGACAAGCTCGAAGACTACAGCGACCTCAACGAGATGTACGGCCAGGTGATCGGCCAGTGGCAGCGAGAGCTGGGGCACGTCGTGACGCTGGTGGGCGGCGTGTACCGCGCCGAGCGCTATCCGGATCAGCAAGGCGTGATCTTCACCCCGGTGCCGCGCGTCCGGCAGGAGGCCGCGGTCGCGTTCCTGCTGGACAACGCCTTCAAGACGCCCACGTATCTCCTCGACCTGAACCTGCTGCGGCGCGTCGAGCAGAGCGGCACGGTGGACCGGCTGCGCCAAACTCAGACCGCCTTGCTGAACCAGCTGTTCAACGACGGCCGCCTGAGCCGGCTGGTGGAGCAGGAAGCACTCGCGACCCAGGCGACGCCCGCGTACCGGGTCACCGATCTGTTGAGCGACGTGCGGCGCGGCCTGTTCTCCGAGCTGGCGACCCGGGGGGGGGGAGGGGCGGGCGCGATCGACGTGTACCGGCGCAACCTACAGCGCTCCTTCGTGACCCTGATGGGCGACAAGCTCGCGCCCGCGCCACCCGTACCGCTGCCGGGGCCGTTCCCGGTGATTCCCGGGTTCCCGCCCCCTCCGCCACGCTCGGACGAGGCGCGCGCGTTGATCCGCGGAGAGCTGCGGGACCTCGACGCCGCCATCGCGGCCGCGGTGCCGCGGGTGACGGACCGCGAATCGAAGCTGCACCTGCAAGACTTGAGGTATCGGATCGATAGAATCCTGAACCCGAAGACATGAAGGCGTCTAACAGGGGCGTCTAACAGGGGCGTCTAACAGATACGTAATCGTTCGACGTATTTGTTCGACGCCTCTGTTGGACGTATTCTTGTCCCCCATGACTCCCATTCTGCTCGCCCTGCTCACTTTTCAGCAACCAGGCTACACCCCGTCGAGCGCAGCCCGGCAGGATTCCGTCGAGCATCTCCTGCTGGCCGTCCCGGACACGCTGAGCGCCCGGCTGATGACGCATGACCTGACGCTCCGGCCGCACGTGGCCGGCCGGGCCGAGCAGGCGGCGACCCGCGACTACGTGATCGACAAGCTGCAGGCCTGGGGGCTCGAAGCCTGGACCAAGGAGTACCGCGTCTACGTCCCGTGGCCCGAGACCGTGCGCGCGTGGCTGCTGCCTGGCGGGAGCGCCGGGCAGCCGCTCCCGCTGCGCGAGCCGGCGATCTCAGGGGATCAGACGACGCTCGGCCCGCAGGTCCCGCCGTTCAACGCGTACAGCGGCGACGGCGACGTCACCGCCGCGGTGGTGTACGTCAACTACGGGCTGATCGAGGACTACAAGACCCTGGATTCCCTGGGCATCAGCGTGAAGGGCAGGATCGCGATCGCCCGCTACGGTCGCTCCTACCGGGGCATCAAGGCGCGCGAGGCGGAGCGGCACGGTGCCGCGGGACTGATCATCTACTCCGACCCCCAGGACGACGGCTACTTCCGCGGCGACGTCTACCCCACCGGCCCGATGCGGCCCGCCGGCGGCATCCAGCGCGGCAGCATCATGAACGACAACGGCGATCCCACCACGCCCGGCTACGCCTCGGTGGCGGGGGCGCGCCGCGTCCCCGAGGAGTCGCTCCCGCTCCCGCACATCCCCGTGCTCCCTATGAGCTACGGCAACGCCCAGCGTTTCCTGGAGCGCCTCAGCGGCGCCTCGCCGCCGCAGGCCTGGCAGGGAGGGCTGCCGTTCCGCTACCACATCGGGCCAGGCCCGGTGCGCGCCCGGCTCGAGGTGAAGACGGAGCGCGGGGCGCGGGCTCTGCACCCCATCTGGGACACCTTCGGGATGATCCGCGGGGAGCGCGCGCCGGACGAATGGGTCGTCGTCGGGGGTCACCGCGACGCCTGGTCGCCCGGCGCCGCCGACAACATCAGCGGCACGGTCACGGTGCTCGAGGCGGCGCAGGCGTTCGCCACACTCGCCAAACAGGGCATCCGCCCAGCGCGGACCCTCGTCTTCGCAACCTGGGACGCCGAAGAGTGGGGCCTGATCGGCTCGACGGAATGGGTGGAGGAGCTGGAGGATACGCTGCGCGCCCACGTCGTCGCCTACATCAACGAGGACGACATGGCCGCCGGACGGCAATTCGGTGGCAGCGGCTCTCCGTCGCTCAAGCCGCTCATCCGCACCGCCACTCGGGCCGTTCCCGACCCCGGAGGCAGCGGCACCATCTACGATGCCTGGCTGCGCCAGCACAAAGGGGACACGACTCAGCTGACGCTCGGCAACCTAGGGGGTGGCTCGGACTTCGCCGGGTTCTACCATCACCTCGGCATTCCGTCGGGCGGCATCGGCTTCGGGGCAGCGGGAGGCGTCTATCATTCCATGTACGACTCGTATCACTGGATGACTGCGTTCGGCGATTCGCAGTACCGCGCCCACCGCGCCGCGGCCCAGCTGGTCACGGTGATCCTGTCGCGGCTGGCGAACGCGGATGTTGTGCCCCTCGATTATGTCGCGTTCGGCACTGAGATGACGGGGCTCGTGGCCGAGCTCGACAACGGGATCGCCCAGAAGCATTGGGGCCACGGGCCGAACACGGGAGCGAACACGGAGCCGGTGCGCTACGCGCTGGGGCGGTTCACCGAAGCGGCGCGGGCGTTCGCCGCCGTACGCGACAGCGCGCTCGCCGCCGGCACCGAGCCCGCACGGATGACGCGTGCCACCCAGGCGCTGCTGCAGGTGGAGCGCCGGCTCACGCGCCCCCAGGGCCTGGCGAGTCGCCCCTGGATGCGGAGCCTGCAGTTCGCCTCGGACGTCGACAACGGCTACTCCACGATGGCGTTCCCGTCAGTGAACGAGGCGATACGCTACGCGGACGAGGCGACCACGGAGCGGGAGCTGCAGGACCTCGCCATCCACATCGACCAGGCTCGCCAGGCGATCGAGCAGGCGACGGCGGCGCTGCGGTGAACTAGAGCCGTCAGCCGTCAGCCGTCGCGTCCTCTCCCCCTGGCCCCCTCTACGCAATGCGGAGAGGGGGAACGAGGGGGTGAGGCCCGAGGGGACGATGGCTGAGGCTGACTTATGAAGGTTCCCAAGGAGGACCTTATGGTGGAGTCGGATGGTCGGATGCGAGTCGTGATCTATTATGGCGTGTGGGCCACGATCTGCGCCGCGGTCGCGGGGATCGCGGTCGCGCTCCTGCACACGTGGTTCTTCAGTTATCACGTGGGGCGGTCGGGCTTCCTGCAAACGCTGGTCAGCGACGTCGAGGCGGCGCTCGCCATCGCGGCGGGACAGGGAGCGGTCGTGGTGCTCATGGGCAGCGTGCTGGCGCGGCTGGGGCGCGGCCTGGAAAAGACCGTGTTGCTGGGCCTGCTCATCGGGGTGTTCGACTTCGTGCTCAACTTCGTGCAGATGCTCGTGCCGAAGACGGAGCTGGGCTGGGGGCCCGACATCGTCATCCTCGCCGTCGCGGCGGCGGCCATCACCTGGTACGGGTCGGCTACAGCTTCGGCAGCGTGATCCCGCGCTGTGCCTGGTACTTGCCCTTCTTGTCGGCGTAACTGAGCTCACACTCGTCGCCCTCGTCCGCGGTGAAAAACAGCACCTGGGCGATGCCCTCGTTGGCGTAAATCTTGGCCGGCAGCGGCGTGGTGTTCGAGATCTCGAGCGTCACGTAGCCTTCCCACTCGGGCTCGAACGGCGTGACGTTGGTGATGATCCCGCAGCGCGCGTAGGTGCTCTTGCCCACGCACACCGTCAACACGTTGCGCGGGATCCGGAAGTACTCCACCGATCGAGCCAGCGCGAACGAGTTCGGCGGCACGATGCAGACGTCGCCGGTGAACTCGACGAACGATTTGGGATCGAAGTGCTTGGGGTCCACTACGGCCGAGAGGGCGTTGGTGAAGATTTTGAACTCCGGCGCCACGCGCATGTCGTAGCCGTAGGAGGAGACGCCGAAGGAGATCACGCCGGTGCGCACCTGGCCGTCGGCGAAGGGCTCGATCATCCGTTGGGTGGCGGCCATGCGTTTGATCCAGCGGTCGGACTTGATCGACATAGGCGCGCAATGTAACGGCGACGTCTAGACTTACGCCACTCGCTCTGGTTGACTTGCGGCCGGGGGGGGGATAGCTTCTCTGCTACTACGTGAATTTTTTCACGAACTCCATGCTCCAGCCCTACCTCCCGTTTCTGCTCCTGCTCGCCGTGGCCGCCGGTACCGCGGTGATGATGATCGTCCTCTCCCACTTCGCCGCCCCGCGACGCCCGACGAGCGCCAAGGCCGCCCCCTACGAGAGTGGCATGCCGCCCCTCGGCAGCGCGCGCGAGCGCTTCTCCATCAAGTTCTATCTGGTGGCGATGCTGTTCATTCTCTTCGACATTGAGACGGTGTTCCTGATCCCGTGGGGGACGATCTTCTTTGCCGGCGCGGGGACAAAAGGGCCCGGAATGGGATTCCTGCTGGTCGAGATGCTCGTCTTCCTGGTGATTCTGTTCGTGGGGTACGTGTACGTGCGGAAGCGGGGGGCGTTGAAGTGGGACTGACCATCGAACAGAAAGACGTCGAGTTGAGGCTTCGAACAAAGACGTCGAACGAAATCGTGAACGTCGTCGTTAGACGTAGTCGTTCGACGCCTTGGTTCGACGCCGTTACGAGGTTGCAATGAAGCGAGTGCTGGAAACCAAGGAGGTTAGCGGGAGCCCCAACTGGCTCCTCACCCGGTTCGACTCACTCGTGAACTGGGCGCGGGCCAACTCGCTGTGGCCGATGCCGTTCGGCACCGCCTGCTGCGCGATCGAGTTCATGGCCACCGCGGCGAGCCGCTACGACTTCGCGCGCTTCGGGATGGAGCGACAGGCGTTCTCGCCGCGCCAGGCGGACGTCCTCATCTGCGCCGGCCGGCTCCCCTTCAAGCTGGCGCCGGTCATCCGCACCATCTACGACCAGATGCCGCAGCCCAAGTGGGTCATCTCGATGGGCGCCTGCGCATCGACCGGCGGCATCTTCGACAACTACGCGATGGTGCAGGGGATCGACACGATCGTCCCGGTAGACGTCTACGTGCCCGGTTGCCCGCCGCGCCCCGAGGGTCTGCTGTACGGCGTGCTGCTGCTCCACAAAAAGATCAAAGGCGAATCCCTGGCGATTCCCGGCCTGCGCGACGAGCAGCCGCTCGATGCGCACGGGCTGCGGCTCCCGCCGGAGCAGATCGACGAGATCTCGGAGCCCTTCGGCAACTCCATCCACCAGTTCCGCTCGGCGTGAACCCGTCCGTCGACGCGCTCCGGGCGACCTTCGGCTCCGCGATCGGCCGCGCGCACGAGGTGTGCGGCGACACGATCGTGACCGTGGCCCCAGGCCAGCTGCTGGAAATCATGGCCTGGCTGCGCGACAGCCCCGGCGAGCGCTACGATTACCTCGTGGACGTCACGGCGGTCGAGTACCGGGATCGCGAGCGGCCCCTGGAGGTCGTCTACTTCCTGCGCTCGCTCACCCGCAAGGCGGACGTGCGGGTGAAGGTGGAGCTCGACCCGCGCGGCGAGCTGACCTTGGACTCGGTGACGCCGCTGTGGGCGGGCGCCAACTGGCTGGAGCGCGAGGTCTACGACATGTTCGGGATCGTGTTCGCGGGGCACCCCGACCTGCGCCGCATCCTGATGTGGGAGACCTACGCCGAGGGGTACCCGCTTCGGAAGGACTTCCCGCTGCGGGGGCGGTTCAGCCGGGCGGAGCAGGTGCGGCAGGCGCTGAACGCCCACCCCGAGGCGCATTACTCGATCGAAGAGCTGTCCATCGCCGAAGCGTACGACGAGCTGCCGGCGGAGATGCGCGAGCGGCTGCGCCGCGGGCAGCGCGGCACCGTCCCCGAATCCGAATGAGCAAGCGCATCATCGACCTCGAGCTGGCGACCCCCGGGCTGGGCGCCCGCGGCGCCCCGACCCGCATCCCGCTCGCCGCCGCGCAGGGCAGCGGGGAGGAGCGCGAACTCGGCGGCGAGCACCTGCTCATCAACCTCGGGCCGCAGCACCCCGCGACGCACGGCGTGCTGCGGCTCGTCGTCGAGCTCGACGGCGAGATGGTGGTGCGGGTGATCCCGCACGTCGGCTACCTGCACTCGGGGTTCGAGAAGCTCGGCGAATACCGCCACTACAACCAGATCGTGCCCCTGACCGACCGCACCGACTACCTGTCGCCGATGGCCAACAACGTCGGGCTGGCGATGGCGGCCGAGAAGCTCATGGGGATCGCGATCACGCCGCGCTGCACGGTGCTGCGGCTGATCGCCTGCGAGATGAGTCGCATCATCTCCCACATGGTCTGGCTGGGCACGACCTCGATCGACCTGGGGGCCTTCACGCCGTTCCTGTGGGCGTTCCAGGAGCGCGAGCGCATCTACAACCTGCAGGAGATGTGGACCGGCGCCCGGCTGACGACGAGCCTGACCCGCGTGGGCGGACTGATGGCCGACGTGCCCGACGGCTTCGTCGACGGGCTGCGGCACTTCACGCGGACGTTCCCCAACACCCTGAACGAGATCGATCGCGTCCTGACCCGCAACGCCGTGTGGGCGGGGCGGACGCAGGGCATCGGCATGCTCACGGCGGAGGAGGCGATCAACTATTCGCTCTCCGGGCCGATGCTGCGCGCCAGCGGCGTCCCCTGGGACATGCGCAAGGACCAGCCGTATCTCGGCTACGAGACGTACGATTTCGACGTTCCCGTGGGCGAGCACGGCGACGTCTACGACCGCTACCTGGTGCGGCTCGAGGAGTGCTCCCAGTCGAATCGCATCCTGCAGCAAGCCCTGGACCGCCTACCCGACGGGCCGGTGAACGTGGACGATCCACGCGTGATCCTGCCGCCCAAGTCGCGGGCGATGAGCGACATGGAGGCCATGATCTTCCACTTCAAGCAGGTCATGGAGGGCGTGAAGGCGCCGGTGGGGGAGGCCTACGTCGGGATCGAGAACCCCAAGGGCGAGCTGGGCAATTACCTCGTCTCGGACGGAACCGCGAAGCCGGTCCGCTGGCGCATCCGGCCGCCGTCCTTCATCAACCTGGCGTCCATCTCGAAAATGGCGGAGGGACACCTGCTGTCGGACCTGATCGCGATCAACGCGTCGGTGGACATCGTGATGGGCGAGGTGGACCGATGAGCATCGGGACCGAAGAGTATCAAGCCGTCTTCGCCGGCAAGGCGCGGGCCCAGCTGGACGAGGTGCTCACGCGCTATCCCACCAGACAGGCCGCGCTGCTGCCGGCGCTGTGGCTGGTGCAGCGGGAGCGCGGCTGGATCTCCGATCGCAGCATGACCGAGGTGGCGGAGGTGCTCGGGCTCACGCCGGCGTACGTGAAGGGCGTCGTCACCTTTTACACGATGTTCCACCAGCATCCGGTGGGCCGGTACTTCGTGCAGGTCTGCACGACGTCGCCGTGCAACCTGTGCGGGGCGGAGGACGTGGTGCGGGCCCTCCTCGAGCACACGCGAGCGGGAGATCTCGGCGCCACGAGCCCCGACGGCAAATGGACCGTGATCGAGGTGGAGTGCCTGGGCGCCTGCGGCTTCGCGACGCCGATCATGATCAACGATGACTTCATCGAGAGCGTCACGCCGGAGCAGGTGCCGGAGATCCTGAGGAAGTATCGGTGAAGGAGCCGTGATGGGTTACCCCCACAAGCCCCACGCCAAGGAGACCGTCGTCCTCTCCAAGCACTTCGGCGACCCCGAGGCGCGCACCTACAAGGGCTGGGTGCGACGCGGCGGCTACGAGATGCTCCAGCGAGCGCTCTCCATGGACGCGGCGGCCATCATCGAGGAAGTGAAGACGTCCGGCCTGCGGGGCCGCGGCGGGGCGGGCTTCCCGACGGGGCTCAAGTGGTCGTTCATGCCGAAGGAAAAGAAGAAGCCCCACTATCTGTGCGTGAACGCGGACGAGTCCGAGCCGGGCACGTTCAAGGATCGCGAGATCATGCGCTGGACGCCGCACGCCCTGCTCGAAGGGACGGCGATCGCGGCGCACGCGATCCGCGCCGAGGTCGCCTACATCTACGTGCGCGGGGAGTTCACCGAGCCGCTCACCATCCTGGAGAAGGCGCTCACCGAGGCGAGCGCCGCCGGGGTGTTCGGCGGCATCCAGATCCACCTGCATCGCGGCGCCGGCGCCTACATCTGCGGCGAAGAGACGGCGCTGATGAACTCCATCGAGGGCAAGCGCGGCAACCCGCGCATCCGGCCCCCCTTTCCCGCCGCCGCCGGCGTGTTCGGCATGCCCACGACGATCAACAACGTCGAGACGCTGGTCGCGGTGCCGCACATTCTCAGGAACGGCGCCGCCTGGTACAAAGGGCTGTGCCTATCCAACCCCAAGAGCAGCGGCACGAAACTGTTTTCCGTGTGCGGCCACATCGCCAAGCCCGGCACCTACGAAGTGACCATGGGGTTCCCGCTCAAGGATCTGGTTTACGAGCTGTGCGGGGGGATGCTCCCGGGCCGCACGCTCAAGGCCTGCATCCCGGGCGGCTCCTCGGTGCCGATTCTCAACCGGGAAGAGACCGAAAGCTGCCTGCTCGACTACGAGGGCTGCGTCGAGAAAGGGACGATGCTCGGCTCGGGCGGCGCGATCGTGTTCGACGACTCGGCGGACATGGTCTATCAGATCATGCGGCTGGCCCGCTTCTACGCCCACGAGTCGTGCGCCCAGTGCACCCAGTGTCGCGAGGGCACCGCCTGGACCACCAAGATCCTGGAGCGCATCCTCGCCGGGCAGGGCGCCGCCAAGGACCTCGACCTCCTGCTCGACCTCGCGGATAACATGACCGGGAAGACGATCTGCGTGCTGTCGGACTCGTGCGCGGCCCCCGTCGTGAGCGGGATCAAGAAGTTCCGGAGCGAATTCGAGGCGTACATCGCGGGGCGGAGACGCCCCGTCGCGGCGGACTGAGGGCTGACGGCTGATGGCTGACGGCTCGATCACCCTGACCATCGACGGCGTCCCGGTGAGCGTCCCCGCGGGCACCCTCGTCATCGAAGCCGCCAAGCAGGCGGGGGTGCTGGTGCCGCACTACTGCTACCATCCGGGCCTGCCGGTGGCCGGGGTGTGTCGCATGTGCCTGGTCGAGATCGAGAAAGCCCCCAAGCTGCAGATCGCCTGCGCGACCCCGGTGACGGAAGGGATGGTGGTGAAGACGCAGTCGCCGCAGGCCAAGGACGCGCGGCGCAGCGTGCTCGAGTTCTTGTTGATCAATCATCCGCTCGACTGCCCGATCTGCGACCAGGCGGGCGAGTGCGAGCTGCAGGACTTCGTGTTCCAGGAGGGGCGGTCCGGGACGCGCTACGCCGAGTATCCCAAGCGCTTCAATCCGGTCGAAGACTTCGGCCCGGACGTGCTGTACGTGCCGAACCGCTGCATCCTCTGCACCCGCTGCGTCCGCTTCATGGAGGACGTGGCCGCGGAGCCGGTGCTCAACGTCTCCGAGCGCGGCGACCGCGCCTATATCGGCATCCACCCCGGCGCGCGGCTCGATCATCCCTGGGCCGGCAACGTCGTGGACCTCTGCCCCGTGGGCTCGCTCCTGTCCAAGGACTTCCTCCACAAGGCGCGGGCCTGGGAGCTGGACAAGGCGGCGTCGGTGTGCACCGGCTGCACGCAGGGGTGCAACGTCACCCTCGACGTGCGGGACAACGTGGTGGTGCGGGTGCGCCCGCGGCCGAACCTCGAGGTGAACCGCTACTTCATCTGCGACCACGGCCGCATGAGCTACCGTTGGATGAACCGCGGCGACCGCATCGAGGCGCCGCTCGTGAAGCAGAACGGGGAGCTGCGGGCCGTGGACTGGGACGAGGCCCTCGACCGGACGCGGCGACTGCTGCGCGGCGCCGGAGAGCGCGCCGGACGGGGGACACAGGCCGTGGGCAGCGCGGTGGCCATCGTGTCCCCGAAGGCCTCGACCGAAGCGCTGTTCCTCGCGCGCCGGGCGCTGGCTGGCTTCGACTGGACCGGCGCCTTTCAGGTCACGATGGGCGAAGAGGCGCCACTCGCCGGCGTACCGAACCTCGCGCTGCGGCCGGAGCGTGCCGCCAACGTCAAGGGCGCCGAGCTGCTGGGCTACGCCAGCGGCGTATCCGCCGCGCTGCGGGCCGCCAAGACGGCGGCGGTGGTGCTGGTGCTGGACGAGCCCGATGTGCCGGCGCAGGGCGCGGGAGCCCTGATCTACCTGGGGACCACGCTCCCCGAGAGCGCGCGCGGCGCCGATGTCGTGCTGCCGATCGCCAACGTGGCCGAAGAGGAAGGGACGTTCGTCAATCGCGACGGGCGCGTGCAGCGCTACTTCCCCGCGAAGGCCGCCCCCGGCATGGCCCGCCCCGCGTGGTGGGCGTTGGGCGCGCTGCTCGACGGGCCCGCAGCGCAGCGCCCCGACAGCGCGGCGGCGGCGTTCGATCTTCTCACCGCGGCCGTGGAGCGATTCGCCGGGCTCTCCTACGCCACGCTCGGGCCCAGCGGCGGGATGATCGCTCGCAGCGCCGGGGTGGCGGCGTGACGTTCTTCCTGATCAGCTCGGTCATCAAGATCGTCGTGGTGTTCACGGTCATCATGGTGGGAGTGGCGTTGCTCACGCTCGCCGAGCGGCGCATTTGCGCGTGGATGCAGGACCGCCTCGGCCCCAACCGCGTCGGCCCCCAGGGCATCCTCCAGCCCGCCGCGGACGGCCTGAAAAACATCCTCAAGGAGGAGACCTACCCCGCGCAAGCCGACTTCTGGACGTTCGTCCTCGCCCCGGCGATCTCGTTCACGCCCGCGCTGCTCACGTTCGCGGTGATTCCCTTCGCCGCCCCGCTCCCCACGAAGTGGGGCCTCGTGCCGATGGTGGTGGCGGACCTCCCGGTGGGCTTCCTCTACATTCTCGCGATCAGCTCGCTCGGCGTGTACGGGATCGTGCTGGCGGGCTGGTCTTCGAACAACAAGTACGCCCTGCTCGGCGGCCTGCGCGCCTCGGCGCAGATGATCTCCTACGAGATCTCGATGGGTATGAGCACCGTGGCGGTGTTGCTCCTCGCTGGCAACGTGACCCTCTCCCAGGTGATCGCCCAGCAGCAGCGGGGGGGCTGGTTCGCGATCTCGCTGACGCTCGCCTTCCTGGTGTTCTTCATCAGCGCGTTGGCGGAGACCAACCGGCTGCCGTTCGACCTGCCCGAGGCCGAGGGCGAGCTGATCGCCGGCTACCACACGGAATACAGCGCGATGAAGTTCTCGATGTTCTACATCGCCGAGTACGCCAACATGGTCACCGCATCGGCCCTGATGGCCACGCTGTTCTTCGGCGGCTGGGACATCCCGTTCACCCACTGGGACGATACGGGCGACCCGAGCGTCCTCAAGACGCTGCTGACGCTGCTGGCGTTCGCCGCCAAGACCACCGTCTTTCTCTTCACGTACATCTGGATCCGCTGGACGCTGCCGCGCTTCCGCTACGACCAGCTGATGGCGCTGGGATGGAAAGTGCTGCTCCCGGCCACCCTCGTGTACCTCACGATCCTGGCGACGGTGATCTGGTACCTGCACGGCCGACTGGGCTGGGCGTACGACCGGCCGATGGCGCTCACGCTCGGCGCGCTGAACATCGTGTTGCTCGTCGCGGCAGTGTGGGGGCTCGACCGCGGCCGCGTCGTCTCGGGCTCCGTCGCCCGGAGGGCGGCCTGATGGCCATCGGTGTGAAGGTGCTGAAGCGGCCCACGCAGCAGACCTCCTACTTGCGGGCGACGCTCAAGGGCATGGCGCTCACCCTCCAGCACCTGTTCCGCCCCAAGGTGACGATGCAATACCCCGAGGAGCGCAGCACCGGGGACTGGACGATTTCCGGCCGCTGGCGCGGCACCCACCGCATGCTCACCGACGAGCAGGGGCGGGCCAAGTGCGTGGCGTGCGGCCTGTGCCCGCAGATCTGTCCGGCCAACTGCATCAAGCTGGTCCCGGGCGAGGACGAGCAGGGCAACCGCTACCCGCTGATCTACGAGATCGACGAGTTCCGCTGCGTCTTCTGCGGCTACTGCCAGGAGGTCTGCCCGGAAGAAGCCATCCACGTGGGCGTCCACTACGAGAACTCCGAGTACTCGCGCGACCGGTTCGTGTACGACCTGGAGCGGCTCTGCGCGCAGACCCACCCGGTCTCGACGCTGTGGGATCCCTCCGATCCCAAGGGCGAGTGAGTCGATGACCTGGCTGACCGGGCACGCGAGCGTCCTCCTGTTCTGGGCTTTCGCCGGCGTCGCCGTCGTGTCCGCCGCGATGTGCGTGACGCGCCGCAACCCGGTCGCGAGCGCCCTGTGGCTCGTGGTGACCCTGTTCCAGCTCGCCGGGCTGTTCGTGTTGCTGGACGCTCAGTTCCTGGCCGTGCTGCAGGTGCTCGTCTACGCGGGCGCCATCATGGTGTTGTTCCTATTCGTGATCATGCTCTTGAACCTGGGGCAGGGCGGCCCCCACGACTTCAAGGGCTCCATCGGCCTGGGCGTCGGGGCAGTGCTGGCCGTGCTGTTGTTGCTCCAGCTCTCGGTGCTGCGGCGGCTCGAGCCGCCGGCGGCGATCGCGCTGCCGCCCGGCACGATGGCGGCGCAGCAGGCCCAGGACGGGCTCGTCGGCACGGTGGCCCGACCATTGTTCGACGGCTACCTCGTCCCGTTCGAGATCACCAGCCTGCTGCTGCTCGCGGCCATTCTGGGCGCGGTCGTGCTGGCCATGCGGAAGCTCTGATGCTCCTCGGGCCCTCGCTCGCGGTGTCGGCGGTGCTGTTCACGATCGGCGTCGCGGGTGTGCTGGTGCGCCGCAACGCCATCGTGATCTTCATGTGCGTCGAGCTGATGCTCAACGCCGTGAACCTCACCTTCGTCGCGTTCGCCCAGCGGCTCGGCGTCGCGGGGCAGGTGTTCGTCTTCTTCGTGATGGCGGTGGCGGCGGCGGAGGCGGCCGTCGGGCTCGCGATCATCCTGGCGATCTACCGCCACCGTGAGACGGTGGACCTGGGCAACATCAACCTCCTCAAGGGTTGATCCCTCGCACCGCCATGGACCTCGTCTGGCTGGTTCCGCTCCTGCCACTCCTGGGATTCGTCCTGAATGGGACGCTCGCCCTGGTGCGGCCGACCGCCAAGAGCGCCGTCTCGGTGATCGGCGTCGGCGTGCTCGTCGGGGCGTTGGGCGTGGCGGTCCAAGTGGTCCGCGCGCTCGCCATCGCCCACCCCGCTGAGCCGGTGGTGTTCACCTATTGGTCGTGGATGCCGGTGGGGAGCCTGCAGGTGAGCGCCGCGCTCCAGGTCGATGCGCTGTCGGCGGTCATGCTGCTCGTCGTGACGGGGGTGGGGGCACTGATCCACCTGTTCAGCGTCGGCTACATGCGGGCCGATGCCGGTTACGCCCGCTACTTCGCCTACCTGAACTTGTTCGTCTTCTTCATGCTGACGCTGGTGCTGGGGGCGAACTTCCCGGTGATGTTCGTCGGCTGGGAAGGTGTGGGGCTGTGCTCCTACCTCCTGATCGGGTTCTGGTTCACCGAGCAGGTCAACGCGGACGCCGGCAAGAAGGCCTTCATCGTGAACCGCGTGGGCGACTTCGGGTTCCTGATCGCCATGTTCATGATCTTCCAGCACGCCGGCAGCCTGAGCTTCACCGACGTGTTCGCCAAGGCCAGGAGCCTGTTCCCGCTGGGGAGCGCCGCCGTCACCGCGATCACGCTGTTCCTGTTCCTGGGATGCACCGGCAAGTCGGCGCAGATCCCCCTGTACACCTGGCTGCCCGACGCGATGCAGGGTCCGACTCCCGTCTCCGCGCTGATCCACGCCGCCACCATGGTGACGGCGGGCGTCTATCTGGTGGCCCGGTGCGGCGTGCTGTTCGCGCTCTCGCCGCTGGGCAGCGCCGTCGTCGCCGGGATCGGCGCGCTCACCGCGTTGTTCGCGGCCACCATCGCCCTCAAGCAGTGGGACATCAAGCGTGTGCTCGCGTACTCCACGATCTCACAGCTCGGCTACATGTTCCTGGGCGTGGGCACGGGCGCGACCACGGCGGGCATCTTCCACCTCGCCACCCACGCGTTCTTCAAGGCCCTGCTGTTCCTCGGCTCGGGCAGCGTGATCTACGCGATGCACGAGGCCTACCACGCCACGCACTCCCATGAAGACGCGCAGGACATGCGCAACATGGGCGGCCTCAAGGACCATCTGCCGTGGACCTGGGTGCTGATGTGGATCGCGACGCTCGCCATCGCGGGCGTGCCGCCGCTCTCGGGCTTCTTCTCCAAGGACGAGATCCTGGGCGCGGCGTTCGCGCGCGGCGGCGCGCAGCCGCTGTGGTACCTGTTCTGGGGGATGGGGCTCGCCGCCGCGCTGCTCACGGCCTTCTACATGACGCGGCTGATGCTCTACACCTTCCACGGGCCGAACCGCACCGGTGAGCGGGAGCGCCCCCACCTGCGCGAGGCGCCGTGGGTCCTGACCGGCCCGCTCGTCGTGCTGGGCGTGCTGACGGCGGGCGGCGGCGTGCTCAACCTGCCGGCGTTGCTGGGCGGCGGCAGCCGGCTGGAGCGCTGGCTGGCGCCGGTTACCGC